>NZ_JARZHI010000018.1:0-192468 GCF_029946465.1 Polyangium sorediatum
GGCGCGGGCGCGGGCGCCCCTGCGGCGGGGCGCGGCGGCGACGGCGCGGCGGGCGCGGGCGCTTCGAGGGGGCTCGGGAACGGCACCGTGGCGATGGCGGAGGGCAAGGGCGCATCCGCGAACACGGGCGGCGGCGGCGCGGGGTTTGCCGCGGGGCCGGGGTGCACGGGCATCGGCACCGTTCCCGTGGCCCTGGGAGGCGGCGCGGAAGGGCGCGCGATCGCGCCGGGTGCAGGGGGTGCCGCGCGAGGCGGCGCAGGCGGTTTCGGCGGCGCAGGCGGAGCAGGCACGAGGACTCCCGGACGATCGAAAACAGCCGACAATCGTCGTTCCGCACAGGCTATCGACTTTCGCCGGAAGGGGCAAGCGAGGTGGAAATGTCCCTGCGCGCTACCCCTCCGCCCCCTCGACCCCGAGCGCATCCTCCCCGAGTGAAATCCCATTCGCGAGAAGAACCTCCGCCGCGTGATCGATCGTCAGGATCATCGCGCGGGCATGCAGCGCGCGTAACTCCTCCTCGGGCAGATCCCCTTGCCGGCCCGAGGTCGCGTGCTGAAGCAGGATCGCGCCCGTGACGCTCACGTTCAGGCTCTCCACGAACCCCCGCATCGGGACACGCACGCTCCGCTTGCAGGCGGCGACGAGCTCCTCGTGGATGCCGTCGCGCTCGTTGCCGAGGACGAGGCACACCTTCGGGATCGAACGAAGATCCTCGGGCATGAGCTCGCCTTGCGGATGCGTCGCGACGAGCTCGTGGCCGGACGCGGCGAGGACGTCGAGGGCCGCTCGGCCCGTGGGATACGTGCGCACGTGGACCCATTGCTCGGAGCCGCGGGCGACCTCGCGGGCCGCGAGGAACGAGATGCCGCCGCGCTCGACCACGTGGAGCCGCTGCACGCCGAATGCGTCGCACGACCGGAGGACGGCGGCCCCGTTGTGCGGGTCGTAGGGCGCGTCCATGAGCACGGTCACGTTGCCGAGGCGGGAGGCGAAGACCGCGTCGAAGCGGGCTTTGCGCTCGGGCGTGAGGAAGGGGCTGAGCGCGCGTACGATCGCGGCGTGGTCGAGGCCGGCGAGCCGGGCGAGGAGCCGCTTCTGCGCGAGCTCGACCTGGATGGCATGGGGGGTCCTGCGGCGCATCGCGGGGGCGGGGATAGCACGAGGGAGCCGATCGCGGGAACGGGGGCGATCAGCCGGCGCGGGCCATCGCGAAGGCGATCCCGCTCTGGACCGTGCTGCGCGTGACGATGCCGCCGAGGTCGGCCTGGATCTCGACCAGCGTCTGCGCGACGTCGCGCCGGACGCCGGTGAGCACCACCCTCGCGCCGAGGAGCTGCACCGCGCGGGCGGCCCGGACGAGCGCGTCGGCCACCTCCGTATCGACGACCGAAATGCCCGTGATGTCGAGGATGGCCGTGCGCGCGCGCCGCTCGGTGACGCCACGGAGCAGCGTATCCATGACCTGCTGCACGCGCTGCGCGTCGAGCACGCCAATGAGCGGCATCACCACGATCTCGTCGGTGACGGGGATGAGCGGCGTCGAAAGCGCGGAGAGCGCCGCCTCCTGGGCGTCGATCACGGCCTGCCGGCGTATCCCCTCGGCGAGCGCCTCCTCGGCGCGCTTGCGGTCGGTGACGTCGCGCGCGACGACGATGGCCACGTCGTCCGACATCGGCGTGATGTTGGTGCTGAAGAAGATCTCCCGGCCGCCGGCGGGCATGCTGTATTCGAGGTTCACGAGCCCCTGCTGCTCCAGCGACGCGCGGACGTGGGACAGGAGGAAATCGGCCATCGCCGGCGGCATGACCTCGTGCAGCGTCTTGCCGAGGAGATCACCGCTCGGCTTGTAGAGGAGATCGGCCCCGGTCGGCGCGATCTTCAGGTACCGCCCCTCCCGGTTCATGACGATCACCACGTCCGTCATGGCCGTGAACATGGCCCGGAGCTCCGCCTCGGCGGTGCGCGCCTCGGTGAGCGCCGTCTCGGCTGCGGCGAGCCGCGCACGCAGCCCCGCCACCTCGGCGCGAAGGGCGTCGGTTTCGTTCGGATCGAACGTTTCCCCCATCCCTGCGTCCTGTCGCAGGTGACGCGCGATGTCTAGAGCCCTGTCGCAGGCCTCGTCGACCTGCCTCCGAGGGTCGTGGCTTTAGCTGCGCGCCGTCGCGGCGTGCAGCCGCTCGCGTGCGGCGAGGTACGCCGTCTCCAACGACCACGACAAGCTGCGGTCCGTCGCCGTGGAGAACACGCGAACCTCGTCGAGCACGCGGCTCGGCACCGCGAGGGTCCGCTTGACCTTCTTGTCGGACGTCGGCGGCGTCTCCAGCGCCTTCGCGGACACCGACACGAGCTGCGGGACCTCGATCGCCTGAGGCGGCTGGGCGGGCGGGGCCGGCAGGAAACGAGCGGGGCCTGACGCGTCGCCCCCCTCGCAGATCGGCGTCGTGTGATGCAGCTCGAGCTTCGCGGCTTCCCACGCGGCCCACGCGATCGTCCCCACCGGGACGTCGAGGCGGCCCGCGAGCCCCTCGATCTCCGCGACCATCCAGGCGGGGAAGTAGAAGGTCTGCGCGACATCGAGCTCGCCCGTCAGCGTCGCCGGTGAAAGCCCGCCGTACAGGCTGCGCAGCGGCTGCGCCAGGTACGCGGCGATGGCGTCCGTGCAGCTCGGCCCGACGAGCGCGACCTCGACCGTCGGCGTGTCGTACCCGAGGGCCATGTCGAGCACGCTGCGCGGAATGCCGAGCGTCCTGGCGAGCGCGCCGAGCGGGGCGGCCTCGAACAGCCGCTTGGCGCGCTCGGCGCGGTCGAGATCGCCGCCGAGCTCCTTGGCGAGATCGTCCCAGCGACAGGACACCTCGCGGAGCTTCGTCCCGTCGGGGCCGAACGCACGCACGGACTCCGTGCCGACCTGGTTCTCGTAGTGGTACGCCCATACCTCGACGCCGGCGGCCCGCGCGACGTCCGCGCCGAGGTCGGCGTTCTGCTCGTGGAAAAACGCGTAGTCCTTGCCGTCGGCGACCGCGCCGCGCACCGCGACGTGCATCACCGGGCAGCCGCGCCGGGCCGCGAACGTCAGGTGATTGCGCTCGAGATCGACGCGCCGCGCCGTGAGCGCGCTCGCAAGTGCCTTGCGAATCGGCTCCGCCACCCCTGCATCGACCGACCGCACGAAGAAGCCGCCGTGGAACTCGGACACGCGGGGGTCCTACGTCACGTGGTGCCTTGTTTGCAATAGCGTGCAGACCATGGCGGGCCTCCCCCGATACAAGCCGCCGAGGTGGTCACGACCCTCCCGCAACCCTCGGCGACAAGCCGCCGAGAGGGTCACGACCCTCCTGCAACCCTCGGCGACCAGCCGCCGAGAGGGTCACGACCCTCCTGCAGACCTCGTCAGAGCCTCCTCCGACAGGGTCACATCCCTCCCGCAGACCTCATCGACCCACCTCCAAGACGGTCACGACCCTCCCGCAAGAATCGTCGACAAGCATCCGAGACGGTTACGACCCTCCCGCAGGCATCGTCCGAGCCTCCTCCGACAGGGTCACGCCCGTCCCGCAGACCTCATCGACCCACCTCCGAGACGGTCACGACCCTCCCACAAGCATCGTCGACAAGCGGCCGAGACGGTCACGACCCTCCCGCAGGCATCGTCGACCAGCCTCCGAGACGGTCGCGACCCTCCCATCGGCATCGTCCACAAGCCTCCGAGACGGCCACGACCCTCCCGCGGTCAGGGCCTACGCCCCTCCCGACGGCCCCGCCGCGTCATCGCCGCGACGAGCCCAAGGGCCGCCGCCGCGAGCGGCATCCCGGACGACCCGCCATGACCCGCGGCGCGGCAGTCACATTCGGCCCCGCCTCCCGGCACGGTGGAGCCGCCTGTCCCGCCCGAACCGCCAGAGCCCGGACCCACGCCGCCCATGCCGCCGGACCCGCCCACGCCACCAGAGCCGCCCATTCCGCCAGCGCCGCCCACGCCGCCCGTCCCGCCAGAGCCCGGACCAGCGCCGCCCATTCCGCCAGCGCCGCCCATTCCACCGGACCCGCCCATTCCACCGGCGCCATTCCCTTCCCCCACGCAAATCCCATCGACGCACACGCCGCCGTTGCACTGCGCATCCATCGTGCAGGCCGTGAAATCCACGACCTTCGCCAGGACCCGCGACGTCCCGAAGGGCGCCTCCGTATGGAATTGCGGATAAGCCACCAGCACCTTGCCCGCATTCGTCGAGGCGAGCGCCGGGAGGCCCTCGGGGTGGCCATCACTCGTGATCACGAGCGTCGTGATCGGCGCGAGCATGCCGTCGACCACGAGCGCATGCACGTCCGTCGCGCCCTGCCCACACGTGCGAACTCCGATCACGGTGCGCCCCCCGTCCGCGACCACGCCGCGCCCCGCGAGCCCCACGTGCGCGCATCCCGGCGCGCTCGCGAGCGGCACCGCCGCGGCATCGAGCACGGCCCCCGCAGGGCTCACCCGCGCCCCGAAGACGCCCTCCCCGTCCACCCACACGACGACATGGTTCGTTCCATCAAAGGACACGGACGCCCCGGCCGGCGCGGCGAGCGTCCCTGAAAGGGCCATCGGCATCGCATCCACGGCGCTTCCCTGCGGCGTGAAGCGCTTGCCGACGATTTGCTTCGCCGCGTTTTGCCATACGACGAGGTGATGCACGCCGTCGAACGACGCGCTGAGCGCCTCGGGGCGGGCGTCCGGCGCAAACGACGCCAGCGTGCCCGATGGCTGCCCCGCCCCGTCGATCGTCGTCGCGAGCAGCTCGTCATAGCTGCTCGCGGCCACGAGCGTCGCGCCGCCGCCCACCGAGAGCGCCACACGGTCGCCGTACCCATCGAAGCCCAGGATCTCCGTCGCAGGCGTGTCGAGCACCACGCCCTGCGGGCTGAGCCGGCCCGCGCGTAACCCGCAGTCCGTGCCGTCGTAATAGATGTGGCACTCGAACCACGAGAGGAGCGTATTCGTCCCGTCGAATACGGCCGCCGGGTGGATCACGTCGTACGCCCCGTCATCCACCTGAATGGCGCTCGCATCGACGACCATGCCCGAGGGATCGATACGCGTCGCATACAAGTTCGTCTCCTGCTTCGCGACGAGATCACGCCCGTCCGACCAGGCCACGACGAAGTTCTGGCCGTCGAACGCCACCGCGGGCGCACGCTGCTCGCTCGCCCCGCGCGACACCACGATGGGCGCGGGCTCGAGCGCCTGGCCATTCGCGTCGAAGCGCAGGGCCTCCACGGAGAGGGCGTCCGGGTAGAAATTGTCGAAGTAGGCATTCCGCCACACGTGGAGCGCGTGCGCGCCATTCGAAGCGCCCCGCGCCACGGTCCCGCGCGGCGCATACAAGACGCCGTTGAAATCGAGCACGGACCCCTGGGGCGAGACACGCGCCCGCCGGAGCGGATGCGCCGCCAGGTCGGGCAGGTAATCACTCCAGGTCACGACGGCGTTCGTGCCGTCGGTCGTCACGTCGAGCTCGGTGAGCTCCTTGCCGTTGGGATCGATGAGGGGAATCGGCGCGGCATCGAGAAAGGTGCCCTGCTGCGGGTCGAAGCGCGCCGCGACGACTGTCCGCTCCTCGATGGTAGACTGGATATACCCCACGAAATACGACGATCCCATCCACAGAGGCGTGGGCTGATGCTGCCCGAGGAGCGGGTCGGGCAGGACCGGAAGGGCCACGGGATCGAGCAAGACGCCCTGGGCATCAACCCGCGCGAGGTGGGCCTTTGATAACCCCGGGCTGTCCCACGCGAGCAAGGCCCCTGCGCCGTTCGTCGCGACGCGCAGGGTCCGGACCGTCCCCGCGCCGAACACGACGCCATTCGGATCGAGGACCTGCCCGGACGGCGTGACGCGCGCGTAATATCCCGTCTTGTCGTTGAGGCCACTCCAGGCGACGAGATAATTCGTCCCGTCGAAGACCACCTGGCCATCGGTGCCGGACGGCGACAACGAGATCGGCGCGCCGACCGGCTGACCATTCGCGTCGAGGCGCTGGCCGTAGAGGCCCATCATCCCCGCGGGCGCGGGGAAGGCGGTGTCGTACGCGAGAAAATACCCATTCCCGTCGCTCGCGAGAGACGGATTTTCCCCCGCGTTCGCCAGCGGAATGCCGGACAGGTCGAGCACGTCCCCCTGCGGGCCGACACGCGCGGCGTAGATTCGTCTCTCCGAGATGGGATCGAGGAACCGGCTCACCTCCCAGGCCACGAGATAACGGCTCCCATTCCACGCGACGGCCGGATCCCTGTGGATGCCCGTGCCGAGGCCATTCACCGGCTCGTCCACCGCGATCTCCGCGCTCAGGATCGGGTCGAGCACGGCCGGATACACGGACGTGGCGAGCACGCGGTCGGGGACACGCAAGACGATCCGCGTGTCCTCGACGCGCGCCTCGACGTGGGTCCTCGTCCCGCGCGCGTCGATCCACGTCGCGCGCCCGAACCGCACGCCGAGCCCGGTCGCGGGGTCCACGTAATGCAATCCCTGCGGCGTCGCGCCGACATACCGCTCGCCGCCGGTCGCGAGCACGACGGAGAGATCCCCCTCGCCCTCGGGCGCACGCGCGAACCCATAAGAGAGCTCCACGCCGTCCTCGCGGTTGTCGATGTGCTCGGTGACGTCGCCCGCCTCGATGGCCAGGTGGTGGCCTCGTTCGATCCGGCCCGTGGGCGTGCCGCGCAAGAGTTCGCGCGCGCCGCGCGTGATGCGCGCCCTCTCGATCCGCAGGGGCGCCCCCGCGCGCGCCGCCCCGCGAGCCGAAGGTGCGAGGGGGGCGACGTCGAAGCCCTCGACCGTGGCCGAGACGTGATGGGTCGGCCCGGCGCCGACCCATCGGGATCCCTCGGCGCGAAACGCCCGCCGCGCGTCACGCGCCGTCACGTCAAGGTCGAGGGGCCCGGACAACCGAGCGTCGGTCCGCTGCGTGGGCGGCGCCGGCGAAACGCCCGGCGCGGGCGTCTCCGTGCATGCGGTGAGCAGGCCCGCGACGAGGAGGAGGGACGTGCGTTGCATGAACGAGCGGAGCCGACGAGGCGTTCGGAGGGCCATGAATCGTCCTTTCTTGTGCGAGGTCGGGACTAGGAAGAAGACATGCGGACGCGCGGGGTCCGCCTCACCCAATGGAGCGCAGCGCCGCGACCACCCCGCCCAGCGACGCCCGGTCATCCTGGTCGAGCGCGCTCGTCCCCCGCGACAATGCATCCACCAGCACCCGCAGGTCCTCGTCGCGCCCCGGCGGCTCGATCGAGGACACCCGCTCGGCCCGCGCCACGTCGTCCAGCAAGAGGCCAAACTCCCGCTCGTCGAGGCCAAACACCTGCGCCTGCTTCGACACCACGCCCGCCGCGCTCGCCACCTCGGCCAGGCCCTTCTGCGCTTGCAGCCCGAGCCGCGTCAGCTCCGCGCGCTCCCGCAGCGATCGATACGCCGCCTCGATCACGTCGAGGTCCGCCCGCGCGTGGGCCAGCGGATCCTTCGCGCGCCCGTCGTCGTCGTCCTCGTCGGCCGCGTCCGGGGCGGGCGGCGGGAGCGTCGGCCGCCGCGTCGTGACCTCTTCGAGCTCGGCGCGCGCCTCCGCGATCGCCGCAAGGTAACCGTCGATCGCGGCCGTGGCCGCGACGAGCCGCGCCGCCGGATCACCCGGCGCCGCCGGATCGAGCCCCGCGATCTCCGCGGGCCGCCTTCGCACGAGCTTCTTGATCGGCAGCGCGCACGCGAGCCGGAACGCCGCGGCCTCGGCCGCCGTGAGCACGCGCTCCCCGAGCTCGATCCGCAACGTGAGCTCGTCCCGCATGCGCGCGACCTCCGGCACGAGCCGCGCCTCCCCTTGTCCGCTCCCCTTCTGGAGCTTCTGCCCGAGCGCCGCGCGTGTATCCACGAGCGTCCCGAGCGCCTCGCGCAGCCTCGTCAACGCCGCATCCGCCGCGCGCAGCTCCCCGCGCAAATCCTCGCCCGCGAGCCGCTTCTTCGCCTTCGCTTCGAGCGCCGCCGTCTCCACGGCCCGCGCCGCCGAGAGCGCCTTCGTCTGCACGACACGCCCGCCTTCGAGCCGCGCGGCCGTCCGCATCGCCAGCATCGTGAGCGCGAGCGTCACGCTCCGCGCGAGCATGCCGAGCGCGGCGGCGAACGTGAGCGTGGCGAGCGTGCCTCCGATGGTCGACGTCGCGATCACGAAGGCGAACGTGAGCACGCCGAGGATCAAGGCGATCGATCGCAGGATCCGCGCGCGGCCCGCGACGACCTCGGGCAGCACGCCGCGCGGCGTGGCGAGCCCTTCGAGCCCCTTCGCGGCCGCGCCGAGCACGTAGGCGCTCGCGGCGAGCACGAGGAGCAACGAGACGAACGCCAAAGCGCCCGCGATCGTCGCGACGAGCTGCCCGAGAAAGGTGATCTCGATCATGCGCCTCTCCTCCCCTCGCCCAGCGGGCGAGGGGCTGGGGGTGAGGGACTCAGAGGCCGGGGTTGAAGGACGGAAGCGAGACCTCCATGTCCTTCACCCCGAGCTTCGCTTTGCGGATCGTCACACGAAACGCCTTCCCGTCCCACGCGATCAGGTGCAGCGCGACAGGCACCTCGCGCCCCGGGCTCGCCTTGCGGAAGCGCGCCAGGAACACGAGGCGCGCCTCGTCGCCGAGCGGGAGCTCCACCGCCGAGATCCCGATCGACGCCGCGTCGGAGAGCTCGGCGAGCGTCGCCTCCCCCTCGCCCTGCTTGCCGACGAGGCCGAGCGTCGTGTCGAGATCCTCCCACGTGAGGACCGCGAGCGCGCTCGGACCGCTGAAGAGGGAGAGCTCCTTCAGCTTGCGCGAGAGCCCCTCGGCGAGGCCCGGCTCCACGGGTTTGCCCTCGCCTTCGAGCAGCCGCGCGAGGTGCGCCGCCGCCCAGAGCCGCGCCCAGAGCCGCGGATCCCGCGGGCCCGGCGTGCCCTCGGCCGAAGCAACTTGCCGCTCCAAACGCAGCGCCTCGTCCACGCGCCCGCTGCCCGCGGCCGCCAGGGCGAGCCGCAAGAAGCTCGGCGCGTCCGCGGTCGGCAGATCCGTGAGCGTCTTGTATTGCCGGTACGCCGCGCCGTACCACGCGTTCCGCAAGAACACGTCGCCGAGCAGCCGCCGCGACTCGGGGCTCTGCGCGTCGAACTCCACGATCTCCGAGTACGTGCGGAGCGCCTCGTCCTGAAACCCCTGCGCCGCGAGCACGTCGCCGAGCGCGAGCGCGAGGTCGGGACTCATGAACCCACGGTCGCGGAGCCTCCGGCCTTGCGCGAGCGCGTCGTCCTTCTTGCCCGCCTCCGCGAGCAGCCGCACGACCCGCAGCTCGCCCTGCGGATCCCCGGGCGCGACGAGCATCCGCTCGCGCAGCTTCGCGAGCTTCGCGTCCACGCCGTCGATCGCGGCGAGCTCCGCGTCGACCTGATCCCAGGCGATCTTCTCGCCGAAGAGCGTGCGCCGCACGGACGCGGCGATGCGCGGATCGACCGTGCGGCGGAGGATCGCCTGCGCCACGTACGCGCGCGTGTCGGGCACGGGCTCGAAGTGCGCGAGCAGCGTGGTCACGGCGTCCTCGGTGCGGGCCTTGCGCTGGAGGAGGTCGAGCAGCGCTTGCTCGGCGCGCCAGTCCGGGATCTCGCACGCGCCGCGCGCGGCCTGGTACCGCGACACCAGCGTCTTGCCGTCGAGCTCGCCGCGCAGCCGCTTCGACCACATCACGATGCGGTCCGCGAGGGGCCTCCGCGCGACGTCGCTGCACGGCGTGACCGGCGACGTGACCGGCGGCGGCGGAACACGCGGCGTCGTCCCCTCCGCGAGCTTCTTCGTGGCCTCGAACTGCGACGTCGACGTCGCCATCGGGGGCGGCGGCGGCGCCTCGGGCGCGCGACCCTTCGCCTTGTCGATCGCCGGCTGCTCCTCGTTCGCCGACCCGGTCACCATCGACCGCTTGCCCGCGATCTCTTGCCCGTCGAGCTCCTCGCGCTGGGCGTTCCCGCGGAACGCCCCGCCCCCGCCGCCCGGCGCGGGCTTCGCAGGCGAAAGCGCGTTCTCGGCAGGCTCGGGCTCCGTGGGCGTCGCCGTCGCCATCACCGTCGCTGGAGGCGTCTGGTTCGGCCCGTCCATCGGCTTGTCGTCGACCACCAGCGGCGCAGGCACGGCCGCCACGCTCTCCGACGGCGCTTCCTCCTTGCGAAGGCTGCACCCCATCGCGACCGCGGGCGCCGGGTTCAGCGCCGCATCCATCAGCGCCCGCTCCGTGCGCGCATCGAGCGCCGTGAGCCGCACGCCCCGCAGCGGCGAGGACCTCCGCCGGATCCCTTGCCGCGCATACGCGGCCTCGCTCTCCAGCGCGAGGATGCTCGTGAACGGCGTCATCAGCCCGTATTCGAGCCCGACTTCCACGATCTTGCCGCGTTGCTCCTCGGGATCCGTCACCTCGCCGAGCAGCCGCCGCACCTTCTCCGCGGCCCAGAGCCGCGGCACGAGCGACGTGCTCGTCCCCTGCGCGAGCGTGATCGGGTAGCTCTTCGCAAAATCCTTCCCGCCCACGCGGCCCTTCACCGTCGCCTCGGCCGGCAGCGCGTGGTGCGTCCGCGCGAACAGGAGCACCTCCTCGCCGCGCGAGACCTTCCCGCTCGCCGTGAGCATCGCCTCGTCGAGCCCCGCGCCGAGATCGATCGAGAGCTCGGTGATCGTCGGTGTCTTGATCGCGCTCGCGAGCCGCAAGACCTCGCTCGTCGCCGTCTCCATCCGATCGATGCGGAAGCTCTGCCCGCCGCCCTGCCGCGCAAGCTCGCGCAAGAGCCCCACGTTGCTCTGGCTCCCCACGGCCACTGTGAAGAGGCGCGCCCGCGACGTCGAGAGGCTGCGCCGGAGCCGCTCCGCGAGCCGGTCGCCGCTCACCTCGCCCGACGTGGGCAACCCATCGCCGATGTAAACCACCGCGGGCTGCTCGGTCCCGTGCAACCGCCCGAGCGCCGCGTCGAAGAACGCGCCGAGGTCCGTCGCGCCGCCGGATGAATGCTCCGCGAGCCGCGCCAGCGCCGCCGCGATCTCCTTGTCCGTCGCCTCGGCGAGCCCCTCCTTCGGCCAGAGCACCGTCGGCGCCGAGTCGATCGCGATCAGGACGAACCGATCCTTCTGCGAGAGCGCCCGCAGGATCGCCTCCGCCGCGGCCGCCTTCTGCTGCCGCACCGCCTCGTCCCCCGACGCCGACGTATCGACCACGACCGCGACGTCGCCCGGCGGCGCAGGCACGGCCGCCCAGTCGATGTCCGGCACGTACCGCGCCATCACGTAGTCGGCCCGATCCGCACCCGCGGCGAAGCGCGCGACCGTGAGCGCGGCTCGCTGTTGCGGCTCGATCGGCGTCGCTTCGAGCTGGAAGTCCGCGCGCGGCAGATACCCGCTCCGGCGCATCGTCACGCGCCGCCCGCCGTCCTCGACCACCGCGTCCGCGAGGCTCGCGATCCGCATCTTCGAGCCCGCCACCCCGAGATCCACCTCCAGGGAAAACTCCCCGATCCGCGCGGGATCCTCGCCGCGCATCGGGTAGAGGTACTCGAGCTTGCCGCCCTGCGAAGGCAACACCTCGAGGTACCGCAGCACCACGCGGCGCGCGCCCGACGCCGGGATCGGGTAGATCCGCGAGCGATACGTGCGCCCATCGACCCATTCGAGCAGCGCGGGCGAGTGCCCCGTCGCCACGGCCGTCGCATACCGCGCCGCGGCCTCCTTGCGCTCGGTCACCTCGCCCTCGACGAGCACGCCGTTCGTCTCGACCGCGAACGACGTCACGATCGCCCGCTCCGGCACGCTGAACCAGTACCAGCCTTCGAGCACGCCGCCGCCGGGGTTGCCGAACGTCTGATCGACCTCGGTCTCGGCGAGCCCCTCGCGGATCACCGCGCGCACGGACTGGCGGCTGACTTCGAGCACCTTCGCTTTCTCTCCAGGAAGACCCGGGCTCACGCCGTAGATCCGGCCCGCGCCGCTGCCCGCGCCCGCGAGCGGACGGCCGTCGCCCATGCCGCCGGTCCAGTCGTCCCAGAAGAGCACCGGGCTCATCTTGGGTTTGTCGTTCCCGGACGCCTGCGCCTGCTCCCCGGCGCTCACCTCCACGCGCCCGCCCGGCGACGTGAGCACCGCGAGCCCCCGCGTCACCACGACGACGACCTCCGCGCCCACGCGTCGGATCGAGAGCCCCGCGTCCGCCGCGGCGATCGTCGCGTCCCCGGCCTTGTGCTTGAGGCCGCCGCGCTCCGAGGGCGGCGCGTCGAGCCACACCTCGCCGGCCACGATCTCGGCACCGTCCGGCTGGAGCCGCACCGTCGCGTCGCCGCGCAGGAAGAGCGACGATCCATCCGAGAGCCGCACGAGCGCACGCGCCCCGGTCCCCGTGGCGAGCTCCGCCCCTGCGGGCAGCGGCGCGCCCGAGATCACCGTGCTTGCCTTGCCGGCCTCGACGAGCCGCACCTCGCCGGCCGCGAGCTCGAGCCGCGCGTCGACGACGCCCGCGCGCACCGGCGGGACGCGCTGCGACGCGATGAACACGGCGAGGCTCGCGACGAGCACGAGCAGGCCGATCGCCGCGCGCAGCGGCAGGGAGTGATTCTTCGCGAACGCCCTGATTCGATCCAGCGAGCGGGACATGGTCCTCCGGAGCCGACGAAGGCCGAACGGCCTGGGGAGCTCGGAGCTGACACCCCGCTCGATGATCCCCCTGCCACGCCGTCCATGTTCGACGGTCCGCGCGGCGGGGGAAAGATCTCTTCAGCGAGAGGGTCGGTCTAAAAAGTGCCCTTGCAGGGCATTGCCGGCGCGATGACGCTCACGACCCGAGCTTCTTGATGGGCCCCGGCACCACGGAGAGGCGCCCTGTCGGGGTGCGCCCCCCGTCCGCCCCCGGCGAGGACGGCGGCATCGTGGCGCGCCCGATCCGAGCAAACACCCGCTCCGGCGTCTCCACCTCGGCCGACTCCATCCCCATCGTCTCGCGCACGAGGATGCACATCTGGTAACAAATCATCGCCGCCTCCCGCACGCCGCGCTTGAGCAGCAATGGCGGCAGCGTCCTTTCGAGGACCACGGTCATCGAGCGAGGCGTCACGTTCTTCGGCAAAAACCCCGCCTCCCGGAGGGCGATCCGCAACGTCCCCCGCGCCTCCAGCCGGGTCAGCTTCGAGAGCCGCTCGAGCTCCTCCGCGACGCGCTCAAATACACGCGAACCCTCGCTCATGATGCGACCTCCGCGCCGAGCCGTCGCTCGACGTATCGCACGTACGCGACCGGCGGGAAAAAGCTCAATCCGAAGGCAAGCATGGCCGGCACCCCGAACGCCGCGCCGCCCACCAAAAACACGTCGGCGAAGCGCGATTGCAGCACGTGGAGCGCGCCGCCCGCGGTCAGGCCGTCGAGCATGAGCGCGGCGCAAAGATAACCGAACCCCCAGAGGCCGAACCGATCGGCCACGAGCGGCTCGGCGAGCCCGAAACGCACGCGCTTTCGCATGAGCGTCGCATACCGGAGCGCCTCCACCGCGGCCCAGCCATAACAAAGCGTCCGCAGCACCGCGCGGGGCCAGAGGGCCGAAGGCAATCCATTGGACCAGGGAACGAGGTGGTTCACGACGGGCATCGCGAGGCCAAAGGCCCCGAGCAGGAACGCGAACACCTGGGCCCAGGTCTCCTCGCGCCGAAAGACGAGCCACACGAAGCCCGCCACGGTGAGGAATCCGATGTCGACGACGAGCCCGCCGATCTCCACGGCGAGCGGCGCGGGCGCGCCGCCTCGCGTCACCGCGCTCGTGACCTGAATCGAATACCCCACGAGCGGAAGCAACATCGAAAGCCCGAGCAGGAACTCCGGGGCTTTGCGCGTACGCATCGCGAGCCCCAGCAGCCTCGCAGCGACCGCCGCCGCCACGAGCCCGAACACCACCAGAACCATGAGGGTGAACGGTTTCAAACGACCGAAGAGACGCTACCACGATGCGCGGCTCGGCGTCGAGCCCCGCGCACGGGGCCGCCGAGCGACACGACACCGCGCCCTCGCCTTCGGAGGGCGCAGCCCGTGTTTTTCTCATCCGTACATTTTTAGTTGTTCTGCACGATGATCGCCCCGTACGCGGGCACATCGAACGACATGCCCGTCATTCCGCTGAGGAGCTCCGTCGCCGCGGCGCCCCAGGGGATCGTCTGCGGCGTCGACGTGCGGTTCAGGACGACCGAGATCGTCTCCGCGCCGCTCTGGAGCTTGTATTCGTAGACGTCGGTCGTGTTCTTCACGAGCGTGATCGTCGCGGCGAGGTCCGTGAACACCGCGTGCGCCTTCCGGATCGCGACGAGCTTCCGGTAGTGATGCAAGAGGCTCGATGCGTCGGTTTCTTGCGCGGCCCACGAGGCCGGCTCCTGCTCCGCCATGAACTTCACGAACGGGTACTCCGGGTTCGGCGCGACCGTGATGCCCACGCCCGCGAAGGGCAGCACGTCCTTGTTCGCCTCGTTCGTGGCCGCCGCGTCGATGTTCCACGCCGCCGTCTTGTCGCCGGTGAACACGTTCGTCTCGAACCAGCTCATCGGCTCGCGGATGAGCTCGTCGCGGTCCCACGCCTCGTTCCCGAGGAACTTGTCGCGCTTGCCCTTCTTGCCGAACTCCTCCCCGTAATAGATGACCGGCATGCCCGGCACGGTGAGCACGATCGTCGCGGCCTGCTTCAGCTTCGCGTCGAGCGCCGCGCCCGCACCTTCGAATTGCGTCGCCGGCCGCTCGAGGTCGTGGTTCGACAGGAACCGCTCGAGGTAATGGTGCGGGCTGCCGCCATTGCCTCCGGCCGCGAGGTCGGCCTGGACCTTGTTCACGTACCCCACGAAATCGATCGCCTCGCCCGCCTGCCCGTTCACGAAATTGCCGACGATGCTGCGGAACGGGAAGTCGAACTGCGAGTCCATGTCGCCCCCGTACGGCATCATCTCGCCGTACTGGGCCGGATCGTCCCAGCGATTCTCGCCCGTCAGGAGCACCGCGGCCGAGCCCGCGGGCCGCACGACCTCTTTCTTGACGAAATGGTTGAACTCCTTCCACCACACGTGCGTGCCGTGCTTGTCGAGCGAGATCTTCGCGTTGTCGTCGAATTGATCGATGTGCTTCGACGCGTCGAGGCGGTACCCGTCCGCCCCGAGATCGATCCAGTGCTGCGAGATCTTCTTCATCTCGGCGCGCACCGCGGGGTTCCTGTAGTTGAGCTCCGGCATCGGGCCGCCGAAGATCTGGTGGTAGCACTGGTAGTTCTTGCACGCCCACATCACGGCCGAGCCGTCCCACGGGTGCCCGTCCGCCAGCATGTTCGAGTATTGATCGGACCAGACGAACCAGTCGTGGTACTTGTCGTAATCGGCGTGCTTCGGATCCGCGCCCGCGACGAACCAGGGGTTCACGTCGGCCACGTGGTTCTGCACGAGATCGAGGATGATCTTGATCCCCGCGGCGTGCGCCGCCGCCGTCAGATCGGTGAAATCCTTCATCGTGCCGACCGACGGATCGATGTCGTAGAAATCCGTCGTGTCGTAGCCGTGGTAGCTCTTCGCCTTGAAGACCGGCGTCATCCAGATGGCGTCGGCGCCGAGCTCCTTCAGGTACGGCAGTGCCTTCCGCAGGCCGACGAGATCACCCACGCCGTCCATCTTCGTCGTATCGATGCCGCTCTCGGCCTTGGAATCGCCGACCGCCTTCGTCGCGCCGCCGTCCGCGAACGTGCGCACGATGAGCTGGTACATGATCCCCTTGCTGCCCCACGACGCCCAGTCGGCCGCGTCCGTGATCGGCGTATACGAGATCGGCTTCAGATCAAGCACGTCCGACGTGTCTTCGAGCGTCTGCCCATCGACGTCGAGCTTCGTCGAGATCCGGTAATACATGGCCTCCCCGGGCGTCAGACCCGTGATCACGAGGCCATTCTTGTTGATGTCGTCCGCGGATGTCCACGTCGCCTTCTTGTCGAGCGTGCCCGCAGCCGCGCCGTACTCGACCGTGCCCGTCGAGCCCTTCGCCACCCGGAACATCATCCGCACGCTGCCATTGCCGAGGTCGATGAAATCCTTCGGCCGCGAGATCTCGTACGCCGGCCCCGCCGCCGCCGGCGGCGTCGTCGAGACGGCCTGGCCCTGCGTGATCCAGCACTCGGCGACGTTCGCATCCTGGGCGTTTTTCGTGAGATCGACGAAACGAACCCCCGTCTCGACGTCCTTCTTGCAATCGCCGTTCGAGCATTGCACCGGGATGAGCCCGAGCCACGCGTCATCCGCGTCGCCGGTCACGGTCACCCGCACGTCGGTGTACACGCCGAACTCGTCCGTCCCGTCGAACACCTGCGGCGTTCCCCACGCCGGCGACGTCGAGCCCGCGCCCCAGAAATGCACGCCCCACGACTTCGGATCGCCGCCGTCCTGCAGCCGATAATGGATCCGGATGAAGCTCTCCTGCACGATCCCGCCCGCGCCGCCCGTCCCGGCGCCCGCGCCGGCGCTGCCCGTATTCGTGGTGAGCCCCGATCCGCCCGCGCCGCCCGTGTTGAGATCCTCGCCTTCGCACCCCGCGTTCAGCGCGAGGAGGCAAGCGAGCGAACCGAGAATCGAATAACCAAGATATCGTCGCATCGTGAATCTCCCGTTCTGTCGAAGCCGTCCCGGACCCGCGAATACACCTTCGCGCCGCATTCACGGAGGATCGCTCATGATGCGACCCGCGAAGGGGATGTCAAGCGAGGATCGAGCGCTCGTGTTATGGCGAATTCCTGCGCGAACCGCGTTTTCTTCCGGTCACCGCCAATACCACGCCGATCGTGCCGCAGAGCCCCGCGCCCGCGCCGAGGCCGAAGCCGAGCAAGAATCGCCTTCCCGCCGAGGCCCCGTCCGGACGAAGCTTCGATTCGATCCCGGCAGCGGGCACGGAATCGCGCACCATCGCTGAAAGATAGACCTTTCCCCGCGCCACCTCGGACGACGGCGCGGCGGGCCGCACGCTCGTGAGGTCCGCGCGCGGCGGCCCGCCCCAGATGTCGAAATCGGGGTTCGGGCACGTCACCGGGCCCTGCCAGCGGTTGCGAAGAACGTAACGCCCCTGAAACGTGCTCACCTCCGCGGGCACCGCCGCCTGCCCGTCGCCGCCGCGCCCGCCCTGGACCGGCGGCGCGACCCGCAACACGGGGTCCTCCCCGAGCGCCTCTTTGCGATAACGCGCGTGAAGCCGCGTATGCACGACCATCCCCGACGGCGCGCCCAGCAATCGCATCGCCTCAGGCGAAAGCAAGGGCCCAGGGCACGGGTCACACGACTCCGTGTCCCACGCGTATTCGGTCACGAACGCGCCTTGATTCTTGTCGAGCGTCGCGTCGAAGAGCGACGCGTAGAGCTCACCGAAGTGCGCGCGGGCCGCCACGTCGACCTCCACGTTCGTGGGAATCGTGAGGTTCGGGAAATTCGCGGCCTCGTACCTGTCCTCCGCGAACACGTGCACCACGAGGTCGTGCGTGCCCGCCGCGCTCGAGAGCCCGAGGCGCAAAGGCAGCCGGACCGCCTCTGCGTCGTATTCGAATCGAAGGGGCGGGGGCACGACGCGGCCGTTCCGCATCTCGTCCTTCGAGAAGCGGAGATCCGACACGAGGAATTTCCACCCGGCCTCCTTGTACGAGCGCAGCACGGTCGCAACGTTCTCCGGGATGCGACGGGGACGCCTAAATCCGTCGATCCAACGCTCCAGGTCGGATGCTTCGAGGATCGTGACATAGGCCCCGAATGGCGTGTCGATCTGGACGCGGGACGTTTCCGGGGCGCGGGCACGTAGAGCGCCCTCGTCCGGCAGCGCGCTCGGGCCGCCCTCCTTGTCGCGGGCCGCGATCGAGGCGATATCCGCGTAGGTGCAGGGATCCTGCTGCCAGGATTCGACGAGCCGCGGCGCGCTGATCACTTCGAGCCGCTCGAAGATGTCGCTCGGGAGCCTCCGCACCGCGTCGTGGTCGAGCGTGGCCGGCACGGGCACGATCATCTCGACCTCGAAGGTCCTGGGCGCGAACTCGTCGTCGACAGCGGAGGGCTCGGCCAAGTCGATGTAGTCCATTTGGATCTGCATCGAGACGACGGTGCGCGTCCCGCGCCGCGCGATCACCACGGTCGTCGCGCTGCTCGTGATCTTCGACTCCCTCTTGCCCAGCAAGTAGGCCGGGAATGCTTCGGCCGACGCGGCCGCAGCCGTCAAGAGGGCCCACGCGAAGACGCCCGCGGCGCGCATGCCGTGCAGGGTATCGACGGCCGCGACGCGTTGCCACGGTTTTTCCCTCGCGGCGCGGGGCGCGGTCCGGATACGCTGCGCGGCGTGGCTGACAAGGACGCCTCGGGCAAGCCCGAAGAGCGAGCCCGCCGCGCGTCCCGACGCACGCGGCAAAACCTCGCTGTCGCGACGATCACGCTCCTCGTGCCGATCGCCGTCGCGCTCGTCCTGCTCGCCGAAGCCGAAGCGGGGCTCGTGCGCGTCGCCTTCTTCAGCCTGCACCTCGCCGAGCCACGCGGCGCGCTCGCCGTGGGCTTCGCGCTCGGATTCGCGCTCGCCGCGACCGTCGCGCTCGCTCGCTTCGTCGCGGAGCGACGCGCCTCGGCGTCCCTCGTCTGCCTCCCGCCCGCCTTCCTCGCGGCCATCACGCTCGCGGCCTCGATCGCATGGATGCCCGATCCGCTCGCGAGCGCGCCCGATCTCTCCCTCGGCGACCGCGCCCGCGCCGCCGCCTTCGCGCTGACGACCCGCGCCTCCCTCGAAGGCGCAGGCCTGCTCGTCGCGTCGATCTCGCTCGGCATCGCCGCGCTCTCGCTCCGGCCGGGACGCGTGACGGCGTCGATCAACAAGGACAACCGCCCCCTCGCCGCGCTCATCGTCGCCACGCTCTCCCTCCCGGCGGCGGCGCTCGTCGCGCGCCTCCTCGGCAAGGACGACCTCGGCCGCGATGCGGTCGGGAGCTGGATCGCGGCGCTGCCCGCGGGCATGGGCCTCGTCGCCGTGGTGCTCGGCGCGTCGCGGACGAACCGCGGCGACGGGTATGCCGCCACGCGCCTGCTCGCCGCCGCGTGCGCCGGCATCGGCGGCGTCCTCCTCGCGTCGCTCGCGCCTGCGATGGGCGAGGTCATCGTCCTCTCGACGCCGGGCGCCCCCCTCCCCGCGCTCGGGCGCGCCGCGCGCGACCTCCGCCGCACGACGGTCGAGCTCGCTGCCACTGGCGCGCTCTTCGCCCTCCCGATCGTCCTCACGACGCTCGTCGCGATGCCGCCGCGTGGCCTCACGGGCGCCCTCTCCCGCGCGCGCCCCACCTTGCTCGTGACATTCCTCCTCGCGCTCGCGCCGGCCCTCTTCGTGCTCCCCACGAACGCCGCGCTCCGCCACATCGAATCCCTCGTCGCCGACCAGACCCGCCTCACCACGAACCCCGGCGTCTCCCTCGCGGACCCGTCCTTGCCTCCGGGCACGCTCGTCGTGGATCTCGCGAGCCCTTTCCCGACCGAGCTCCCGCCCACGACCCCCGCGCAGATCGTGCTCGGCTTTCAGTTCTCCCCGGCGCGCTGGGAGCACGGCGTGCCCGTGCGCTTCGACGGCCTCGACGACAGCTCGTACGACCTTCTCCTCAAAGGCCGCTACTTCAGCACCCCCCTCCGCATCACGCTGCCCGATCCGCGGTTCGGCACCCGTATCGCCGTGCCTGCCATTCCGCTCGCGCCGCCGCTCCTCGGGCCTGCCGAGCCCATCGAGACCCACGCGCCCCACGCGCCTCCGCCTGGCTTCCTCGACATCGACGCCTCGCTCGACGAGTTCGTCTTGAAGTGGCGCATCCGCGACATCGTCACCACGCTGCGCCGCGCGCCCCGCGAAGCTGCGGCGGGAAACGTGCGTCACCCGGTGCTGGCCGCGGTGGTGGCGGACCTCTGGAAGGACCACGGCGCGCACCACGACCCGCAGGATCGAACGCGTGACCGCGCGATGATCCGTTTGTCGCCAGACACGCGGCTCGAAGAGGCCCGCGGCGTCATCGCATCCATCCTCTCGGTCGAGCGAACGATGCAGACGCGAAACGGCGAGACGCGGTCGGTCCCCGTGTTCGACGTGACGGTCGCCGAGCCTCTGAAGCCACGCGCGCGCGCGACGTTATCGCCGCCCGACGCGCAAGCGTCGGACACCGTGACGCTGGAGGAAGCCGAAGAAGCCCGGGTCTCGGGCAACCTCACACGCGAAGACGTCGACGTCGGCCTCGCGGTCCTCCACGCTGAGATCCGGGACTGCTACCGCATCGAGTTCGACAAGCGCCCGGGCGAGCCGATCGACCTCAACCTCCAGTTCCGCGTGGGCGCGGACGGCTTCGTCGGCGACGTGAAGCTCATCTCGCCGCCGGGCGAAACCTCGTTCGGCGCCTGCGTGAAGGACTCCGTGTGGCGTCTCCCCTTCCCGGAGCGCGAGACCGGGATCTCCTCGATTCGCCAGCACCTCCGCCTGACCCCCAAACCGCCGGCCGAGGACACAGAGGCTCCCGAACGCTCACCCGAGTCCGTGTATTACGGTTACGAGCCCTGAGGGCCAAGCCAGGCCGCGCGCCGCTCCAAACGACCTCACGGCGTGGCAAACGATGCCGGGGGAATGGTTTCCCTGGTAAAACCTATCCCCCCGCCCCCTGATCCTCCACGTTCGGCGGCAGCGCGAATCGTTTCTCTTCGCAGCCGTACGCCGTCGGCGTCAACTGAATCACCGTGTGCAATGGCACGCTGATCGACGGGCACTCACCCGGCGGCCGGTCCATCAGGTACGCGTAAATCGCCCGAAGCACCGCCTGGTGCGCGATCACCAAGGTCGGCGAGCGCTGGCGTTCGAGCTGGATGATCACCGGGTCGAGCCGCTGGATCACGTCCTCGTACGACTCGCCCCGCGGATATCGATACCGGAATTTGTCCGCGCTCCGCGCAGCCCACACGTCCGGCATCTCGATCCGCACCTGGTCGTACGTCATCCCGTCGCAAACGCCCGCGTCGATCTCGTCGAGCGCCCGCCAGGTCCGCGGTGACCGCGTGATCTTCGTCGCCGTCTGGATCGTCCGCCGCAGCGTGCTCGTCCAGACCGACACCTCTTGATCCCGCGGCGCGTTCTTCCGAACGAACTCCGCCAGGTGCTTCGCGTACTCCTCACCCGCCGGGGAGAGTTCGGGATCACCGCCGATGCGGCCGTGCCGGTTGTAGTCGCTTTGCCCGTGCCGCGTCAGCCAGATCGGGCGCGGCGAGACGTGCAGGTCGATGAGCAACGGCGCGAGGCGCGCGGGCAGGTAGCCGTGGATCCGGTTCAGGATCACCTGACGGCCGACGTCGATGATCTTGATGTAGCTCTGGTTCGGATCCTCGAGCGTCTCGTACATGCTCTCGTAGTGGGCGATGCGCCGCAGGAAGTCCTGCGCCGCCGCGTCCGGATCCATGTCGACGTAGTCCGGCGACTTGAGCTTCGTATCGCGGACGTTCGCCTCGATCACCCCCGGGTCGTTGCAGAACGACTCGATGAAAACGACCGGCAGCCCCTCCTTGCGGCACCGCTCCTCGACGAGGCGCCTGCGCTCCTTCGTGCTGTTCGTCGCGTCGAAGATGCCGACCTCGCCGCCCTCGCGCAGCCAGACGAGCATGTCGTCGAGCGCCGTCATGGCGAGGTCGTGCAGGACCTGCCGGCCTTCCTTGTTCGACGGCGCGAAGAAGTCGGCAGGCTGGCTCGCGCCGATCTGCCGGCGACGGTAACTCCCCACGTTGAACACGCGGGTCGGATGACCGAGCCAGCTCAGGTAACGCGCCACGCGGCGCCCGATGTACGTCTTTCCCCGCGCAGGGAGGCCGACCATGGACAGAACGGTCGTGGCCTTGTCTCGCTCGCCCGGCACCCTTTTGCTCCGTACCCCCGACACGGCACGCTCCATACCGCCCTACGAGGGAAGGGGGAAGCACGAACCGCGGACGGAGGCGTCAGCCGATTTCGGCCCCCCGCACGATCGCCCGCGCCTCGCTGGTTCCATGAAGCTCGGCGTAGCTGCGCCGCAGGCCGAAGCAACGCGCCGAAAGTTCACACCGCCCGCACGCTTCTGCGCGGACAAACTCGCCGCCGTCGTGCCCACTCGGGATCTCGGCGAGGTCGAAGAACCCGCGTGGATCGACGGGCGCGAGGCAGAGCGGGATCCCGCACATCGACTCGAAGCCGAGCACCGGGATCCCGGCCGCGCGCGCGATCCCGAGGCCCTCGCGCATCGCAGGCAGCAGATCCGTGTACCGCGGGATCAAGCTCTCCGTGCGGGGCACGAGGTCCGTGAACGCTCCGACGACGGAGACGCAGATCTCCGCCGCCGGCCAGCGCGCCGCGACGAGCCGCACGAAGTCCGGGAAATCCGCCTGGTTCGGCGCGCAAAAGACGAAGTTCAGCCGCACGCGGATCTTCGTCTGCGCGAGCGCGTCGAGCCCCCGCGCCGTCTTCTCGAACGTGCCCGGCGCCCGCGTGATCATGTCCGAAATCTCCGCGCGCGACCCGTGCAGCGATACGAACGCCACGTCGAGCCCAGCCTCTTCGAGCTCGCGCGCGCGGCCCGGCTCCCCGAGGCGCACCGCGTTCGTCTGCAGCTCCACCGCCATCGCCCCTTCCCGTTTCGCGAGCGCGACGTACTCGCGGAGACGGCCGTTCAAGGTCGGCTCGCCGCCCGAGACTTGCAGCACACCACCGGCGTGCGCGATCTCGAGGATCGCGCGGCGCACCGCCTCGTCCTCGGGCGCCGGCAGGTGCGTGGAGACGAAGCAAAAATCGCAGGCCTGGTTGCACTGAAACTGGATGCGCACGATGTGCGAAGGCACGAGCCGGCCGTCGGGCGCGCGGTGGACGTCGCGGGTCACGAGCTCACGATCGATCTGCTCGCGCACCGACGAGATCACCGTGAGCTTGCGGCGAACCCGGTCCTCCGTGAGGGGCCGGAAGGCGGACGTAGGCTCTCGCGCGAGGAGCGCGCGCGGCACGCCGGGACAACGATCCGAAACGACACACGCGCCGCACGCGGGCACGCGCTCGTGGCCCGGGCGATTCGCGCCGCCGGGGTTTAGCGCGTAGAGATGCGCGAGACGCGCGGGCCGCTCGAACGAGCACGGAGGGATGGCCGCGCCGGGGTCGAGCGAGAGCGGGATGCCGGCCTCCCGCGCGGCCTGATCGAGCCGTTCGAGCGCACGCGCGGCGCCTTCGAGAGGCGCGAGCGTCGCAGGATCCGGCGCCTCCACGGGGATGGACGCGAGGAGGCGCAAGGCCGGGAGGTTCGCCGCGCGCACGCCGCCCGGGATCCCCGCCACGAGATCGAGGTTGTTCCGAACGATCGGCGTCGTGATCTCCAGCGGGATCCCCGCGGCAGCGAGGGCACGCGCGCCCGTGAGCGCAGCGGAGAACCCGCCCTCGTCGCGCGTGATCCCGTCCGCCTCGGGGCCAAACGCCGGCACGTGCACGCGCGCGACCGAGAGGCCCGCGTCGGCGAGCGCGCGCGCGAGGCTCTCCGTGACGAGCGACGCGTTCGTCTCCAGCACGACACGCTCGGCGCCGCGCGCGCGGGCGTGGCGGACGAGCGCCGCGAGATCCCGGCGCATCGTGGGCTCGCCGCCCGTCAGCACGACCTCGCGCGTGCCCTTGGCGAGCGCCTCGTCGATGCGAGCGAGCACGGCCGCGGGGCGGACGAAATCGGGCCGTTCGACCGGCCTTCGCGCCGAGCAGAAGCCGCAACCCTGGTTGCAGGTCTCGTTCGTGAGCACCCGCGCGACGCGCATCACGGGCATCGTACCCTAGTCCCATGCCTCTTGCGCGCGGCGTCTCCCACGGCGAACAATGCGCTCTCCCATGAGCCCCCGCGCCGGCACGACCGACACGAGCCTCCTGCTCGCCGAGGGCTGCAACCTCGCCTGCCCCGTCTGTGATTGCCGAGGCAAGCCGCCGGACGAAGGAACGCAGCAGCGCGAGCTCCGTCGTGGCGGCGGCGTGCTCGAGCTGCGCGGAGAAGCTTCACGTCTGAAGGATCTGCGCGCGATCGTGCAGAACGCGCGCGACGCGGGCTGGGGCGCGGTGTACGCGCGGACGAACGGCGTGGCCTACGCCGCCGAGGGGCGCGCCGACGAGCTCCGCGCGGCGGGCCTCTCGGGCATCGTGTTTTTCCTCGCGAGCGACCGAGCGGCCGTGCACGACGCGATCGCCCGCGTGCGAGGCGCGTTCTCCGCGGGCCTCGCGGGCCTCGGCGCCATCGCGGCGACGGGGCTCGACCTCGTCTTCGAGATCCCGGTGCTCGATCCCTCGATCCAGGACCTCCGCGGGCTGATCGCGCTCCTCGCGGGTGTCGCGCCGAGCGCGCGTCGTGTCCGCCTCTACGCGCCGTCCGCGCTCCGGCCGGTGGATGGACGCGCGCCGCGCGAGCTCGCGCCGCCGCGCTGGGATCGGACGCGGGACAGGCTCCTCGCGGCGATCGGGTTTGCCCGAGAAAAAGGGCTCGAAATCACGTTGACCGAGCGCGACGGGATCCCGCTCTGCGCCGTCGCCGCCAAGACCCCGGACGGCGGCATCGACGTCCCCGAGCGTTTGCTCGCCGATCGCGGCGGCCGTCCCATGCCACGCCACGCCACCTCCTCGCTCGCGCCGGCCTGCGACGCCTGCGGCGCCTCGCGCGCTTGCCCGGGCACGACCACGCTCTACCTCTCCACGCACGGCGCCGCGGGCTTGTCCCCCTTGCCGCGCGCCCCGCAGCAGCGCCCGCGCGAGCGCTGGGACGAGACCCGCAAGAGCGCGGCGCGCGCGGCGTTTTTTACCGTCCTCCGCCCGACGGTCCATTGCAACCAGGATTGCTGGTTCTGCAGCGCAAACGAGACCTCCCACAACGTGGAGGAGGATCCGGGCCGGATGATGCGGCGGATCGCGCGCCTCGGCCGGACGGGGGTCGAGCAAATCTCGTTCAGCGGCGGCGAACCCACGCTCTCGCGCCACCTCGTCGATTACGTGTCCGTGGCCAAGCGGACCGGCGTCCGCAGCGTCGAGCTCGTCACGAATGCGGTGCTCCTCGACAAACCGGAGAAGGTCGACGCTCTCGTCGCGGCCGGCCTCACGAACGTCTTCGTCTCGCTGCACGCGCACGACGAGGCGCTCGCGCGGCTGCAAACCCGAAAGATGGGTGACCACGCCCGGACGGTGCGGGCGCTCCACCTCTTCGCGCGCCACGAGGCGCTCCGGCTCGACGTGAACCACGTCGTCTCCGCGCAGAACTATCGGCACCTCGTGCGGTTCGTCGAGTGGATGCACGCCGAGTTCGGCGCGCGGATCGGCATCTCGTTCGCGTACGTCACGCCGCAATACAAGGCCCTCGAGCGCCTCGCCGACCACGTGCCCCGCTTCTCGGACGTCATGCCCTACCTGAAGCGCGCGATCGCGCTGGCAAACGAGCTCGGCGTCGAGGTCGTGGTGGGCTCGCGCCAAGGCGTGCCGCCATGCCAGCTCGAAGAGATGATGCCGTGGAGCGACGTGCTCGTCTCGCTCAGCGGCGCGCTGACGGAGGACCTCCCGCAAAAGCAGAAAGGCCCGGCCTGCGCCGATTGCCGCTTCGACCTCGTCTGCACGGGCGTATGGAAGCCTTATGCGGCGGTCTTCGGCACGGGCGAGCTCCGGGCCATCCCGGGCGAGAAAATCACGCCCGAGCGTTGCCTCACCGAGCCCCGCATCGCGCGGTTTCGGCCGGGGATCGACCGCCTCGACGAGCTCCGCTTCGGCGACGGCCGCATCCCGCGGAGCGACGACATCCCGCTCCCGGAAGCGCCGCGCGAGCGTATCCACCTGCCCGTGGCCCAACCCTCCCCCGCGCCGCGTGCCGTCCGTGTCGCGATCGTCGGCACGGGCCGGCGGGGCCTCGCCTTCGCGGCGGCGCTGGAACAAGCGGGCGGGTTCGTCCTCTCCGGCATCGCCTCCCCGCACGCGCCGGACAAGGATCTGCCGGAGATCGCGGCCGACGTGCCCCGCGCGCGCACGCTCGCCGAGCTCTGCGAGCGGACCCCGATCGACGCGGTGATCGTCGCCACGAGCACGCGGCAGCACGCGGAAATCACGCGCGACGCGCTTACGCGCGGGCTCCCGTGCCTCGTGGAAAAACCGCTCGGCGCGAACCTCGCCGAGGCCGAAGCGCTCGCCGCCGAGGCAAACGAGCGCATCACGGTGGCGCAGCAGCTCCGCACGGCGGGCGGGCTCGAAGAAATTCTCACGGTGCTCGCGGATCGAAAAGGGCCCGATCGTCCTCTCGAAATCGAGGTCGTTCACCGGGCCACGGCCACCTCGCCCGCGAGCTTGCACGCGTGGTCGCGCACGGCGCTCTACGAGCTCTTGATCCACCTCGGCGACGTGGCGCACGCCGTGACAGGCGAGGAGCTCCGCATTCGAAAGGCCACGGCCAAGGGCGGCGGTCGGCCCGAACGCGTGACCTTGCGCGCGCGCGGCGCTGGTCCCTCGCAGCCGGACGTGACGATCGAGCTCTTGCTCGCCGAGGCCGCGGACGCCCTCGAAGTGCGCGCGCGCCTCGCCGATGGAAGGCGTTTGTCCTGGATACGCTCGGAAGGACGTGACCTCGTGGAAGTGAGCGACGCCGGGGGCAAACGGACGCGCACGCCGCCGCGTGGAGGCGACCTCGCGCGCCTGCTCGTCGCGTTCCGGGAGAGCGTCGTCCGGGGCGATCGGCCGAAGGTATCGGCGGAGGATGGCGTTCGTGCGATGCGGCTCGCGGCGGAGGCGATCACGGCGCTGGAGGCCGCGGGCGCGCCCTTCGATCGGGCCGCCGAGCCGAAGCGGGTGGCTTCGGTGCCGCTCCGGGATCGGGTGGGGTGACACTCGACCCCGGGGGCTTCTACGCCCCCGGGGTTCGTTGCTCCTTCAAGGCGTCGTCATGCATCGATCCAGAAGCCGGTACCCATTGACGTGCGTGGCCGTCACGAGCGTGCGCGACACCGTATTCCCGCTCGACCCCCAGCCTCGCCGATAGAGCACGTCGTACGTCCCCGAAGGCACCTTGCCGCCGTAGGTGTTTGGGATCAGCGAATACACGCCCACCGACTGGTACTGGTAGCTGTAGCCGCCGATGTAATGCGCGGCCGCCGTGTCCTTCGCCACGAGGTAGATGTCCGCGCCGTCGTAGTCGTTGTTCGTCGCCGGCAGCGCCGCGCCTGCGAGCGTGATCGTCCCGCCGACGAGCGACACCGGGATGTTCACGTCCAGCGCATTCGCCCCTGCCGACAGCGTCACGTCCGTCGCCAGGATCCGATACCCATTCACGTGCGTGGCCGCCGGAAGCGTACGCGACACCGTATTCCCGCTCGACCCCCACCCCCGCCGGTACAGGACGTCATACGTCCCCGCAGGCACCTTGCCGCCATACGTGTTCGGGATCAGCGAATACACGCCCACCGACTGGTACTGGTAGCTATAGCCGCCGAGGTAATGTGCTGCCTTCGTGTCTTTCGCCACGAGGTAGATATCCGCGCCGTCGTAGTCGTTGTTCGTCGCTGGCAGCGCTGCGCCCCCGAGCGTGATCGTCCCGCTCACGCTCGCCACCGGGATGTTCACGTCCAGCGTATTCGCCCCTGCCGACAGCGTCACGTCCGTCGCCAGGATCCGATACCCATTCACGTGCGTGGCCGCCGGAAGCGTACGCGACACCGTATTCCCGCTCGACCCCCACCCCCGCCGGTACAGGACGTCATACGTCCCCGCAGGCACCTTGCCGCCATACGTGTTCGGGATCAGCGAATACACGCCCACCGACTGGTACTGGTAGCTGTAGCCGCCGAGGTAATGCGCTGCCTTCGTGTCCTTCGCCACGAGGTAGATATCCGCGCCGTCGTAGTCGTTGTTCGTCGCTGGCAGCGCTGCGCCCCCGAGCGTGATCGTCCCGCTCACGCTCGCCACCGGGATGTTCACGTCGAGCGTGTTCGCGCCCGCCGAGAGCGTGACGTTCGTCGCCAGAATGCGGTACCCATTCACATGCGTGGCCGCCGGAAGCGTACGTGACACCGTATTCCCGCTCGACCCCCAACCCCGCCGGTACAGCACGTCGTACACGCCCGCGACCACCTTGCCGCCATAGGTGTTCGGGATCAGCGAATACACGCCCACCGACTGGTACTGGTAGCTGTAGCCGCCGAGGTAATGCGCGGCTCCCGTGTCCTTCGCCACGAGATAGATGTCCGCGCCGTCGTAGTCGTTGTTCGTCGCCGGCAGCGCTGCGCCCCCGAGCGTGATCGTCCCGCTCACGCTCGCCACCGGAATGTTCACGTCGAGCTTGCTTTCCCCCGCGCCGATGACGACGTCCTTCGCCAGGATCCGGTAGCCATTCACGTGCGTGGCCGCCGGAAGCGTACGCGACACCGTATTCCCGCTCGACCCCCAGCCCCGCCGGTAGAGCACGTCGTACACGCCTGCGACCACCTTGCCGCCGTACGTGTTCGGGATCAGCGAATACACGCCCACCGACTGGTACTGGTAGCTGTAGCCGCCGAGGTAATGCGCAGCCTTCGTGTCCTTCGCCACGAGATAGATGTCCGCGCCGTCGTAGTCGTTGTTCGTCGCCGGCAGCGGCGCGCCTCCGAGCGTGATCGTCCCGCTCACCACGCCGACCGGGATGTTCACGTCCCCCGTGCTGGGGTGCGTGGTCGCGCAAACCCCGCCGTCGCACCCGATCGAGGCCGTCCCCTTGCAAGCGCCCTGCGCGTCGCAGACGTCCCCGCTCGTGCACGGGATGCCGTCGTTGCAGGTGCTCCCCGGCGACGCGAACACCGGCGGGAACGACTTCGTCGCCTCGTCACACGCGCCATAACTCACGCACGGGCTGATGCTCACGGGCTTTTGCGGCACGTTCACGTGCACGCATCCCTCCGCGTCCGCGCCCGCCTGGAGCGGTGCGCAGACCTCCGCGCCCGTGCACCACGACCCGTCGTCGCAAGCCGCGTTGCTCGTCGTGTGCGACGCGAGGCCGCCCGTGCACTTGTCGATCGTGCACGCGATCCCGTCGTCCGGCACGTTCGTGTTGTCGTTCGTCGCGACGCACCCCACCGCGAGATCACACGAGTCGTCCGTGCACGCATTGCCGTCATCACACACCCGCGGGCTGCCGCCCGCGCAGACGCCCGCCTGGCACGCCTCTCCCACGATGCAGAGCGACGTCTGGCACGTCGTCCCGTCCGGGCGTGGCGTGTGCGCGCAGTTCCCGCCGACGACCGTGTCGACCGTGCACGGATTCTGATCGTCGCAATCGGGCGTGTAGCACTGCGGCATCCCGCCCACGACCTGGCAGGCCTGGTTCATCACGAGGCAGACGTTCGGCGTGCAGGGATCGTCGGTGCAGCCGCCGCTCCCGTCGTCGTGATACCCCGCATCACACGAACACACGTACGAAGCGCCTTGCCCCGCGCACACCGTCTTGTTCGGCATGTCGCACGGGTTCGGCAGGCACGGGTCCGTCGTACAACCCCCGCTCCCGTCGGCGTGATACCCGCCCGCCACATCACACGTATCACACGAATCCCCGGCGAAGCCGGCGTCGCACGTGCAGACCACGTGGCCACCTTCGACCACGCACGAGCCATGGCCCGAGCACGTCGACGGCGTGCAAACCTCGTCGATCACGCAAGCGCCGTTCTGGTCGTGATACCCGGGATCGCAGCCGCAGACCGGCGATCCTCCTTCGACCGTGCACACGCTCGCGTGCGGGGCCACGCAGGGATTCGGCAGACACGGATCCGTCGTGCAGCCGCCGTTTCCATCGCTGTGATAGCCCCCTGCGTCGTCACACGCGTCGCATGCGCTCCCGCTCCATCCGACGTCGCACATGCACACGGCCTTGCCGCCCCTGTCGTCGCAGCTCCCGTGGCCGCTGCACGTCGTCGGCAGGCACGTCTTGTCCTCGACGCACACGCCGCTCTCGTCGTGCGTGCCGGGCTTGCACACACACTGCGCGCTGCCCGAGCTTCCATCACAGATGCGATCGGCCGACATGCACGGATCCGGCACGCACGGGTCCGTCGTGCAGCCGCCGCTGCCGTCGTCGTGGTAGCCGCCCGCGGCACCACACGACGTGCACGTCGCGCCGGCCCAGCCCTTCTCGCACGTGCAGACGGCCGATCCACTTGAATCGTCGCACGTCCCGTGTTCGCCGCAGGGGTTGTCCTTGCAGCTCGCGTCGATCACGCACGCGCCGCCGTCGGGGTACGATCCTGGCGGACACCCCGCGTCGATCTCGGAGGCATCGGTCTCGGTAGCGTCGATCCCGGCATCGGTCGGGCGCGGCGGAATGCCCTCGCCTCCGTCGCCGCAGCCGAGGGCCACGAGCGCGAGGAGCACGAAGAGCGTGGGGGACAAACCCATCGGGGGGCGCTTTCGCATGGCGCGCATCCTATCGACGTTCGTTCGGTCTCGGAAGGGCGAGCGGGCGTCCTCGGCGAGATGGAGCGCACGGCAAGCAGAACGGCGTCAGGGACCGAGCTGCGCGTTGAAGCAGGGCGTTCCGGATTGGCGTGAGGTCTCGATTGGGGATGTCGGTGGGGAGCGCCTGCCCTTCTCGATCCGATATTCGACGGCAACGGTCTTTCCACCATGACCGAGGCACTCAAAGCTACCATTCGGATCCCCGGACGCACCCCCCGAAGGGCCTTGGCACATCGCCGCGGGCCGTCGTACCCTCCGGCGCCATGCGTACCCTCCCGGCTCTCGCCCTCGCGGGCCTCTGCTTGCTCCTCGCCCCCCGCGCGCTCGCGGACGGCGATCCCGCGCGCGGCAAGCAGCTCCTCTTCGAGCGCGGATGCGCAGCCTGCCATTCCTTCGACGGCTCCGCGCGCCCCGGGCCGACCTATCACAGCCTCGTCGGCAAGACACGCAAGGTCGTGACGCAGGAAAAACCCCGCGAGATCGTCGCCGATGAGGCCTACATCCGCCGCAGCATCGTCGAGCCGAACCACGACGTCGTCGAGGGATACATGCCCGGCGCCATGCCGGGACTCGCGATGCGCGAGGGCGACGTCGATCACCTCGTCGCTGCGATCCTCGAGATCGGCGGCGCCCCGAAGCCCGAGCCCGCGAAAAGCGGAAAGGACGGGAGCCTCCGCGCGATCGCGTCCGCGACGCTGGTCTTCGTCCTCGGCCACATCGGCCTGTCGAGCGTCACCCTCCGGCGCCCCCTCATCCAGAGGCTCAGCGAGAAGGGGTTTCAGGGGATCTATTCGCTCCTCGTCCTCGCGGCGTTCGTCTGGATGATCTTCGCCTATCGCGCGGCGCCCTACGTCGAGCTCTGGCGCGCCCCGCCGTGGACGCGCTGGATCCCGCTCGTCGTCATGCCGATCGCGTTTTTCTTCCTGGTCTGCGGGTATTCCACGCAAAACCCGACGCAAATGATGCAGGAGAAGGCGGTGAGCGCGGAGCCACGGGGGATCGTGCGGATCACGCGCCACCCGGCATTGTGGTCGTTCGCGCTCTGGGGGATGGCCCATCTCCCGCCGAACGGGGACGTGGCGTCGCTCTGCCTCTTCGGCGGGATCACCTTCCTGGCCATCGCGGGGATGCTGCACATCGACAGCCGGCGCAAGATCGCGCTCGGCGAGGCGTGGGAGCCGTTCGCCGCGAAGACCTCGCTCGTGCCGTTCGCCCGCGGCGGCGTGGGCGAGGCAATCGCCGAGATCGGCGTCGTGCGGTTCGTCGTGGCGATTCTGCTCTACGTGGGCATGCTGCACGGACACAGGCTCGTGATCGGCGTCTCGGCGATGCCGTAATCCACCGGGGCCTTCGCCGCTCACGCGTCCGTCAGGGGAATCCCGCAGAGATTCGCGATCAACGAGACGAGCCGCCCGAGGTCCACCGGCTTCGGCACGTGCCGCTGGAAGCCCGCGGCGAACGCGCGCTGGCTGTCCTCGCTCCGCGCATACGCCGTCAGCGCGATCGCCGGGGTCCTCCCGCCAAACTCCGCGGGCAACGTGCGGATGCTGCGGATCAGCGCATATCCATCCATGCCCGGCAATCCGATGTCGCTCACGAGCACATCGGGCCGGGACCGCGAAAGATCGTGAAGCGCCTCGTCGCTCGACGCGGCGAGGGTCACGGTCGCGCCCCGGTCTTCGAGGACACGCCGCAAAAGCGCGCGGGCGTCCTCCTCGTCGTCGACCACGAGCACCTTGAGCCCCGCGAGCCGGACCTGCTGCTCATGCGCCGCGGCCTCGTCCTCGGACGCGCGCGTGACCGGCGTGCTCCGGATGGGCAGCTCCACGGTGAACGTCGCGCCTCTCCCGATGCCGTCGCTCGCCGCGGCAATCGTCCCGCCGTGCGCCTGGACCATTTGCTTGACGAGCGCGAGCCCGAGCCCGAGCCCGCCATGGCGCCGCGCCGTGGACCCGTCCGCCTGCCGGAACGCCTCGAAGATGTACGGCATGAACACAGGATCGATGCCTTGCCCGGTATCGGTCACCCGGAGCAGGAGGTTCGGGCCTGAAAGTGCTGCGCTGAGCTCGACCTGCCCGTCCTTCGGCGTGAATTTGATTCCGTTCGAAAGGAGGTTCCAGACGACCTGCTGGAGCCGCTCGGGATCGCCGAGCGTGAAGCCCAAAGGGCCGACCTGGATCGTGAGATTCACGCCGCGCGCCTCTGCCACGGGGCGAAGTGATTCGACGGCGGCCTGGGTGATTTCCACGAGGTTCGTCGGCACCATGTCGAGCCGGAACTTCCCGCTCACGATACGCGAGATGTCGAGCACGTCGTCGATGATGCGCGCCTGCGCCCGCGCATTCCGCTCGATCACCGAGAGCGCCCGCTCGACCTGCGGCGGCGCCTTTTGCCGCGCGAGGACCGCCCAGCCGAGGATCGCATTGAGCGGCGTCCGGAGCTCGTGCGAGACCGTGGCGAGGAACTGATCTTTCGCCTGGCTCGCGAACTCCGCCTCGGCGCGCGCGGCGCGCTCGCGCTCGAGCAGCGCGGCGCGCTCGGCCTCGTGCGCCGCGCGCTGGAGGTGCCGGGCCACGGCCCAGGCCGCGCGCTCCGCCATGGCCGCAAAGAGCCGCTTCTCCGCATCGGAAAAACCGCTCGCGCGGCTCGATCCGATGAGGGCGACGCCGACGACCTCTCCGAAATGGAGCAGCGGCACGCCATAGAGGGCGCGCGTGGCGCTCGTTTCGAGGCAGGCGCAATCGGGGAAGGCCTGCGCGCCCTCCACCTCGACCGGCTCCTTCCGCGCCGCGATCGTCCCGCAGAGGCCCTCGCCGATCCGCACGGAAATGTCTTCGTCGGCGTGTGGGCCTACCGCGGCACGCACGCGGAGCACCTCGCCCTCCCGGAGCAGCACGGTCGCCGTATCCGCGGCGTCCGCGGCGCCGAGGAAGATATCGATCAGCTCGCGCAGGAGCACGCCGAGGTCATCCGTATCGAGGGCCGCCGTCGCGATACGCTCGAACGCCACGAGCCTGCGCACGGCCTCGTCGCGCTCCCGCGTCCGCAGCTCGACCTGCGCTTTGCGGATCTCCTCCCTTTGCTGGAAGAGGTCCACGAAGGCCTTCACGCGGGCGCGGAGCACGTCGACGTTGAAGGGCTTCGTGATGTAATCGGCCGCCCCCAGCGCGTATCCACGCCGCGCGTAGGCCTCGTCGCGGTGGATAGCCGTCAAGAACAGGATCGGGACCTCGCGGCCGTGCTCGGTCGCGCGCATTCTGCGTGCGACCTCGAACCCGTCCATGTCCGGCATCTGGACGTCGAGCAGCACGACCGCAAACGGCTCACGACGCGAGGCTTCCAGGGCCTCGACCCCTGATTTCGCCTCCACGAGCCGCGCGCCGAGCGGCTTCAGCACCGCGGCGAGGACGAGGAGGTTTGCCGGTGTATCGTCGACGAGCAGGACGCTCGCCGGCGCCGTGCGTTGTTCCGCGTTCATGGCTTCCTGAGGGGCAAAGAGGTCAATCGAGCTGTCCCGGACCGCCCGCGTGTTTCTTGAACCTCCAACCGTGAATCACGGCGAGCAGACGCTCCGGATCGACCGGCTTGGTGACGTAATCGGAGGCGCCCGCCGCGAGCGCCTTCTCCCGATCCCCCTTCATCGCCTTCGCGGTGAGGGAGATGATGGGGAGCGACTGGAACTGGATGATGTCGCGAATGGCGCGGGTCGCGGTGAGCCCGTCCATCTCCGGCATCATCGTGTCCATGAGCACGAGGTCGACGTCGGGGTGCACCTGGAGCAATTCGAGCGCGATGCGCCCGTTCTCCGCGTGGAGCACCTCGATCTTGCGCGCCTCCAGCACCGTGCGGAGCGCGAAGAGGTTGCGGTTGTCGTCGTCGACGAGCAGCACCTTCATCCCACTGAAATCGGCGTCCGGGGACAGCCGCAGGACGTCTCTGTCCGTGGACGGCGACATGGCGCTGGATTCATCGCGGGCCGACAGCTCCGGGCCGACGTACGTCACCGGCAGGTACAACGTGAAGGTGCTGCCCTGGTTCGGCGCGCTCACGACGTCGATCGTGCCGCCGAGCAAGCGCGCGATCTCGCGGCTGATCGTGAGCCCGAGGCCCGTGCCGCCGTATTTGCGGCTCGTGGTCCCGTCCGCCTGCTGGAACGCCTCGAAGATGAGCTTCTGCTTCTCCGTTGGAATGCCGATCCCGGTGTCCTGCGCGGAGAAGGTGATCATCGTCTCGCCCCGATCCCCCGGCGCCACGGCGATCGTCATGGAAACGCCGCCCTCGCTCGTGAACTTGAATGCGTTCGAGAGGAGGTTCTTCAGGATCTGCTGGAGCCGATTGACGTCGGTGTAAAGCGTCTCCGGGAGCCGGCTGTCCATGCGCACCTCGAACGACAGCGCCTTCTGGTCGGCGACATGTCGGAACGTCTGCTCCAGGTAATCGCTGACGTCGGCGAGGCGGAACGTCCTCGGATCGATGGGCATCTTGCCCGCCTCGACCTTCGACAGATCGAGGATCTCATTGATCAGCGCCAGGAGATCGTTGCCCGAGGTATAGACGGTCTGCGCAAAGCGGACCTGCTCGGCCGTGAGGTTCCCGTTCTGGTTGTCCGCCAGCATCTTCGACAGGATGAGCAGGCTATTCAAGGGCGTCCGGAGCTCGTGCGACATGTTCGCGAGGAACTCCGACTTGTATTTCGAGATGAGCTGGAGCTGCTCGGCCTTCTCCTCCAGGCTCAGGCTCGCGAGCTCCACCTCGTTGTTCTTGATTTCGAGCAGCTTCGCCTTTTCGTTCAGCTCCGCGGCCTGCGCCTCGAGCTCCGCGTTCGACTTCTTGAGCTGCTGCAAAAGCTCCTCCGTCCGCATGCTGGAGGAGATCATGTTGAGGATGACGCCGATGCTATCCATCAACTGATCGAGGAACGCGAGGTGGTTCGCGATGAACGGCTTGAACGAGGCGAGCTCGATGACGGCCTTCGTCTCGCCCTCGAAGAGCACCGGCAACACGACGACGCTCCGCGGCGGCGCCTCCCCCATGCCCGTCGCGATGTAAATGAACCCGTCGGGCACGTCGTGCAGCAGGATGCGCTTCTTCTCGAAGGCGCATTGCCCGATCAGGCTCTCCTTCAATCGGTACGTATTCGAGAGGTTCTTGCGGCCGCCGAACCCATAACTCGCGATGAGGTGCAAGACCGGCTCGCCGGTGGCGTCGCTCTCCATCATGTAAAACGCGCCGTGCTGCGCGTCGACGAGCGGCGTGAGCTCGGACATGATGAGCCGGGCGACCGAGACGATGCTGCGCTGGCCCTGCATCATGCTGGAGAACTTGGCGAGGTTCGTCTTCAGCCAGTCCTGCTCTTGGTTCTTGTGCGTCGTGTCCTTGAGGTTGCCGATCATCTGGTTGATGTTGTCTTTCAGCGCGGCCACCTCGCCTTGCGCCTCGACCGTGATGTATCGGGTCAAATCGCCCTGCGCGACGGCGGTGGACACCTCGCCGATCGCGCGGACCTGCGACGTCAGGTTCCCGGCGAGCTGATTGACGTTGTCAGTCAAATCGCGCCACGTGCCGGCCGCGCCTGGCACCTTCGCCTGGCCGCCGAGCTTGCCTTCGATACCGACCTCGCGCGCCACCGTGGTCACCTGATCGGCGAAGATACGCAGCGTGTCGGTCATGTTGTTGATCGTCTCGGCGAGCGCGGCGACCTCGCCCTTCGCTTCGAGCACGAACTTCTGCCGCAAATCGCCGTTCGCGACCGCGGTCACGACCTTCACGATGCCGCGCACCTGCTTCGTCAGGTTCGAGGCCATGATGTTGACGTTGTCGGTCAGGTCCTTCCAGACGCCGGAGACGCCCGGCACCTTGGCCTCCGCGCCGAGTTTGCCCTCGATACCGACCTCGCGCGCGACCGTGGTCACCTGATCGGCGAACGTGCGCAGCGTATCGGTCATGTTGTTGATCGTCTCGGCGAGCGCGGCGACCTCGCCTTTTGCTTCCAGCACGAACTTCTGGCTCAGATCGCCGTTCGCGACCGCGGTCACGACCTTCACGATGCCGCGCACCTGCTTCGTCAGATTCGCGGCCATCACGTTGACGTTGTCGGTCAGGTCCTTCCAGACGCCGGAGACGCCTTTCACGTCGGCCTGTCCGCCGAGCTTGCCCTCCGTGCCGACCTCCTTCGCGACGCGCGTCACCTCCGCGGCGAACGAATTGAGCTGGTCGACCATCTTGTTGATGACGTCCTTGATCTGGAGGATCTCGCCTTTGACGTCGACCGTGATTTTCTGCGTCAAATCGCCGTTCGCGATGGCCGTCGCGACCTTGGACACGTCGCGGAGCTGGACCGTCAGGTTCGAGGCCATGGCATTGACGTTGTCCGTCAGGTCCTTCCACGTGCCATAGACGCCCTTGACGTCGGCCTGCCCGCCGAGCTTGCCCTCGGTGCCGACCTCCTTCGCGACGCGTGTCACCTCCGCGGCGAACGAATTGAGCGTGTCGACCATCGTATTGATGGTGCTCTTGAGCTCCAGGATCTCGCCGCGCGCGTCGACCGTGATCTTCTGCGAGAGATCGCCCTTCGCGACGGCCGTCGTCACCTTCGCGATGTTGCGCACCTGCGTGGTGAGGTTCGCCGCGAGGACGTTCACGTTATCGGTGAGATCCTTCCACGTGCCCGAGACGCCTTTCACGTCGGCCTGACCGCCGAGCTTGCCCTCCGTGCCGACCTCTTTCGCGACGCGTGTCACTTCCGCGGCAAAGGACCGGAGCTGGCCGACCATGACATTGATCGTGTTCTTCAGCTCCAGGATCTCGCCGCGCGCGTCGACCGTGATCTTTTGCGAGAGATCCCCCCGCGCGACGGCGGTCGTCACGTTCGCGATATTGCGCACCTGCACGGTGAGGTTCGCCGCGAGGACATTGACGTTGTCCGTGAGATCCTTCCACGTGCCGGAAATGCCCTTGACTTCGGCCTGCCCGCCGAGTTTGCCTTCGGTGCCGACCTCCTTCGCGACGCGCGTCACCTCCGCGGCAAACGAATTGAGCTGGTCGACCATGACGTTGATCGTGTTCTTCAGCTCCAGAATCTCGCCGCGCGCGTCGACCGTGATCTTTTGCGAGAGATCCCCCTTGGCGACGGCCGTCGTGACATTCGCGATGTTGCGGACCTGCGTGGTGAGGTTCGCCGCGAGGACGTTGACGTTGTCCGTGAGATCCTTCCACGTGCCCGAGACGCCCTTCACATTGGCCTGACCGCCGAGCTTGCCCTCGGTGCCGACCTCCTTCGCGACGCGCGTCACTTCCGCGGCGAAGGAGTTCAACTGGTCGACCATCTTGTTGATGACGTCCTTGATCTGGAGAATCTCGCCCTTGACGTCGACGGTGATCTTCTGCGTCAAATCACCGTTCGCAATGGCCGTCGCGACCTTGGACACGTCGCGGAGCTGGACCGTCAGATTCGCGGCGAGGCCATTGACGTTGTCCGTCAGGTCCTTCCACGTGCCCGAGACGCCTTTCACCTCGGCCTGACCGCCGAGCTTGCCCTCGTTGCCGACCTCCTTCGCGACGCGCGTCACTTCCGCGGCAAACGACGAGAGCTGGTCGACCATGACGTTGATCGTGTTCTTCAGCTCCAGGATCTCGCCGCGCGCGTCGACCGTGATCTTCTGCGAAAGGTCGCCCTTCGCGACGGCCGTCGTCACCTTCGCGATGTTACGCACCTGGGCCGTCAGGTTTGCGGCGAGGCCATTGACGTTGTCCGTCAGGTCCTTCCACGTGCCCGAGACGCCCTGTACCTCGGCCTGCCCGCCGAGCTTGCCTTCATTGCCGACTTCCTTCGCGACGCGCGTCACCTCCGCGGCGAACGAGCGGAGCGTGTCGACCATCGTATTGATGGTGTTCTTCAGCTCGTAGATCTCGCCGCGCGCGTCGACCGTGATCTTTTGCGAGAGGTCGCCATTGGCGACCGCAGTCGTGACCTTCGCGATGCTGCGAACCTGGGCCGTCAAATTCGCGGCGAGGCCATTGACGTTGTCCGTCAGGTCCTTCCACGTGCCCGAGACGCCTTTGACGTCCGCCTGTCCGCCGAGCTTGCCCTCGGTGCCGACTTCCTTCGCGACGCGCGTCACCTCCGCGGCGAAGGACGAGAGCTGATCGACCATGACGTTGATCGTGTTCTTCAGCTCCAAGATCTCGCCGCGCGCGTCGACCGTGATTTTTTGCGAAAGGTCGCCCTTCGCGACGGCCGTCGTCACCTTCGCGATGTTACGCACCTGGGCCGTCAGGTTGGCCGCGAGGCCATTGACGTTGTCCGTCAGGTCCTTCCACGTGCCGGAGACGCCTTTGACGTCCGCCTGCCCGCCGAGCTTGCCTTCATTGCCGACCTCCTTCGCGACGCGCGTCACCTCCGCGGCGAACGAGTTCAACTGATCGACCATCGAGTTGACGGTCGTACCGATGCGGAGGAATTCACCACGCACCGGGCGGCCGTCGATTTCGAGGACCATCTTCTGCGAGAGGTCGCCGCGGGCGACGGCGGTGATGACGCGCGCGACCTCGTTCGTCGGGGCCACGAGGTCGGAAATGAGCTGATTGACGGACGCCATGCAGCTCGCCCACGAGCCCTTCGCAGGGCCGACGGAGGCGCGCTCGTGCATCTTGCCTTCCTGACCGACGACCTTGCCGACACGAACGAGCTCGCTCGTCATGTGCTCGTTCAGGCCGATGATGTCGTTCAGGAGCTCGCCCGTGCGGCTCAGAATCCCGTCTTTCTGGTATTCGAAGCGGACCGTGAAATCGCCTTGCTTGACGGCCTTCAGGACTTCCTGGAGGTGCTCGACCTCGGCGCGGCTGTCGTCGGAGAGCCGCTCCCATTCCGCGATGGCGGATGCCCCGCGGCTCCGGGTCGTCGTCTTGCCGAGGCTCCTCGCTCCATTCTTGGCCGTGCTTCTTCCATGAAGATAGCTATCGACGCCGTTCGGGGTCTTGTGCGCGCCATTCGATCGCACGGTCCGGCTCTGCTTGGAGACGACGGCTTCTTTTGTGCTCATTCCTCGTTCCCCAGGGACGTCCTTGGTCCGCTGCATGAGCGGTCTTCACCCAGTGTGGTCAAGGCCCCGGCATAGCTTTGTTTGGGACAGCACGCTTGCATCATCATGCATGAGGCCGTCACGTCCGCGATTGCACGGCTTGTCCGTCTTCCCATGTCGTCGCCGCTCGGTTGCGAGGTGTTCGCTCGAATGGTACGCCCACGATCGGGAGAGACATTGGCCGAGGAGCGGCGATTACCCGACGAGGTCGCGCGGTTCATCGCCGACCACATCACTTCGGTGGAGCAGCTCGAGATCCTGCTCCTCCTGCGTGGCGCTCGTGACAACGCGTGGACCGCCCGCGCGATCTGCGAGGCGCTCCGCACGAGCGAGCAATCGGTCATCCGCCGCCTCGCGGACCTGGAGGCGAGCGGGCTCGTCGCGTCGCGCCCCGGCTCCAAGGTGCTCGTCTACCGGTACGCCCCCGCTTCGCCCTCGCTCGACGAGGGCGTCGCGCGTTTATCGGCGGCGTACACGGAGCTCCGTTACAAGGTGCTCGACAGCATTTTTTCGAACCCGATCTCCGACCTGCACGTGTACGCCGAGGGGTTCCGGTTCAGAAAGGATCGGGATGGCTGAGACCGTTTATGCGCTCTGCCTGCTGGCCAGCCTGGTCTGCGCGGCGCTCCTGCTCAAGAACTACCGCCATACCCGCCTGCGCCTCATTCTGTGGACGGGCCTCTGTTTCTCCGCGATGGCCCTGAACAACCTGCTGCTCCTCACCGATCTCCTGATCGGGCCGCTCGCCGATCTGTCGATCCCGCGCGTCGCGACCGCGGTCATCGCAGTCGGGCTCCTCCTCTACGGAATGATCACGGAGGTCACGTGATCCAGCTCCTCTCGGGCATGTTCGTGGGCATGGCCCTGGCCGTCAGCTTGTTTTTTCTTCGCTTCTGGCGGAAGAGCCGCGAGCGGCTGTTCGCGCTGCTCTCGCTCGTCTTCGCGCTCCTCGCGGTCGAGCGCTCGGTCCTCGCGTTCGTCCGCGGCGACCACGAGAGCAGGCATTGGATCTTTCTCGTGCGGCTCTTGGCGTTTGCGCTCCTCATCGCGGGCATCGTCGACAAGAACCGGCGTCAGCCGCGCCGATTCACGTTTCGCCCGCGTTGATTCACTTCACGCAGGAGAGCACCTCGGCGTGGGGACGGCGGAGGTATTCGGTCCAGAATTCGGTCCCGAGCGCCGTGATCCCCTCCGGGGCGATCTGCGGCGGGTGCCAGACGATCTCGCGGAAGCCGGCTCCCCGCAGGGCCTCCTCGTAGGTGGCGCGGCTCCAGTGATGCGCGGAGATCGTGAACGGCAGCCCCGGCGCAACGCTCGTCAGCGTGGCGACGTCGCCATCTCCCTCGCCATGCGACGCCACTTCGAAGCCGTATTTCCGATAATACGAGGCGTCTGCAAACTCCATGTCGGGGCTCATGCAAATGGACACGAGGCGACCGCCCGACGCGAGGGAGGCGAACAGGCTCGTGCACATGTCGCGCAGCACCTCCCGCGTCGGCGCGTAATGCAGGAGGTAGGTCGCGGCGACGACGTCGAAGGTGCCGAGGCCGCGGGCGCTCGCGGCGTCGAGCACGTGGTACTCGATGCCGAGCGGCTGCGACGCTTCGAGGTGACGCGCATAGTCGATCATGCCCTCGGAGTTGTCGATGCCCACGACACGCGCCGCGCCGCGCTGCTGGAATCGACGGCTGTAGAGCCCCGTGCCGCAGGCGACGTCGAGCACCGAGCGGCCCTTGATGTCGCCGAGCGCCTGGAAGAACGTGTACTCCTCGTAATATTTTCGTAATGGCAGTTCGGCCGTGAGGTTCGTGATGGCTGCGAGTGTGTCGTATTGGCTACCCATCTGGTTCCTCTCTTTCAGAGTTCGATCAGCGCCTGCGCGGCGACCACGGGGATCGACGGCCTCGCGCTCGCCATGCTGGAAAAACGCACCGCGGCAGGGTGCGGCACCCGCGCGAGCGCGTCGAGCTCGGTGGGACGCACCGATTGATACAGCAGCTCGACCGTCACGCGCCGGACCGCCGCGCCGCCCTCGATCTTGTACGTGACGCGGTCGAAGCCGGCCTGGAACGTGCCGTCGCCCGAGACGCCCACGGGCCCGATCCAATCGATCCACGTATCCGCGCTCGACCAGCCCAGGGGCAGGAGGCGATTGTCTTTGACAAACCCGACGGACGCGAGCGGCCGATGCGTGGGCGCGCCCGTGGCGTCCTTGGGGACGGCCTCGTAGACCTGCACCTCGGATTCTTTCGTGACGAGGTCGAGGTGCGGCAGGACCGCATCGGCCCGATCGAGCCGCGCGCCCGCGCGATCCACGAGGGCGCCCGTCGCGTCGAACCCGCCCGATTCGAAGAGCACGTCGCCGCCCGCGCCCTCGGCGCGCAAATGAATCCACGCGCGCCGGCTCGGATACCCCGTGGGGAACTTGTGCCCCGCGTGGTTCTCGACCTGCACCTCGACGGAGAGCGCGCTGCCCGCCATCGACGCCGAGAGAATCTTGACGCCGCCTCCCTCGGCGATGTGCGCCTCGGCCCGCGCGGCCGATTGTTCGAGCTCCTCCGGCGCCACGCTCGCGCCCGTCCATTCGACGTTGTCCGCGAGGATCCGCAGCATGTAGGAATTGCCTCCGCTGAACCGATGCTGCCCGTACGGCGTGCGCTCGCCGAGCCCCGCGGGGAACTTGGCAATGGGAGAGGAGATGTCGACCTTCGCCGCGTCCTGCGTGGGCAAATGGCAGGTCGCGCAAGGGACGCCCGACGCGAACGTGGAGTTTTTCCATTCCAGGTAGGGCGCCTGCTCCAGGAAATCCCCCACGCGCTGGTCGCCCTTCATGATGGGCACGAGCACCGTATGGCACGTGGCGCAGACCTCGCTCTTCGTGATGTGCGTGGAGGCGGTGGGCGTGTAATTCACGATGAGCTCCATCGGATCGACCTTGGGCACGAGGTGCGGGCCATAGATCTTCCGCTCGTATCCAATGACGAACCCGCCCCCGAAGCTCTGCGTTTTCCCGAGCCCATCGTCAGCGATCTGGTGGCACAACGTGCAGGTGACCCCGTCGCGGGCGAGGTGCGCCTCTTCGCCGTCGCCCGCGACGAGGGCGTCGAACGTCAAATGCGCGCCTGCCTGCGCTTGCTCCTCGGACCCGGCCGGCGCGTGGCAACGCGTGCACGTCTCCTCGACGAACGCCTCGCGGCCGGAATGCTTGACGAGCTCCTCGCCGAAGACCGCGAGGTAATATGGATCCCGTGCGGCGAAGGCCATCATCGAGCTTCGCCACAGATACACCGGCGAGATGTCGTTGCCGGCGGTGTCGTGCATCACCGTCGATTCCGGGCCGGCGAAGTGGCATTGCCCGCACTGGCTGCTGGTCGCGAAACGATCGGTGTTCGTGGGCAGGACAGGCGGGAGCGAATCGAGCGGCGGGGGGAGCACGACCTCGGGTTCGGGCTCGGGTCCGGGTCCGGGCCCGCCGCCGGGCGATGTCTCCCCGCAGGAAACCCCGAGGGGCCAAAGGAGCAGCAAGATGCCTGCGCTCCGCGCGTATCGGGTGTTCGTCGCGTTCATGGCAGATCCCTCCGATCTGTGGGTCCGGGCGCCATCAAACCAGAGCCCTGCGCGAGAGGCGATGACATTGTGCAGACCGCGTGCGAGGATGATGACGGAACGCAACGGAATCGGCGTGGGATCCAGCGGGGCGAGGGCGGAGACGATGGGCGCACGGGACGCGATGGGCGTGTTGCTCCGGCCGGGGATCACCGGCTTTAGCGGATATCCCGGGCCGCCTCCCGACGCGGCGACCTTCCGGGCGTCCTGCCACGCGGCGCTGCGCAGGCTGCATGGCAAGAACCAGGTCCTCTGGTTCGACGGCCCGAATGCCGGGCGAAATCACCACCGCGCGCTGCTTCGGCTCGGGCACGCGGGGCTCCCGTCGCACGTCCTCGTGCTGCTCAACGAGATCTTCCCGATCCTCGCATTCGCGCGCGCGAGCGAGGACGGGCCCGGGAACCTGCTGTACACGTTCCTCGACGCGCCCGCGCTCGCGGCAGGATTTCACGGCGCTTATGAGATCGCGGCCGCGGAGGATCTGCAAGCCCCGTTTGATGGGAAGACGTGCGAGCGCCGCGGCCTGCTCGACCGGGACGAGCTCGCGCAGGCGTCGTACTGGAATCCCGCGCAGCTCGGGCACGTGGTGTTCAACCACTGGGATTGAACGTCCTAACATTCCGGGACGAGGTCCACGCCGCCGAAGAACTCGTCCACCAGGATCCTCCAGGCCCGGCCATTCTCCTCGGGCCCGCATTTGAACGCCGGCTTGATCGGTTTCTCGCCGCGGAGCACGGCGCGCGTCTCGCGGTAATACCGGGCGGCGAGGTCGGCGCCGTACTCGTTCACGGCGTCGCCGTTGTTCGGCTGGAACGCGTAATACGTCCCGCCGCGGACCATCGTGGGCATGGGCGCGTAGGGCGCGAGGCACGAGGGCTTCGTGCTGCATTTTTGGAGGATGGTGTCGTGGATCGATCCGAGCTTCTTGCGGGACCATGGCTCGGGCCCCGAGAGCCGCGCGGCGTCGTTCAGGTGAAAAATCTCGTGGAACAGGGTTTCCCGCACGGCCTCCGCGGAGCCGTGGAGCGAGCCCGAGACGTTGTAGCCGATGCTCCAGCCGCTCGCGTACGCGGAAGGGGTCGTGCGGCCGACGGAGCGAAAAAACTTCCAGGAAAGGGAGCGATGTCGATAGCGGACGCCTGCCTTCGCGCGGGCGGCGACGCCGTCGAAGAAGGCGTCGAAATCGGCGCTCGCCTCGGCGATCCAGGTGAGGTGTTTTTCATATCGGCCCACGGGCAGCTCCGGGACGATACGAATCGAGCCGCGGAAGCCGCCCTCCATGACGTAAGGCTCCTCGACGCCGACGACGCTGCCGGTCTTTTCGTAGAGCGAGAGCACGGTGGCCCGCGCGGAGGCGTGCCCTTCGTAGCGCTTTTCGATCAGGCAACGAATCCGCGCCCGTGGGTCGATTTCGGTGCAGGCGGCAGCGGCGGACGCATCGCCGGGGAAAAGCAGCGTGACGGCTTCGTCCGCTGAAAGGGAGGGGGGAGCGGGGGCGCTGGCGGGAGCGGGAGCGGAGGCGCTGGCGGGAGCGGGAGCGGAGGCGGAGGCGGAAGCGGAAGCGGAGGCGCGCGCGGAAGCGGAAGCGGAGGCGCGCGCGGAAGCGGACGCAGGCGCCGGGTCCGACGGTACGGCGGCAGGCGTCCCGCAGGCAGCGAGGAAAAGCGGCGCAAAAAAGCCGGGTTTGGCCAGGCGTATCATTGTCCCATCCACCGGAAGTCGGACCGAGGGGCGGTCAGATTCTTGCCGCCAGCATACTGCGCGTCGTGGCTTCTGCACAGGCATGGTAGGATGTGAGCCGGCGTCCGTAGCTCGGGCGCCGATCGGAGGACTTCATGCTTCGTTTTGGCTTGATTCGCGTGGGCGGGGTGATGATGGCAGCCGCGGCGCTCGCGCTCACGGCGTGTAGCCCAACGGTGACGGGAGGCGGAGGCGGCGGGTCCGGCGGATCCGGCGGATCCGGCGGATCTGGTGCGCAAGGCGGGACGGGCGGCATTGGGACGGGCGGTACCGGCGGCATCGGGACGGGCGGCACCGGCGGCGGGATCGGCGGCACCGGCGGCACCGGCGGCGGCACGGGCGGGGGCGGACAAGGCGGGAGTTTGCCCGCGTGCATCGACGGACCGGAGGTGGTGCTCGCCGTGGATCGCATCCTGATCGGGGATACGGACCCGAATGGGACCCCGAATCCGACGAATGGGTGGAAGCAATACGGAAGGAACATCGACGGGCTCGTGTCCACGAAAGAGTCGGTGGGCCTCTGCAAGCCTGCCGCCGGCGGGTCGCCGGCCTCGTCCTATCCCGACGGGCCCAACGGGATCGACAACTCGTTCGGGAAGAACGTCCTGCCCATTTTTCTGGGCCTCGCATCGGATGTGAGCACGACGAGCAACGAGCGAATCGGGAATGGCGAGTTCACGTATTTACTCTCGATATCGAGCCTCGGTCAGGAGGCGTGCGCGACATCGAGCAAGTTGTACCTGGGTGCAAACCTGGGCCACCAGCCATTCTTCGACGGGAGCGATGTCTGGCCGATCGACGCGTCCTCGCTCACGGATCCGGCGGACCCGACGTCGGCGGTATGCGAATTCTCGACCACGGCCATCGAGCAGGGCTTCGTCGAGGCCGGCCCCCCCGGTCAACTCGACTTGTTGCTCCGGATCTCGGACTTCGACATGGTGCTACCCATTCACCACGCCCGCATTTCGATGGTGCTCGATGCGGATCACATGGGCGCCACGGCCGGCCAGATCGCGGGCGTGATCGACACGCAGGATCTCACCGATGAGGTGGCGAGGGTGCTGGCCGCTTACGACGAAACGTTCTGCGATTCGAACAGCCCCACGCTGCAGAGCATCCTGAATCAGCTTCGCCAGGCTTCGGACATCATGAGCGACGGGACGCAAGATCCGACGAAGCAATGCAATGCGATTTCGGTCGGCATCGGCTTCACGATGAAATCGGCGCAGCTCGGGGCCGTCGTGCCGGCCGCGCCGCCGCCGCCGGATCCCTGCGTACCTTGAGCCGGCGAAACGGATAGAATGCAGGGGCGTCGACGGGCGCCGATCGGACGAAGCCCTGTTTTTTGGGGTTTTGCCGAACCTCGGGCCCGTGGCGCTCGCCGCCGACGCCGCCGGATCCCTGCGCACCCTCCGCTCGTTGAGAGAAAGCATACCGCAAGCTGCGTCCACGGGGTCGCTCGTGGTCGTCTGCGAGGCGCGTGGACCGCCAATGCGCAAGTGGATGCCTATTGGGCAACACTGCTTGCCGTTCCCCAAGGCGCGCTGGCTGGGACAACGAGTGTCATGCCGTAGTTGGGAATACAGCCGTGGCGGTGGCGCCGCGGTGATGGTGTTCGTGCGCGAGGGCCAATTGGCGGGTTGTTCACCCGAAGCGCACGCGAGTGAACACACGGCTGAAACTGCTGTCGGCCCTTAGCTGCCGGTAAGGCGCTATGAGCCATGTCAGCTACAGCGACGATCCAACTTTCTGCGCGACATCCCAGATGTAGCCGAAGGGATCTTTTATTCGCGCTTTTAGGTCGCCCCAGAACTGCATCTTCGCCGGGCTCACCACTGTGCCGCCCGCTGCTACCATAGCTGCAACTAGCTTTTCCGCATCATCGACGTAGAGATAGAAGACGAACGGCGATGGTACACCACTGGTCAGTGGGCTCTGGCATTCCGAGTCCCAGCCTTCCTTGTTGATCGTAAAATTTATGCCGCGATAACGAATCCGCGCAAACAACAGGCCTCCGGAGTCATCTTCCAATTCGGAAATGGCAACCATATTCATTACATCCGTGTAGAACGCCACGGCCTTGCGTGCATCTGGCACGCAGATGGCCGTAGTCAGCCAATTGAGACCGGGCCAGGGATGGTTGCGATGCTCCACATTGTCGAACCAGTTGAGCTTCTTTGTCATGTCTTCCTCGGGATTGGGGTTTGGTTAATAAATGATCAGGGAGCTGCTGTGTCAGCCGCTTGTTCCCAGCAATTGCACCAGTCGCTCCGATACCTGCTTACGTAGGGCAGGCTGCATCGGTCGGCCCGAGACATATTCGTAGGCCCAAAGCCCATCAGCCGCGAGGCGCGCAATGAAGCGGACAAGTTCTGCCTCGTCGCCGGAAGCCAGGGGTTCCGGCACTGACCACGCCTCGATAAGGCGCGCCCATGGCGCGCTCATGGTGCGATCCTTCTGGAACTCCAGCAAGAACAGCAGTTCCGCGCGGGAGGCCCGAAGAGAAGCGCCGACATAGGCCCGACGGCGTTCTTCGATCGTTGTCTGCTCGAATGGCTTACCCGCCGTTTTAAGCAGGTTTGCCTCCCATTGATCGGCCAGATATTGGTTGATCGCCAGGATCAACTCGTCACGTGAACCGAAATGGTAGAGCATACCGCCCCGCGTCACCCCGGCCTCTCTCGCTACGGTATCAAAGGTGATCGCGGTGAGCCCGTCACGATTGATGACGCGCACCGCTGCATCAAGAATGCTGTCCCGGTTATTCTGGCGCATGGCAGTCTCCGTACAGTCAGGCTCGAAACAGCATCAGGATTTCCCTGATGGAAGCAGAGAACCTATGTGGGATCCCTTAAACTGTACATTCTAGAATGTACAGTCAAAATTTACGCGCCGGATCCCTGCGCACCCTCCGCTCGTTGAGAGAAAGCATCCCGCAAGCTGCATCCACGGGTCGCTCGTGGTCGTCTGCGAGGCGCGTGGACGAGACTTCGAGACGCGTCCACGAGACTTCGAGGCGCGTGAGCAAGGCATGGAGGCTCACACGACGCGTCTTCAGGTCGTGTGGACGAGACTTCGAGACGTGTCCACGCGCCTCCGAGACGCGTGGGCGAGGTATGGAAGTTCACCCGACACGTCTTCAGGTCGTGTGGACGAGACTTTGAGACGCGTCCACGAGCCTCCGAGGCGCGTGGGCGAGGCATGGAGGCTCACCCGGCGCGTCTCCAGGTCGCGTGGACGAGACCGCGGTGTTGCGTGGGAGGGGCGCGTTGACGGTACAAATGTAGGTGTGGTAACGTCTGCCGGCGTTGAGGGGGGACGATGATGCGGGCGTACCTTGTGGGGCTTGTTCTTGCGCTGGCCGGGATGACGGTGGGGTGTGGGCCTACGGTGACGGCTACACAGTGCCGCGATCCGGCGGCATGCGCCCTGCAAACCGATCTCTGCTACAACAGTTGCGCAAATCCCGGCGCGCGCTCCGGATGCGGAGACTGTTGTAGAGAGACGCAAAGAAAATGCAACGACTGCGACGTCAGCAGAGATGATTACAGCTTCCGTAGCTGTGATTGAACCGTGCACAGGAACCAGATCATGCGACGTAAGATAAGCGGGTTTTTGTTCATCCTTGGGTTGATGACGGCCTCGTGCGGGGGCTCCGATCCAGAGCGCTTCATCCTCAAGAACAAAGAAGTCGCGCGCGTCGAGGGATGCCACCTTTTCATGGATAGCTGGAACGCTGCGGACGACCGAGGGCGTCGCTGGGCGGGGCTCGAATTCGTCTGCGACGTGCCCGAGTCGGCCCAGAATGAAAAGGAGTGGTGGGGGGACAAGCCCCACCCCTTGGCTTTCACCATGGGCGTGGGCGAATGCTTGGTGCTCGGTAAAAAATTTTATTGCTTGGAGAAGATTGAACCGGGCGAAGCGACATTCAAAGCCACCTACGAATGGGTGACTCGTCACCACGACCACATCAAGCCGCTCCCCTGATCCTCCCCTCGCCCGCCCCTTCCAAAACTTCCGCCTGAGCCGAGCGCGCGCCGCCCCCTCGCGCACGCCCCCCGCGCGCACATCGTGCTCGCGCCGAGCCGCGAGCCTGCAACATTCTTCCGCCGGACACAGTCCCCATGATAGAGGGCTTACCAACGCCCGTCGCATCTGACGTGGCCCGGAGGACCCTACATGATGTTTGCGCGTTCGGTTCGTGTCGGTTCGGCTCTTTCAGCAGCGACGCTCTCGCTCGTATTCGCCGTGCATAGCGGTGTGGCTGGGGGTTGCTCCGCCTCCCAGCAATCCCGAGGGGACGGTGGTAGCGGTGGAGAGGAAGAGCCGTGGGGAGAAGGTGGGATGGGGGGTGGTGTCGGCGGAAACTCGCCGGCATGCGAGGGTCCCGGCGTGATGCTCGCCATCGACAAGCTGCTCCTCAGCGATACGAACCCGGACGGGTCGGCGAGCCCGCAGGCGTGGCGTCAGTACGGGATGAACCTCGACGGGCTGTTCACGACCGCCGAATCCCTGAATACCTGCAAGCCCAGGCCGGGAGGCACGGCCGTGGACGTGCTCCCCGACGGCGACAACGGCAAGGACAACGCCTTCGGCAAGAACATATTGCCCATTCTCATGGGCTACTTCGGGTCGATGGGGGAGATGACGAACGCGATGATCACGAACGGCGATATGACGCTCCTGTTTTCGCTCTCCGGCAGCGGTCAGGGCGGCCCTGCGTGCGCGGCGACGGGCAAGCTCTTCCTCGGCGCGGATCTCGGGAAACCTCCGCTCTTCGATGGGAGCGACATCTGGCCCATCGACCCGTCGTCCCTCACGAATCCTGCCGACGCGACGTCGGCTGCGTGCGTGTTTCCAGAAACCGCTGTCGCAGAAAACACCGTGCAAGCCCAGCCCCCGAGCGAATTGCAGGTTGTCCTCTCGCTCGACGGCGCTCGCCTCGTGCTGCCGATCCGGCATGCCCGTATCTCGATGCAGCTCGACGCCCAGGGCGCGACAGCCGGGCAGATCGGGGGGCTCATCCCCGCGGCAGAGTTCGTCGATGCGTTCAAGAAGGCGGCGGGGTCGATGGACGATGCGTTCTGCGATCCGAACAGCGCGACGGCGCAGAGCCTATTCAACATGATCCGCGATGCATCGGACATCCTGAGTGACGGGACGCAAGATCCGAAAAAACAGTGCGATGCGATCTCCATCGGCCTCGGGTTCACCATGAAACACGCGAATCTCGGGTCCGTGGCGCCCGCCGCGCCGCCGTCGGAATCGTGCGTACCGTGACGTAGACGGCCCGCCGCGTACGCCCACACGCACATCCCGCTCGCGCCCGGCCGCGAAATTTCCTACACAATATCCGCATGCAGGACGACGCCCCCATCTTCGGGTTCAACGCGGCGCGGGAAGACATCGTGCGGTCCGTGGTCTCGCGTGTCGTGCTCTCCACGAAAGACCCGCTGCTCGCGCTGAACGACGCGGCCTACCACGAGACCAAGCGCCTCGAGTCCAGCAAGCGCGGGCCCGAGGAGCAGAAGGAGCTCGCCGAGTGGCAAAGGCTCGCGCGCGCCCTCGGCCGCATGCCCGACGGCGAGCGGCGCGAGAAGCTCGCCTCCATCGTCGAGCACGTCGGCTGGGACGTCGCAGGGAACTTCGACCCACGCGTGTTCAAGGTGTCGTCGAAGCTCCTGCCCCCGATCGTGACGTACCTGCTCGCGCCGCGGACGCTCGTGCGTCTGGCCCGCGATCCGAAGCAGCTCGTGAGCCTGTCGGCGCTCGACGACAAGGTGCGCGTCGAGGGGCCGGTCGAGGAGCTGCGCGAGCTTTCGCGGCAAGGGACGGCGGTGTACGTCCCGACACACCTGTCGAACATGGATTCGATCGTGTTCGGCTACGCGCTCGAGCGCGCCGGGCTGCCGCCCGCGACCTACGGCGCAGGCAAGAACCTGTTCACGAACCCCGTGCTCTCGTTCTTCATGCACAACCTCGGCGCCTACCGCGTCGACCGGCGGATCCGGCACAACCTCTACAAGGACGTGCTGAAGACGTACTCGTGCGTGCTGCTCGAGCGCGGCTACCACTCGCTGTTTTTCCCGGGCGGGACACGTTCACGCTCGGGCGGCGTCGAGCGGCGGCTGAAGCTCGGGCTCATGGGCACGGCGATCGAGGCGTACGCGCGGACCTTGATGGCGAACCGGGAGCGGCGCGTGTACTTCGTGCCCGCGACGATCAACTACCTGATCACGCTGGAGGCCGAGACGCTGATCGCGGACTTCCTCGCGGAGGCCGGCAAGGGGCGCTTCATCATCGAGGACGACGAGTCGTCGCGCGTCGGCCGCGTGACCGCGTTCATGCGCAAGATGTTCGACATGCAAGGCGCCGTGGTGATCCGCTTCGGCAAACCCATCGATCCCTTCGGCAACATGGTCGACGAGCGCTGCCGGTCGTTCGATCGCCGTGGGCGCGAGGTGGATCCCGCGAGCTACGTGAAGGATGAAAGCGGGCGCGTGACGCTCGATCCCGTGCGCGACGCGCAGTACACGCGCGAGCTCGGCGACGAGATCTGCAAGGCCTACCTGCGCGACACGGTGGTGCTGGAGACGCACGTGGTCGCCGCCGCGAGCTTCGAACGGCTGCGGCGCGCCTCGCCCGCGTCGGATCTTTTCACGGTGCTGCGGCAGCGCGACGTGGTCGTGGTGCCGCGCGACGAGCTCGCCAAGGACGTGGTGAAGCTGCGGGATCGGCTGGTCGAGCTCGCCGATCGCGGCGAGATCGTGGTCGGCGGGTTTCTCCGGACCGCGTCGGGCGGCGACATCGTGGAGCGGGCGCTGCGGGCCTTCGCCGGCTACCACGCCTCGCCCGTGCTCGCGTCGCGGCCGGAGGGGCTCGCGATCATGGACACGAATCTATTGTTTTATTATCAGAACCGGCTCGCGGCCCACGGGATGGCCTGGGACGTCATCGCGCCGCCGGGCATGCCGCCCGCGCGGCCGCCGGTCTTCGCCCCACCCGCGGCGCGCGACGCGGCGCAGGGAGGTTTGTCGTGACGGATCGTCAGGCGCCGAGCGTGGGGATCGTGGGCGGCGGGCCCTGGGGGCGGGCGCTCGCGACAGCGGCGCGCCGGACGGGCGCCGAGGTCGTGTTGCACTCGCGGCGAGATCAACCGGGGGGTTTGGGGGCGCAGCTCCGCTCGTCGGAGCGGAGCCCCCAAGCGTCGACCGCCGATCCTGGCCTGCACGTGACGGTCGATTACGCGGAGGTCGCGAAGGCGCGGCTCGTGGTGATCGCGGTGCCGTCGTCGGTCGCGCGGAGCGTGCTCCGGGCGCTCGGGGATCACCTCGGCGGTCAGCACCTCGTGGTGCACGGGGTGCGCGGGCTCGGGGTCGAGGGGCTGGAGACGGTGAGTGATCTCGTGCGCGAGGAGACGCCCGCGCGGCGCCTCGGCGCGCTCGGAGGGCCGGTGCAGGCCGGCGAGCTCATCGAGGGGCGGCCGTCGGCGATGGTGATCGGGTCGCGGTTCCCCGAGGTGATCACGGCCGCGACGCGGGCGTTCCAGGGCCCGAGCCTTCGGGTGTACGGGACAAACGATCTTCGCGGGCTCGAGTGGGCCTCGGCGCTCGTCGGTTGTCTGTCGATCGGGGTCGGCTACGCGGAGGAAGCAGGCGCGGGGCCGGGGCTTCTGGCGGCGCTGATCTCACGCGGGGTCGACGAGGCGGCGCGGCTCATGGCGGCCGCGGGCTGCGAGGAGCGGACGATGCTCGGGCTCGGCGGGTACGGCGATCTCTTGGCGTCGATCGCGCTCGAAGACCGGCCGGAGGTGGTGCTCGGCAAGGCGCTCGCGCGGAAGGTGCCGCTCGATCAAGCGATCACGATGGCGAAGCTCCGGGTGGAGGCGATCCCGCTGATCCCGCGGATCGTGCGGTTCGCAGAGGAGCACCGGGTGGACGCGAACACGTTCGGGGCACTCTCGGAGATCCTCGCCGGCGGGCGCCCACAGGCCATGCTGGATCGCATGTTCACAGGTTGATCGTGACGCCGGGGCGAGCGCGTCGAAAACCTGCCGTTCCGGTGCGGCGGATCCCGCTTGCGCGGATGCGTGATCGGAACGAACATGGGCTCCGTGTCTGCCGCGCAGAGCCTAGCCGATAAGGAGCCGGTGAGCGTCGGCAAGTACAAGCTGATCGCGAACCTCGGCCGTGGAGGCATGGCCGACGTGTTCCTCGCCGTGGTCGCAGGGCCTCTCGGCGTGAACAAGCTGCAGGTCGTGAAGCGGCTGCGCGCCGAGTTCGCCGAGGATCCCGAGCGCCGGGAGATGTTCCTCGACGAGGCGCGGATCGCGACGCGCCTCAATCACCCGAACGTGGTGCAGACGTTCGAGGTGCACGCGGACGACGGCGTGTACTTCATCACGATGGAGTACCTCGAAGGCGCGCCGCTGAACCGGCTGATCAACCGGTCTTCGCGGACGAAGACGCCGGCGCCGCCCGGGGTGCTGCTCCGGATCCTCGCCGACGTGCTCGCAGGGCTGCACTACGCGCACGAGCTCGCCGATTACGACGGCAAGCCCTTGAACATCGTCCACCGCGACGTGAGCCCGCACAACGTGATCGTCTCGTACGACGGTCAGGCCAAGCTGCTCGATTTCGGGATCGCGAAGTCCGACGTGCGTTTGATGGAGACGCGCACGGGAATCATGAAGGGCAAGCTCGGGTACATGGCGCCCGAGCAAGTGCGCTGCAGGCCGCTCGATCGGCGCGCCGACGTGTTCGTCGCAGGGATCGTGCTGTGGGAAATGCTGGCCGGCCGGAAGATGTGGGACAAAGCCGCCGATATGGAGGTGCTCCACAAGCTGGCGACCGGCGAGATGGAGGCGATCGAGTCGGTTCGTCCCGACGTCCCCCCGGCGCTCGTGAAGATCTGCGCGAAGGCGCTGGCGTACGATCCGGCGGAGCGATATGCGACCGCGTCCGAGATGCGCGTGGCGATCCTCGGTTATCTCGACGGCGCAGGGCTGCGCGTGACGCCGGAGGACATCGGCAAATACGTCACGTCGGTCTACGCGGACAAACGCACCGAGATCCGGAAGATCATCGAGCGGCAGATCGCGAAGCTGCGGCAAAGCGAGGCGGCGTCGCCGTCGGCCGAGGACGCGCCCGCGTCATCGATGCGCGTGCTACGCGGGGATACGGCGCACGGCGGGAGCGAGCCGGGCGTGGGGGCGAGCCTGCCGAACCTGCGCAGCATGCCGCCGTCGATGGAGGCGCCCGACGCGCTCGCGCCGGAGATCCCGCCCCCCCCGAGCCTGCCCTCCACGGCGGCGATCGAGCCGGCGCCGGTGACACCGACGCTCGACCGGAACCCCGGGCCAAAGACGGAGCCGCCCGCGGTGCGGACGAAGGAACGAGCGCCCGTCGAGGCGCCGGCGGACCTGGTCGAGGCGGCGCCCGAGTCGTCGGGAGGGTCGGACCGCGTTCGCCTGTTCGTGGCGCTCGTGGTGGTGCTCGCCGCGGCGGTGGGCGCGTTCGTGGCGCTTCGGTTCCGACAAACCCATACGCCGCCGGCGCCGCCCGCGGCCGTGGGGACGTCGCAGGTGGATCCGAAGCAGCCGGGCGCCGGGCCGGTCACGCCGGCGGCGACGACGACGCCCCCGAAGTGAAGCGCTTGCCGGGGCGGCATGCCGTGCTAGTCGCCCGCTCGACATGAGCCGTTTCTCGCCACGCGCGTTGATCTTCGACATGGATGGGCTGCTCGTCGACTCGGAGCCGCTCTGGCACGAGGTGGAGCGCGCATTCGCCCGCGCGCGCGGGGGCGAGTGGACCGACGAGATGGCGCTCGCCTGCACGGGGCAAGGAATCGGGCGGATCGTGCACATCATGGGGGAGCACATCGGCTTCGAAGTGGACGAGGCGCGCGACGTGGCGGAGCTCGAGGATCGATTTCTCGCCCACGTGGAGGGTCTTTCCCTCAAGCCGTTCGCCCGCGCGTTCCTCGACGAGGCGCGGGGGCGATTGCCGATCGGGCTGGCGTCGTCGTCGCCGCGGCGGCTGATCGACGCGAGCCTGAAAAGGTTTGGCCTGACGGGCCATTTCGACGTGACGGTGTCCGGGCAGGAGGTGCCGCGGGCGAAGCCGTGGCCGGATGTGTATTTGCGCGCGGCGGAGCGGCTCTCGGTCGGGGCCGAGGGGTGCCTCGCGCTGGAGGATTCGAAGAACGGGGTGCGGGCCGCGAAGGGCGCGGGGATGGCGGTGATCGCGGTGCCCGAGGGGGACGGGGGCGCGTTCGAGGAGATTGCGGATGTGGTGGTGAGGAGCTTGGAAGAGGCGCGGGCGCTCGTGCGGTTGCCGTAGCGCCCGGGCCTTGCGGGATCAGCTCTGCCGGCGGCGACGCGCGAAGAGGGCCGCGACGGCCGCGAAGGCGGCGAGCGAGGCGCCCGCGGGGACGCTGGAGGAGCCGGGGACGGCGCAGCCGCAGCCGCCCGGGTCCGTGACGGGCGGGGTGGCCGGGTTGCCGCCCGCGCCCGAGCCGCCCGCGCCACCGGCACCACCCGCGCCACCGGCGCCGCCCATGCCGCCCGCGCCGGACGATTGGACCGGGGTGAACGTCAGGTTCGTGAAGAGGCCGTCGCCTTCGCCGGCATTGGCGATCATCACGTAAGCCGTCTTCATGCCCGCCGGGACCATCGTGGTGGTGTTGTAGGCATTGATGCCCTGGGAACCGCCGCCGTCGGGCGTGAGGACGACGGTGTCGGCCGTGGGCTTGAAGGGCCCATACGTGAACTGGAGAGGCTCCTCGCCGTAACGGACGAGGACCTTGGGCTCGAAGCTGCCGCCGCCGAACGGAGAGCCGCCGCCCGTGGTCGCGCCGTCGAAATCGACGGTGAGCGATTCGGTGTTCTCGGGCAGGGGGACGCGGACCTGGATGACGCCGGGCACGTACCCTTGCTGGTTCGAGCCGATGTTCGCCGCAGACACGCTCGGCGCGAACCAGACGCCAAGGGAGCCGCCGCTGGTGCCCACGAGGAGCGGGCCCTCCATCGTGGAACCCGTGAATTCGAGGATGCGCTTGCACTCGGGCAGGACGCCGCGCGTGGTGAACGCCGCCTCGAGCTGGGTGGCCACAGCGTCGCCGAGCGAGGAGGTTTTGACCTGCGCGAGGATGAGGTCCGCCATGTCGTGATAATGGAGGTCCCCCGAGGGCGCGGCCTCCATCGCGGCGAAGACGGCGAGGTCGAGCCCGGGCTTCTGGGCCTCGGTCAAACCCTTGCGGACGTCCCAGAGCGCGCCGGAGAAGAGGGTCGCGTCCTGGTGGGACTCGCCGGCGATGGCCGTGGGGCAGGCGTCGGGGGCCGCGAGGCTGCGAATGGCCTTGCCGCTGGGATCGGCGTCGAGGACGGCATATTCGCCGACGTCGGGGTCGCCGGTGATGGCCGACGAGAAATAATCGGCGAGGCCCTCGTTCATGCCGCCCGGCGAGAAGACGATGCCGTACGCATCACGGTGCGGGGTGCCCACGAGCTGGATCGTCGCATTGACGACGGCGTGCGTGAACTCGTGGTAAATGACGTCGCCGTCGTAGGCGTAATCCTTGACCGGCCCCTGGCCGAACATCATGGCGCCACCCGAGATGTCGAAGAGCGCGCCCAAGGACTCCGGCGGCGAAAAGAAGGCGTTCTGGAAAGGAACGAGGGGAACGTTGGGGTTGCCGATGTTGGCCGGGTTGCCGCCGAAGAGGCCGTCAGGCATACGGAGGTTCGCGACCGCGTCGAGCGGGCCCTGCTGGACGAGGAAATCGGATTTGAAGGTCCGGAAAAACTCGTATGCGATCTCGGTGTGCGCATACATGTGCAGCTCCGAGAACGGATCCTCCTGCGCCGTGTCCTCGGCCGGCATCGTCGACGTGAAATCGAGCGACCCCGCGGCCGCCGTCACCGTCTGCACGAGCTCGCAGGTGTGGATGTTGATACCCATGATGTTCTTCGTCGTCTTCATGTCGATGCAATTGCGCGCGACGACGAGGGGGCTCGAGAGCTTGGTGGCGCCGTCCGGCAAATTCAGCGTGACGGACTGCGTTTGCGGAGATTTGACGGGGTTCGAGGGGAACACGTTGGCCTCGTGCAGCGAGACCGCGGCATTGTAACGCGCCACGATGTCGCCGGTCTGCGCGTCGACGACGACGACGGGCGCATACGGAATGGCGAGGCCCGCGGTATAAAAATGCCAGGCGAGGACATTGCCGCCGCCCGACGGCCAAATCACGAGCCGGGCCTTCTTGGGGTCCATGTCGACGCCGGACGATTTGGAGGCCTTTGCGGCGACGTCCTCGGCCGAGAGCGCGGGCACGACGCTCGCGGGCAGGTCCTCGGCGAGGCGCGCCGCGACGATACGCGCGACGCCGTTCTCGCCGAACGAGACCGTGGCGCCACGGTGAAGCACGGGCACGCCCTGGTGCATCTGCGGCATCTTGACGATGCGCCGGCCGTCACGGAGGGTCGCGTCGCGCGCGGGGCCGAGCGAGAGGCTCTGCGACCAGGGCGCGCGCTCCGCGAGGATGGTGCGCGCCGACGCTTCGAGCGCCCGGGGCTCCGCATCCTTGGCCGCGACGAGCGGCTTCTGCGCGGCGGGCGAGAACGCGCCCACCTCGAGCAGTGTACGCGGCCCGGAGGCGGCGAACGCCGTCCCGCCGAGCGCGAGGACCATCAAGCTTGCCGAGAAAGAGGAGAAAAAGCGCATCGTTGACCCTTGCTTTGGGAAGTCCGAGGACGTGGGGACACGCACGGGAGGGCGCGTCCGAATGCAATCCTAGGAACCCGCGAAAGCGAGAGCAACGATTGGAATCGTCCGGCAGGAATGTAGCGGCGGAAAATGGACTAGTCGCGAAGGCTTTCGCACCGCGGGCAAGCCGCCTTGAGCCGCTCGTTCGCGCGATCGATGCGCTGCTGCGCGGCCGCGCAACGGTCGTCCTCTTTTCCAGCGAGATCGCAGAGGCGCGTGGCCGCGCGCTTCATCGAGGCGTAGGCGCGGCACGCGCCATGGCAAGGCGACTCCTCGCTGCCCGCCGACGTCGCCTCGGGCGCCACGGGCTTGGTGGGCGCCTTGCGCGCTGCATCCGTGGGCGCCGCAGGCGGCGCAGCACCCTCCGCAGAGGACTTCGCCTCGTCCGCCACGACCATCACGTTGAGGAAGGAGATCTCCCAACGATCGAGCTCCGTCGCGGCGTCGTCCGGGGTCCGGAGATCATCCGACGCGACCTTCGCCGACGCCGTGGCCGCAGGGGGCGGCGGCGGCGCAGCGGACTCAGCGGACTCGGCCGCGATGTCGACCGCCGTCGCCGGGGCCTCCCCGGACTTCGGAGCCGCCGCACAAGCGACGAGCGCGATAGGCACGAGCGCAAGGACCAAGGACGCCGGACGCAGGAGACGCAAGGACATGTCGAAACCCCCAAACGCGAAAAAGGCCGGCACCTTACGGTGACCGGCCCTTTTCTCTTCTTTCGGACTCGCGGTTCCTCATGAACCGCTTCGGGGTGCGAAGGGGGGGACTTGAACCCCCACGGTGTTACCCGCTAGCACCTCAAGCTAGTGCGTCTGCCAATTCCGCCACCTTCGCTCGGAACCGCTTGCTTCGAGGCGACGGAACCTACCCGGTTCGCCCCCAATGTCAAACACTTTTTTCGAGGCCCCCCAAGCTCGCCCGTCAGGTCGTGAGAGCCACGACAATCTCGCCGATCTCGAAGGGCTTGCGCACGGCCTTGACCTCGAAGGACGCGGGCAAACCCGACAGGTCACGCACGTTGCCCGAGATGAGGACGATCCGCACCGAGGGGTTCGTCTCGCGGATCTCGACGAGCGCGCCGTGCACGTCCGCGCCGAACGGCGAGAGGTCGCAGAGCGCCGCGTCGACGCGGCCCGTCTTCAAGGCGCCCGCGAGCTCGGCGCGCGCGCGCACATGCACGATGGTCGCGCCGCGCGCCGCGAGCGCCGCTTCGAGCAGATCGAAGACCGCGTCGTCGTCCTCGACGACGAGGATACGTTGGCCCGCGAGGACCATCGCCGGCTTGCGGTTCGAGTGCGGCGGCGCAGGCGGCATGGAAGGACGGCGAGGCCAGCGAAGCTCGAACCGCGCCGAAGGTTCGGCCCGCACGAGCGAGAGCGAACCCCCCGACTCGCGCGCGAGCGCCGCGGCGTAACGAAGGCCGATGCCCGCGCCGCCCGCGCGCGTGGTGACGCCCGCGTCGAGCAAGTTCGCGCGGCGCTCGACAGGCACGCCCGGGCCTTCGTCGGTCACGCCAAAGACGACGTCGTCAGGTCCATCGAGCGTCGCGTCGAGGAGCACGGCGCCACGCGAAGGCGAGACGGCGACGGCGTTCAGCAGGAGGTTCGTGAGGATCTGCAAGATGACGGAGGTGCCCGGCAGATGCGCGGCTTCGAGCGCAGGGTCGAGCGAGGTGCGGAGCTCGACGCCGCCACGCTTGGCCTCGGGCTCGCAGCCCTTCGCCGCCTCGGCGAGGATCGTCGCGACCGAAGCGGGCACGTCGTCCGGTACGTCGGCGCCGATGGCGCGACGAACGATCTGCCTCGCGTGGCGCGCGCGTGAGGCCGCGATGGCGAGCGCGTCCTCGACGGTGGGGAGGGAGTCGATCTCGCCGCGCGCGCGATCGATCCATCCAAGCACCACGGTGAGCGCGTTCGAGACCTCGTGGAGGACGCCCGCGAGGTCTCGATCGGTCGGGCGTCGCAACGCTTGTTCGACGTCGATCCGCAGGCTCTCTTTGTCGGCCAAGGGCCCGCGGCTCGCCTCCTGCGATGCCCCTCGTCCGCGCGCCGTCTCGTCCTTACCACCGGTGTCGGACTCCGCCACGCCTCCAGCCTATCCCGGACCGAGGCGAGCGTGTACCCCCGGGACGCAGGCGCGAGACAGCACGCGCGCCTACCTCGAAAGCGCGAGGGACGGAGCAAGAGGCAACTTGTAACGGCCTGCGAAATCCGTGGCTCCCTCCGCAATCTGAATCACCACGGTCTCTTCGGTGCCCGACGCCGTGACGGGCATCCACGCGCGGACGGTCGCATTCGGGACGATCTTGCCGAGAGGATCACGGACCTCGCCGCGGAGCACGACGGGGTACGGGAGGACGAGCGTGTTGAAGTCGAAGGGCTGGCCGACGAGGATCTTGACCTGCGGATTTGCGATCCACGGGTAGAGCGAGTCGGACGGCGGGACGACGACCAGATCCGCGAGGCCCGGATCGGCGAGCAAGGAGAACTCGCCCGCGAAGCCGAGCGGCGTCGACATGGGCTGCGAGGCCGGCGCGTCGGCGAGGAGGCTACGCGAGAGGTACGGGCGCGCAGGCGTGCGCGAGGGGAAGACGGAGGCGGAGCCGAACGAGAGCGGGCTGCCGTTCGGCAGAACGACCTCGCCGGAGACGACGGACTTGTCCCGGACCGTAAAGCCCTTGCCGCAGACGCAGTCGCCGTCGGCGGGGACCTCGAAGCCGTCCTCGGTGGTGACGGCCTTCGTGAGGTCGAACGTGGGGTGCGTGGTGACGCGGTACTTGCCAGGCGGGAGGAGCACGGTGAAGCGGCCCTCGGTGTCGGTGTCGACGACGGCGCTGTAGATGGCGCTGTTCGAGGCGTTGCCGGAGAGCTCGAGGCTGCGGAAGGAGACGGTCGCGACGACGGGCGCGCCGTGGGCGTCGACGACGGTCGACATCACGCTGCGGCCGACGGCGTCGAGGTCGATGAGGGTGAGGTCGGCCTGGATGTTCTTGCTGTCGGGGTTGAGGGGGCTGAGCGAGGCGACCTGCCAGAAGAACTTGGGCGCGTCGGGATCGTCGGGCGGCGGCCTGAGGCGGAGGATGGGCGAGCTCTCGAGGCCGAAATCCCAGTAGTACTCGAGGTTGTAGGTCGTGAAGAGCGCGAAGGGCGGATCAACCGTGAGGACCTGCGTGCGCGAGACGGGGATGCCGTGCTTGGGCTCGACGACCTCGATCGACCAGCCGTTCAGGTCCTTGCCCTCGGGGAAGGCGATGCTGCCGGAGATGAGGCGCGGCGCAGCGGAGAGGTGGAGGTCGATCTTGCCGCCCTGCGAGACGTCGATGCCGCGGTAGTACATGGGCGGCGGCGGAGGCGCGGGGCAGTTCTCGGGGGCGCGCGGGACGACGTGCACGTCGTAGATGCCGGGCGGGATCTCGACCGAATAGGCGTCCGTGCTGCCCGGCTGGATGACGGCCTTGGCCTCGTGATCGGGCAGGCCCGCGTGCTGCGCGTCGCGGTAGAAGGTGAAGTCCGCCTGGAGTTTGCCCTCGGGCGAGAGGGGGCAGCCCTTGTAGTCGTAGTCGACGAAGAGCTCGATCGGCGAGACGACGACGTGCGAGAGCGCGATGTCGTGGTCGACGACGAGGCCCGCGCTCGACTGCGCGACGAAGCCCTCGCCGCCGAAAGGCACGAGGTAGGGCGTGTTGGCGCCGGTGTTCGCCTCGGCCGTGGGGCGCACTTCGAGGATGAGCCCGGGGAGATCGACCTTGGTGCCGACGCAGGTCTGGAAGCCGTCGACGCTGGCGCAGACGCCGCCGCCTTCGCAGTCCTCGTCGGAGGAGCAAGCGTTCACGGCTTCCGCGTCGGCCCCCCCGAGCGCGAAGCATCCAGAGAGGGCGGGCACGGCCGTCAGCAGAAAGAGCGATGAAGTCAAGGAGAAGGCGCGTTTCAAGGTCAACCTCCCGTGGTCCCGGCGTCATTCATGTCGCCCGTCGCCGCCGTGGGATCGAGCGGACAGCTAGCTGCGGCGGAGGGGCAGTTCTCCAGGATCGGAGGACAGTCCCCGACGCCGCATTGCCGAAATTGCCAGGTGATCTGGCTTGAATCCCGGAGATCCTTGGGGCAGCCCGTCTGCGTGTCGAATTCGTGCGTGACCACGAGCGTGAGGCGATGGCAGCCCGGATCGAGCGGATACAACTTGGAACTCCAACGAACCCCCACGAGCGGGCGTGGGCCATCCGCCAAGGTCGCTGCCGGTAGCTCCTGGAAATTCGGAAATGCCCACCGGAACGGTTGGTTGAAGGCGTTCATTTCACCGTAATCGACGTAAAGGGCGACCTTGACGGATTCGCCCGCGTCCTCGGACGCGACGGACGCGACGATCGGAAACTCGGGCAAGCCGAGATCGCCGCCCACGAGCAAGATGGAGCGCGGATCGGGGTCGAGGCCCGAGGCGACGAGGATCGGCGGTGTCTGCTGAGGCTCGTACGTGACGGGCTCCGCGGTGACGAGGCAACCCGGCGCGAGCACGGCGAGCAAGAACGCCTGAAGCGATCTTCGGGCCAGCGCGCCGAAGCCCTGGAAATGGCCTTCAGGCAAAGACGGACGGCGCCGCACCCCTGACAGCGCTGTCAGGTCCTGGAGAGCCTCCGGCGCAGACGAGCGGACGGGCGAGAGCGGACGAGCGACGAGCAAGGGCACCTCCTTTTTGGGCAGGGGCACGGCGTAACAGCCGCCGCGCGAGCCCCTCCATCAAGTGCCACGAAAGCGGCTCGGCGGTCCGTTCTTGTTCCCTTCGGTGGAAGGCGCCGCGCGGAAGCGGGCCTCGGCATACTCGCTACGCGTGGCGAGTCGAACGAGATCGGCGAGGGCGGGGTGCGCCGCGCAAGCCCGCGCGAGGCCACCCTCGGCCGTGAGAGGCGTGTCGAGTTCGAGCTTGAGCTCGGCAACGACGAGGCGAAGGGCCGTGGGAAGGTCGCCGCTCGCGAAGAGGCCGGCGCGGCGGGCGGCGCGGCGAGCGCTTTCCATGGCGGCCTCGTAGGTGATGCCGTCGGGCTGGGCGAAGATCTCGCGAAGGCGGCGGTCCCCACGGGGAGGGACGATCTGCCAGAGGTCCTGGCCGAGGCGCGCGACGCCGGGATCGGTGCCGCCGGTGGGGCCGACGGGGCCAAAAGCGGCGCGGAGGGCCTCGATGAGGGTGCGGAGGTGCTCCTCGGGGAGGCGGACGAGGACGTGCTCGGGCATGGCGCCGGCGATGGAGGCGCCGAGGAGGTACCGAAGCTCGGGGGTCTCCTCGCGGATCTCGCCGGAGAGGACGACGGCCGGAGGCGCGAGGAGCGCGACCTGGACGCCGAGGGCGGAGGCCTGGTTCGGGGCGCCGGCAGGCACGCGGCGGTGGAAGAGCGGGGTGCGGGCGGCGCCAAAGACGCGCGTGACGGAGCCCCACACGTCGCCGAGGACGGTGGGCGCGCCGGGCTGGACGCGGAGGGCGCCGGTGAGGCCGTAGTGGCTCGGCTCGCGGCGGTAACGGCCCGTCTCCCAGGTGATGGCGAGGGCCTCGTTGATGGGGCTCTCGACGTTGCGGAAGAGGAGCGCGAGGACGAGCTCGGGCGCGGAGGCGAGCGCCGAGAGCGCGGGGGGCGCGACGGCGCGGCCGGCCGGATCGAAGCCCGCGAGGACGTGGTCGACGGCGCGGGCATAGGCGCCGTTGCGGTCGAGCAGCGCAGCCTCATGGAGCTTCTGGAGCGTGGTTCGATCGCCGGGGCGGAGCGACGCCTGGTGCTTGCGGACGACGAGGAGGTCACGCGAGCGCGCCTCGGCGTTCGCGCCGTAGAGCTCGACGAGGCGCTCGCCAGCATCGTACGAGCCGGCCATGAGCTGCTCGAAGAGCGCCGTCTCGCGCGCAGGTCCGCCGCCCGGGGCCGGAGCCGGAGGCGCGGTGCGGGCGCGGGGTTGCGCAGGCGGCGGGGGCTCCTCGACGATCGGCGCGGGGAGAGGCTTTTCCGCGGGCGGCGGCGGCGGGCGGAGGCCCGTCGGCATGGAGCGAATGGCGCTCGCGGCGAGGGGGATCGGGATGTCGTCGTCGTCGTCGACCGCGTCGTCGAACGCGCTGTCGAAGGCCTCTTCGAGGTCGAGGACGAGGGCCTGGCCGTCGTCGCCGAGGGGCGCGGGGGCCGGCGGAGGAGGCGGGGGCGGCGGATCGGAGGGCTCGACGATGAGGCGCGGCCTCCGCGCATGGGCGAGCTCCTCGGCGATCTGCGCGGTGAGGTTGCGATCGGGGGCGGCGAGCGGGAAGGCGTCGGCGTAAAGGCGAATGGCCTCGTCGGGGTCGGTGGCGACGACGAGGCGGCCGAGCTGGTAGAGGAAGCGGGCGCGATCGAGGCCGGCGCTCTGGCGAATGAGGTCGAAGAGGGCGGAGCGCGCAGCCTCGGGCTCGCCGTAGCCCGCGACGAACTCGAGCTTCTTGCGCATCGCGATCGGGCGGGTGTCGGGCTCGACGGCGGCCGTGTCGAGGAGGCGCGACGCGGTCTCGAGCTGGCCCGCGGAGAGGGCCGCGTCCGCCGCGGCGAGGGCGACGCGGCCACGGCTGCGGAGGCCACGGAGGTCGCCCGTCAAGGCGCGCTCGAAGAGGGGCAAGGCCGCGTCGAAGTTCTTGTTGCGCACGAGGCGCTCGGCCATGCCGAGGGCGATGAGCGGAGCCGGGCCGAACGCAGCATGCCGGCGCGAGAGTTCGCGCATGCCGGCGCCGCCGCCCTGGATGACGTCGAGCTCCTCGGCGAGCAGGAACGCTTGGAGCTCCATCTGCTCGGGCGTGAGGTGCTCGGCGATGCGCATGAGCTCGTCGATGGCGTGCTGCGCTTCGCGAGGCGTGCCGCCGCCGCGCGCGCGGTACTCGAGGCGGCGCGCTTCGAGGACGGCCTCGGCCGAGTGCGGAGCGAGACGGACCGCGCGACGGACGCGATCGAGGGCGGTGGCCTCGTCGCCGGTCGAGGAGGAAGCGCGCGCCGCCTCGACGAGGTAACTCGCGCGTTTGTCCGCGGGCTCGCGGGAGGCGGTGGCGAGCTGATCGAGGGCCTCGGAGAGGGTGCGGGCGTCGCCCTGGTGGCGAGCGATCGAGACGCGCAGCTCGATGACGGCGTCCCGCGCTGCGATGGGCGCGATGCTCTCCAGGATGTTGCGCGCGGCCTGGGCGTTGCCGCCCGCGAGCCAGTCGTTCGCGGCGCGGATGCCGTACTCGGCGCGCTCGTCGGTCTTCGCGGAGAGCTCGCCGAGGCGCTGCCAGAGGGGCGCAGCCCGGAGCGGCGATCCGAGCCGCTCGTGGATGTCGGCGAGGAAGCGGAGCGCGCTCGGATCGTCGGGCGTCTCCGCGAGGAGCGCGTCGAGCTCGGCGCAAGCGTCCTCCAGGCGGCCGAGGCGCTGCTCGAGGACGGCCGCGCGGCGCAGGCGGAGCGTGCGGCGAAGATCGGGCGTCGACGCCGCGGCGATGCGCTTGCCGAGGATGTCGGCGACGGCGGCGTGATCGCCCTGTGAGGCCGCGTGTGCTTCGAGTCCTTCGAGGGCTTCTTCGTTGTCGGGCGCAAGCTCGCTCGCGGCCTTGAGGTGCGCGACGCCAGCCTTGTGATCACCGAGCGCTTCGAGGAGCGCAGCGAGCTCACGCAGGATGGCCGCGCGCGCGACGGCGTCGTCGGTCCGCTGGAGCTGGAGGTTCAGGAGCGCGACCTGCGCGGGGCGATCGCCCGTGCGGCGCGCGAGGCGCAGCGTGGTCGCGAGGAGCTCGTCGGTCGGCTCGCTGTCCTGGAGGATGCGCTTCAGGACGTCGAGCGCGGCCGCGTCCTCGCCGCGGCCCGCGAGCATGGTCGAGAGATCGACCGCGATGCGCACGCGTGACATCGGGCCGAGGTCCTGGCGCGCGAGCTCGGAGGCGAGCACGGCCTCGGCCTCGCTCGCGCGCTCGGACAGGACGAAGAGCCGGCGCATGCTGGAGAGCGCGGCCTCGCGTTGCTCGGGCGTGATGCTCGGGGATCGCAAGGCGCGTTCGAGCGTCTCGATCGACTCGGCAAAATTGCCTTCGCGCTCTTTGCGCTCGGCGACGTGGAGCAGGGCCGCGAGCCGGACATCCGGGGCGACGGCCGCGTCGAGGTCACGCGCGAGCGCCGCGTCGCCCGAGGCGAACACGGCTGCGTCGGCGTCGCTCACGAGCAGCTCGTCGTCCGGAGCGCGGCGCGCCGCCTGCACGAAGAGCGTGCCCGTGACGAGCGGATCCCCGATCGCATGCGCGAGCTTGCCGCCGAGACGGAGGAGCGCGACGCCGACGCTGGCGTACGGCTTGGCGACGGCGAGCAGCAGGGATTCGAGGAAGGCGCGGGTGGTCGCCGCGTCGCCCGCGGCGACCATGGGCGCGAGTTCGACGAGCGTGTCGTACTCGTCAATGTCGCCGTCCGCGGCCACGGCGCGTTCGACGAGCGAGAGCCCGAGCGCGTACGCGCCGAGGATGCCGAGCGCGACCTTGGCGAGGGCCACGGCCGCGCGCGCGCCATCCGGTCCATCGGTTCGCTTCAGCGCGGCGAGGGCCGCGGTTTCGAAGCGGGCGACGAGCGGCCCGACGTGGCTCACGGACGCGACGAGCTTGCGCAGCGCCTCGCCGATCTCCTCGATGGTCCCGAGGTCCGGCCGCGCCGTGAGCGCGCGCAGAAGCAGGTCGAAGCGCATGCGGCTGCCCTCGCCTGCGGCCTTCGCGAGCGAGGCGGCGCGCTTGAGCCACGCGGCCCGCACGCCCCCGTCGGCTGCCTCGGCGACGCGCTCGATCGCGCGGATGGCCTCGGTCGGGTTGCCGCCGCGCTCCGCGAGGCGCGCCATCAAGAAGTACGACGTGCCCTCGGACGGGACGGCCTCGAAGCACGCGACGGCGTGGCGAAGCGCCGCCTCGGTGGCGCCTCTTCGTTCGAGCTGACGCGCGCCGCGGTAGTGCGCCGCGCGCCGCCCGTAACAACCGAGCGCGGCGGCGGCGAGCACGTCGTACGTGCGATCGAGCACGTCGATGCCGCCCTCCACCGCGGAGGATCGCTCGACGATCGCCACGGCTTCGGCGCGCGACGGGTCGATCTGGATCGCGCTCGCGCCGATCTCGAGCGCGCGCTTCGGCAGCCCGTTCGCGACGGCGAGGTTCGCGGCCTCGATGAGCAGGCTCGCGCGACGGCGCGGCTCGGACGTGAGCGTCTCCGAGCGCCGCACGATCGCGTCGAGCGCAGCCGCAGGACCCGCGAACGTCACGAGGTCCCGCGCGTACCGCTCCATCCCGCCGCGCGGCGCGGCCACCGCGGCCCGCCAGAACGCCTCCTCTGCGCCTGCCGAATCCTGCGCGAGATCCCAGCGCACGGCCCCGAGATCCCTGAGCCCGCTCGACAGGTTCTCGAGGGCCGATTGCTCCGGCCCATCCACGAGATCGCCGAGCGCGTGCACCCTCGCCTCGACGAACGCGACGAGCCCGTCCGAGCCGAGCGACGCGCCGCTCTGCTGCATCTTGTCGTCGAGCGCGTCGAGGTGCTCGTGCAGGTGCCGCGACTCCGCGCCCTTCGCCGCGGCGCGCGCGAGCTCCGCCGCCGCGCCGTCCCAGTCCTCCGCGGTCGCGCGCCGCTGCGCCAGATCGAAGAGCCGCTCGATCGTGCGCTCGTTCTTCGTGTCCGCCGAGACGAGCCGCTCCAGCAAGATCACGCCGAGCGCCACATCCTCTGCGCGATCACTCATCGCGAGCAGCCGACCACGCAGCCCCGGCACGCGCGGCCCGTACATGTCGAGCGCGCGCCTCCCGACGTCGATCGCCCGCGGCGCGTCGAGCTCGAAGAGCAGCGCGAGCGCGTCGCCGAAGAGGCTCGCCATGTCATCGAGCGGCCGCGGCTGCGCGAGCACCCACCCGAGCGCGTCCTCCAGCCGGTCCGGATCGTACGCCTGTGAAGCGAGCCGCACGAGCTCGCGCATCGCGTTCGGGCATCCCGGACGAAGCGCGAGCCAGCGCTGCGTCCACGTCACCGCGAGCGCCATCTCCCCGACCGCTTCGAACGACTTCGCGAGACCCTCGCAGAGCGACGATCGGATCAGCATCGTCGAAGCGCCGCCCTCGACCGCCATCGCCGCGTCGAGGTCCGGCATCGCGATCGTCGCCTTCGCCAGCGCCGACAGAGCCCGCGCCGACCCGGGATCCGTGAGGCACGCGTCCTCCGCGGTCCTCCGCGCGAGCGACGCGATCCCGAGCCCGAGGTAGCCCTCCGCGGCCACCGCGAGCAGGCTCGCGCTGATCTCTCCGCTCGTCTCCGCCGCGATCTGCACGAGCGCATCGGCGCGCTCGCGCTCCTTCGACGCGCCGAGCGTCGCCTGGAGCAACGCCGCCGCCCCGACCTCCGAGCCCTTCGCGCGCGCCGCGATCGACGCGATGCTCCCGCCCTTCTGCCGGAGCTCGCGCCGCACCGAAGTGATCCCATCGAGCGACGCGAGCGCGACGGCGCGATCTGCGAGCAACCCGAGATCACTCTCGACCTCGGCCACGATCCCCGCGTCGAGCACGGCCGCGATCGCGCGCGCCGCGTTCCCCTCGTCGAGCGCCCGCGACACGCGGCGCAGGTGCACCTGCCGCGCGCGGTACCGGTTCGTCTGGAAAGCGGCGAGCGCATGATCACGCAGCGCCTCGTCGGCCGCGCCTGCGGCGCCGCGCGCGGCGAGCGCGTCGACCATCGTGTTCGCCGCCATCTCGTCTTCGGGCGCGATCTCGAACGCGCGCAGCCGATCCTCGAGCGCGCTGTCCGCATCGTCGAGCGCCTCGTGCCGCGCCGCCGCCGTCAAATACCCCGCCGCCGCGTCCGCTTTCGGGATCGCGTCCTGCGCCCACGCCGCGATCGTGCCGATGAGCTCGAGCGGCATCGGCTGGCTCGAATCGAACGCGGCCGCCTCCTTCAGCGCCTCGGCCGCGCCTTTCGGATTGGCGCCTCGCGCGAGCAGCACCGCGATCTTCAAGAGCGCCTGCGCCGACGAAGCGGGCCGCGACGGATCACACGACGCGCGCAGCACCTCCGCGGCAGCGATCGGCTCCCCGAGCCCTGCCAGCCACTCGGCGAGCTCCGAACGCAGCCCATCGTCCTCACCGAGCTCGAGCGCGCGCCGCGCCACGTTCACGGCCGTGTCGAGCTCCGTCTCGCGGGACGCGAGCAGCCGCGCCAGCGTCGACGCGGCCTCGCGCTCGCCGGCCACGTCGCCGGCCTCTCGACAACGCGCGACCACGCCGCGCAGGTGGGCGATTTCCGCGCGAGGGCCGTGATGCCGCTGGATCGGCTCTTCCGTGCGGTTCGCCTCCAGCACGAGGGAACCTGCCGAGGTGGGCGCCGGCCGATCGGCGAGCTCGGGCGGCGGCATGGTGGCTCGCCGCGCGACCGGCGCGGCGTCTTCATCCGTCGCGGAAAAATAGCTCATGGAAGGGCGCGGCCAGGCTACCAGAGGCCGCGGACGAGCGGTGAGCTCAACGCACGATGAGACCGAACGGCATGGCCGCCAGCGTACGCTCGCCCGACAGGAAGGGCGCCATCGAGCCCAGATACCGGGCGACCTCGGGCAGGAGCGCGCCCACCTCGGGCAAGAGAGCGTCCACAGCGGCTTGCCGCGCCGCCCGCGCAGCCTTGCTCTCCTGCGCCGCGCCCGCCTCTCCATCCTCTGCAGCTTCGAGCAAATCGAGGAGCCCCGAGCCCTCGCCCACCACCTCGGCAGGCGCGTCGTCCGGCAGATGCGCGAGCTTTCGCGCGAGCGTCACGGCGTCGACGAGCCCGCCGAGCTCGTCAACGAGGCCCCTCTCCTTGGCCTCGACCCCGCCAAAAATCCGACCCTCGGCGCTCTCGGCGACCTTCTCGACCGCCATCCCGCGCCCCTCGGAAATGCGCCGGACGAACACATCGTAGATCGACTGCATCGACCCGAGCACCTTCTGCCGCGTCGGCTCGTCCCACCCCTGGAACGGCGACATGTACGTCGCGCGCTTCGCCTTCAGCGGATCGGGCGCGGCCGCGATCGTCTCGGTCGTCACGCCGATCTCCGCGAGCGTCTTGCCCACGGCGAGTTTCCCCGACACGACGCCGATCGACCCGAGGATGCTCGTCGGCTCGGCGACGATCTTCGTCCCCGCGCAGGCCAGGTAATACCCGCCGCTCGCGGCCATCCCTCCGACCGACACGACGAGCGGTTTGTCCCCGCGCAGCTTCATCAGCCGCTTCCACAAAAGATCCGACGCGAGCGCCGATCCGCCGGGCGAGTCGATCCGCAAGACCACCGCCTTCGTCGACTCGTCCTTCTCCAGCCGCGCGATCGTCCTGCCGAGCTCACGCTCGTTGATCCCGTCGCTCCCGCCGAGCGGCGACGACGGCGCGCCGCCCATCGCAATCGCCCCTGTCGCCGGCACGATCGCCACGTGCGGCTCTCCGCCCGAGCCCGGCCCCGCGAGCACACGGATCACATCGATGATCCCGCCCGACACCGGCTCCGGCGACGCGCCTCCGCCGAACCGCACGCTCACGCGCTCCGCGCCCGCGAGCTTCTTCGCCTCGTCACGAGCCTCGTCCGCGTACCCGACCTCGTCGACGAGCCCCTTCGCCTTCGCCTCTTCCGGCGGGAACGGCCCATCCTCCACGATGTCCGCGAGCTCGGGTTTGCCGCGCCCCTCCGTGATCGCCGACAGCCACGCCGAGCGCAGCCCGCGCAGCGCGCCCTCGACCGACTGCCTCGCCTCCGGGCTCGCGCTGTCGCGCGTGAACGGCTCCTGCGCGCCCTTGTACTTGCCGACCTGCAGGAAGTTCACCTCGACGTGCAGCTTCTCCAGCAGGCGATTGCCGAACACGAGCTCGGCCGCGAGGCCCACCGACTCCACGCCTCCAGCCGGGCTCACCCACACACGATCACAGCCCATGGACGCGAGCAGCAGCGTCGCGTTCCCGAGATCGTCGGCGTGACAAACCACGGGCTTCTTCGCCTTGCGGATCGACGCGAAGAGGCGCCCGATCTCGTTCGCCCGCGCGAGCCCGAGCCCTGCGGTCCCGAGCTTCACGAAAAACCCCTTCGTCGTCTCGCGCTCGTTCGCCGCGCCGATCGCCTGCACGAGATCGGCGTGCGTGCGCCCCCGCGGCGAGCCGAAGAGCCCGCCCTGCGACGACTCGGGCGCCCCGCGCGACAGATCGATCTCGACCACCGAAGGCCCGCTCAGCGCCGGCGAGACCCGCGCGTTCGTGGTGCTCCGCGGCCTCCCCTCGCAGCCCGCGCCCGCGACCACGAGCGCCGCGATCGAAAGGCCGAGCGCCCCCAGACGAACACGTCGGTCTCGCCTCTTCTTCATCAGGGCTCCCAGGAATCCGCGAACTTGGCGAGCCGCTCCTTCGCGCGCTTCGTGTGCGGGTTCGCGTCGCCGCCTTTCTCGATGATCTTGCGGTAGAGCGTGCTCGCCGTCATGCGTTCGCCGTTCTCCCACCGGAGATCCGCGAGCGCGGCGACCGCATCCAGGTTCGTGCCGTCCGCGGCCACGGCCTGCTCGTAGAACCGGATCGCCGCGGCGCGGTCGCGCTTCTTCTGCGCGAAATCCCCCTGCGCTTTCAGCACCTTCGTGTCCTTCGGCGTCTTCTCCGCGAGCTGCTTCAAGAGGGGCTCGGCCTTGTCGAACTCGCCCTTCTCGATCGCCTCGATCGCGGATTTCAGCGCGTCGTCCCCCGCCTCCACCTTGAGGCTCGCGGCCTCGACCTCGGGCTTCTTCGCGCCCTCCGCGCTCGCCATGAACGCGCGCAGCGACGCCACGAGCGGGTGGGGCCTCGGCATCGCCGCGAGCCTGTCGAGCTCGACCTTCGCGCCGGCCGTATCGCCCGATCGGGCGAGCGCGTAGATCAACATCGACCGCGCACGCCCGAGGTTCTGCTCGTCCCGCGCCGCGGCCCTGAGCCGCTCGATCACCGTCGCCCACACCGGCGCAGCCTCGGCCAGATCGAGCGTCGCGAACAAGAGCTCGTCGCTCGCCTGTGGGGTCGCCTTCGGCAGCGTCGCGACGAGCTTCCGCGCGCCGTCCATGTCTCCCGCGAGGCGAAGCGCGTCGATCCGACAGCGCGTCACGTCCGCGTCGGCCGCTGCGATCGACTGCGCCCGGTCCGCCGCCTGCTTCGCGCGCCCCACCGCGAGATCGAGCTCGCGCCGCGCGTTCGGCAGATCCGGATCCGACGCGCCGAGCAGCCGCACCTTGAGCCACGCCACATCTGCGCGCACGACCGCGAGGCGCGCGAGCCGCACCGCCACGCGCAGATCCGCGTCCGCGATCGCGCTCGCCTTCACGTACGACTCGTTCGCCGCGTCGAGATCCCCATCCCGCAGATCACGATCGCCCTGATCGAGGAGCGCCCCGAGCCGCGCGTCGCCTTGCGTCGACGCCGCCGCCCCGCTCCCCTTCGGCAGGTACTCGCGCCCGACCATCACCGCGCCGAGCGCGCCCGCGCCGAGCAGCAAAACCCCCACGATCCAGCGCGCTGCATGCGGACGACGCGGCGGCACGCCCGAGACCGAGAGCACATCGTCGCTGTGCAGCAGCGCCGACGACGGCGGCAACGACGTGGGCCCGCTCGACGGCGGCGTCGCCGGCGGCGACTTCGAGGAGATCGGCTTCGCTGGCTCGGCTTTTGGCGGCGCGGGCGTGGCCTTGCCCGCCGTCAGCGCCGGCGGACGATCCATCATGAGCGTCGGCCCTTCGCTCGTCGGCGGCCGCTCCATCATGAGCGTCGGATCGTCGCCGCTCGAAGGCCCCGCGTCCTGCACGTTCGGCGGCTCGGGCGTGGCCTTTCGCGGCAGCGGCGGGGGCTCCGGCGGCGGGAACATCGGCGCGGACGCCGCGGCCTTTCGGGGCGGCGGCGGAGGCTCCGGCGGCGGAAACATCGGCGACGACGGCGCGGTTTTTCGCGGCAAGGGCGGCCCCTCGGCCGGCGGCGACGGGAACATCGGCGCCGACCCCGCGGGCTTGCGCGGCGGCGGCGGAGGCGGCGGAAGCGCGCTGATCCGCTCCACGGTCCCACCTCGCTCGTCCGACGACGAACCCGCTTGCGCGCGCATCGGCGGCGGCGACCCGAAGCCGCCGTTGTTCCGCGTCGAGATGGGCGCCTCCACGACGTCCATCGTGTTCAGCTCTTCGAGCCCGCCCGGCACGCGCGGCGCCGCGAGGGCCGGCATGTCCGAACCCTTGTCGGCCCCGGCCGACGCGGGCGGGCGCACCGACGCCGGCCTCCGCCCGAGCAACGCGCCGCCCATCGCCATGGGCGGAGCCGCAGCCGCTGGGGCCTGCTGCTGACGCCCGGGCAACGCGAACACGACCGATCCTTCTTGCCGCGGGGGCTGCGCCGCCCCTCCGCCGAGGCCTGCGGGCGTCCTCGTTCGGGTCCGCGCGGCCGGCGGCGGCGGCGTCGTCCCGGTGCCGGGCACCGTCATGCCGATGCGGTTGAAGAACGGATCGAGCTCGGCGATCGACCCGAGCCTGCGCGGCCGGCTGTTGCCGCGGGAGAGCACGTCGTCGCGGGTCACCTTCCCGTCGTGGATCGCGCCCTGGAGCTCGCGCAGGGCGGAGAACTCGATCTCGCGCCCGTCGACGGTGCGTACGACCCACGTATCGGGGACCGTCCCCACGGATGCGCGACGCACCTTGAACTGGTGCCCGCAGGTCGTGCACTTCACGGAGGTGCCGCGCTCGGAGACGAGAGCGTCATCGAAGTCGTACACCGTGCCGCAGCGCTCGCAGGTGACTTCCATGGGGAACTTGGCAGCTTTCCTCTTTGTGCACCGGGACGCAACGGCCGCGAAGGCCGGCGCTGCGGCGCATCAGGCTCCTACTTCTACCGCGCTTGCCCTGCCGTGCTCCACTGTTCGACACGCAAGGTCCGTGGATCCTGCGCGCTCGGCTCGCCGGATCCTGGATGCCACAGCCGATCGTGAACGCCCTTTCACGATCCGACCCCACGCGCCGCGCCCGCCCCCCTCTCTCCGCAGCGGATCGGCGCGACAAAACCCGGCGCGATCCCGCGGCCTTGTACAGGGCATGCTGCTTGCTAGGCTCCTCCTGTTGCCCCGGCCTTCGTCAAGGCCCGGGAAGACCTGCTTCGCGGCGTGGTCGATGCTTATTGGGAGACGGTATGAAGCGACTTTCTCTGCTGGGCTTCATCGGCATGATGGCGACGTTGCTCGCTGGCTGTCCCATCTACGACGACGACGGCGAGTGGAACGAGGGACCGTGCCCCTCGGGGGACTGCTCGAATCCAAACGGCTGCAACGACTCCAGTGATTGCGGCGTGAACGAGACGTGCGGCCGGGACAACGAGTGCCACACGGGCGACTGCACGATCTGGGGATGCACCTCGGACTTCGAGTGCGTCATCGAGGGCATGCAGGCGAGCTGCCAGCCTGGCGGCACAGGTGGCACAGGCGGCACAGGCGGCTCGGGCGGGACCGGCGGCACGGGCGGCTCGGGCGGCTCGGTCACCTGGTGCGGCAACCCCGACGACTGCCCCATGGGCGAGACCTGCGCACCCGACGGCACCTGCAAGCCGGGCACCTGCGACACCGTCGGTTGCATCTACGGCTACGCTTGCGAGGCTTCGCAGTGCGTCCCGCAGAACCCCGCGGCGTGTGGCACGGACGCCGACTGCAGCGCGCTCGGCGCCGGCTACGCCTGCGTCAGCGGCGTGTGCACCGCGCCCGCGGATCAGTGCACGGACCAGACCCAGTGCCCGGCGAACAACAAGTGCGTCGACGGCAAGTGCACCCCGGCGTGCAACGACAACGCCGACTGCGACGGCGGATACACCTGCGACCCCGTCGGCGTCTGCACCGTGCCGGCCAAGCCCTGCACCATCACGAACGACTGCGGCTCGGCCGATGAAGTCTGCGTCGACGGCGCGTGCGTCCCGCGCAGCCAGATGGGCATGTGCCCGCCGGGCGACGTATGGGTGGAGAACGGCTGCATCCCGAACCAGACGGCCGCGTTCTACTGCAACCAGGATGGCGTGCAGGACGCCTGCGCCGCGGGCTCCATCTGCCTGCACCACGCCTGCTACATCTCGTGCGCCCCGCCGAACGACAACGCCTGCAACAACCTGCCGTCGTTCGACGTCTGCAAGCCCGTCTCGACGATGTCCGGCGACCACCAGGTCTGCGGCTCGAACGACAACCTCGGCAATGAGTGCGATCCCACAGCCGGGCTCGCCTGCGCGTCGGGCAAGATTTGCATCGACGGCTTCTGCAAGTAGCTCCCCCCTTCTCGCATCCTGCCCCTCACACGGCGCCGCGGACATTTTTGCGGCGCCGTGTGCGCTCGCCCTGCCCGCTCCTGCTGTGGCATGCGTGCTGCCTGGCCCTCCCGCGCGGATTCGATCGAGCGCTCACGTGGTTCGTTTCGCGCTGGGAGCTTCGGGTCACCTGCAGCGACCCCCAGCTCCCAGCCCCACGTGAGGCTCCGATCCATCCCCGACGGAGCCTAAACAATGAAGAACTACGGATTCCTCCAGCGTTTGGCAGAGTCGTTCCCTTACGAGCGCAGGACCACGACGAGCTGGCTCGTGCCAGCCTCCATCGGGGTCGGCGTCGGGGTGGCCCTCGGCGTGGGCATCGGCTTGCTCTACGCGCCGCGCACGGGCGAAGAGACCCGAGAGCGACTCCGCCAGGGCGCCGATCGGGTCAAAGACCGCGCGCGCTTCACCGCCGGGCGCGTCCGGGGTGAGCTCGAGTCAGCCGCGAACCAGATCCGCGAGCGCTCGTTCGCCACATCGAACGAGGCCGGCCAGAGCCGTTAGCGCCGACGCGCGCGCCGGCGTTCGTGACGCGCTCCACACACACCTCACGTGCGAACCGTGTACGCGCTGCGTGCACGGTTTGCACGCTTTGGGGCCTCGAAGCTCCTGCGCGGTTCGTCCGCGCGAAAGTCGCGGCATCATGAAACACGAGATCCTCATCGCTTTCTTCTTCGAACGCGCGCAGGCGGACGGCGCGCTCGCTTCGCTCGCCGAGCTCGGCGTCCTGCCCGGCGACGTCAGCGTCATCCCCAAGCACGTCGGCCATCGAGGCGACCTCGGCCTCCACCTCGGCAGCAAGGCCTCCGAAGGCGCTGCGATCGGCGCTGCGATGGGCGGACTGCTCGGCGCGATCGTGGGCGCGCTCGGCGCCGCGGGCTCGCTCGTCGTGCCCGCGACTGGCTCCGTCTTCGCGGGTCCGGTCGTCGCGGCGGCGGCGGGCGCCGGCGTCATCGGCGCGATCGGCGTGGCGGTGGGTGGACTTTTGGGGGCGCGTCACCCGGAGTTCGAGGCGCGCTTGCTCGATGATGCCGTCGGCATGGGCGGCTCGCTCGTCGCGGTCCGCGCCTCGCCTGCGGCTGCGGGCGCCGTCGAGCGCCTCCTCGAGGCGCGCGGCGCAAGCTTCGTCCGGCGTGAGTCGGCCGAGCCCTGAGGCCGGCCCGTTCGTCGTCCCGAGGCGAGCTCGCTTCGCGCGATCTCGCAGAGCGCCGAACGAGTCGGCGCTCTCGCCGTCCTCCAGGCGCTCAGCGCGCGCCTGCGTTGCCCATCCGCTCGGCCAGCCCGTGCTCGAGCCCGGCCAGCGTCTCTTCCACCGTCGCGCGGAAGTAACGTCGCGCCGTGAAGAGCGCCGCCGCGCCGAGCAGCCGGGGCGTCAGCCCGCCGCCGAGCAGAAAGCCCACCGCGACCGCGCCGACGAGCGCCGCATGTGGGTTCGCCCGCGCCACGTCGCTCACCATCGTGAGCACCTCGTTTGGATCGACTCCGCCGAACGCTGCGAGGGGACCACGGTCCGCCCCTTGTTCCGTCGTGCCGCCTTGCCCCGCTTGTCTCTCCCCAACCATGAACCCCTCCGTTCTCATCCTTGACGCGTCATCACGCGCCCGAGCACGTACCCGAACGCGAGCGCCACGCCGAGCGCGACGAGCGGCCGCTCCTCGACGAAGGCGACCAGCTTGTCGTCGGCCCGTTTCACCTGACGAACCACCCGCGCCGCCCCCTTCGCGTGACCGTTCAGGTGGGCGCCGCCCATTTCCGATTTGTGAGGATCTTCGATCATCGCCTCGCGCTCCAGCAACGGGCGCGCCATGCGGCCTGAGCAAGGCCCGCACGGTCGAGGCGCGTGCTCACGCGTCGAGCGGGATGCAAAGCCGACAGATGGTGCCCTGGCCCTCCACGCTCTCGACCGACAAACGACCTCGGCAGAGCGTCGCCAGGTGGTGTGCCAGGTACAGACCTACACCCAGCCCGCGATACAGGTAGCTCGGCGCGTTGGAACCCCGATAGAACTTCGTGAACACCTGGCCGAGCTCGCGCGCCGGGATCCCGATCCCCCGGTCCTCCACGACCACCACCGCGCTCGCCGCGTCCTCGGAGATCACCCGCACGCCGATCGGCGCCTCGGGCGGCGAGTACTTCACCGCGTTCTCCACGAGCGACGCCACGATCTGCTCCACCCGCTCCGGATCGCCCCGCACGCGCACCGGCGAGGCGGGCTCGTGAAGCGTGAACGTCCGCGACTCCAGCATCAGCCGCGCCTCGCCCACCGCCCGCCGCACCGGCTCGCGCAGGTCGAACGAGAGCGCCGCCACGCGCAGCGATCCGTCCTCGATACGGGGCAGGTCCACGAGCAGCGCCTCGATCAACCGGCCCAGCCTGCGCGCCTGCCGCATCGTCCGCGGGAACGTGTCGGGCGGGACGCTCGTCCCTCGTTCGAGCGCCCGCGCGAGTGTCATGAGCGAGACCTCCAGCGGCAAAAGCGGACTCTTGAGCTGATGCGCGATCAGCGCGAAGAACGTCCGCATCTCCTGCCGCGCCTCTTCCTCGGCCGCCTCCCGCTCGGCGCGCTCCTGCGCGAGGCGCTCGTTTTCCTGGCGGAGGCGCGTGTTCTCCTCCTGGGCTTCGGCGAGCCTCGCTGCGAGCGCCTCGTAGCTCGGCTCAATGCGGCGGGCGAGTTTCATCGCGGTTCCCTCGTTGGGCCGGCGCCGCCACGCCTTTGCCCTCCGGCCAGTGCCTCGGCAGCACCAGCGAGAAGGCGCTCCCTCGCCCCACCTCGCTCGCGACCGTCAAGCTCCCGTGCAGACGCTTCGCGAGCCCTTGTGCCAGATAGAGCCCCACACCGAGCCCGCTCGCCGCCGTCGGCACGTTCGAGCCGCGGTAGAACTTGCCGAACACGCTGGCTTGCTCCGCCGCCGGGATCCCGATCCCCTGATCGATCACGCGCACCCGCACGCGTGACTCCGTCCCCTCGACCTCCACCGTCACCACGCGCTGCCGCCCCGAGTACTTCATCGCGTTGTCGATGAGGCTGATCAGGATCTGGTGCACCCGATCCGGATCCGACGTCACGGGCACCCCGTCGCCGGGCCCGTGGTACTCGAGCCGCTGCGACGGCGCGGCCAGGCGGAAGTCCTCCACCACCTCGCGCGTGAAGACCGCGAGGTCGAAGGGCGCCACGTGCACCTCCAGCGTCCCGCGCTCGATCGCCGCGGCGTCGCTCAGGATCGCGTCCACGAGCCGCCCGAGCCGGAGCGTCTGCCGCAGCGCGCGCGCCATCGTCCCCTCGGGCGGCGTCGTCCCGATGGCGAGCGCGCGCTCGATCGTCCGGAGCGAGTTCAGCACCGGCTGGATCGGCGCGCGGAGCTGATGCGCGGCCATCGACAGGAACGACTCGCGCTCGGCCGAGAGCAGCTTCGTCGTGACCGACCGATCACTCGCCGACAGGTCTCGCACGAAGGCCGTCGCGAACGCGCGGCCCCCGGGCGGCACGAGCGAGACCTCGAGCGGCACGTTCGTCCCGTCCTTTCGATGCCCAATGGCGCGCTCCGGCGCGACCGTCGCCTCGTCCCAGCGATGCCCTTCTCCGTTGGACAGCGCCACGAGCTCGGGGAACGACTCTCCGACGAGCTCTCCGGGCGAGCGCCCGAGGAGACGCTCCGCCGCGGGATTGGCGTACACGATCCGCCCACGTTCGTCCGCGCAGACCACCCCATCGGGCGCCCGCGCGATCACTTCGGTCCAATCGATCGTCGTCTCCTGCACGGTTACCACCTTGCGTTCGTCGACGGTGGCTTCATTAGGGACGGAGGGGTTCATTGCCAGTGGGGGGCACGAAATTGGGAAAGCGCTCGCGACCGACCGTTCTGATCGTCGATGACGACGACGAGATTCGATATTCGATGCGCAACCTCCTGGTCGTATCGGACTTCGACGTCTTGCTCGCCGCCGACGGCGTCGAGGCCCTCAAGCTGCTCGAGCGCCATCGCGTCGACGCGCTCGTCATCGATTTGATGATGCCGCGCCTCGACGGCGTGGGCGTCATTCGGGCCTTGCTCGGCAAACCCCCCGAGACGCGGCCGGGCGTGATCATCGTCGTCTCGGCGCACGTCGAGCTCCGCCGGCGCATCATGGGCCTCGACGTCCGCCGTGTCTTCCCCAAGCCCTTCGACGCGCTCGCCCTCGTGAACGAGCTCTCGGCTGCCTTCAACGCAGGCGCTGGGGACAACGAGCCCGCCAAGGACAAACCGCCCGCCGAGCCGACCCTCGTCGCCGTCCCCCGCGGACACGAAGGGCGCCCGGTTTGACCGGACGCCCCTCGATTTCCCCGACATTCTTCGATTTCGAGCGCGACGACGACGATTCGCTCAGCCGGCTTCGTCCGACGTCCCGATCCGTTTCCGGATCGTGTCCTCGACCATTTCCCGGACAACCTGCCAGAGCGCGTCCTGGTTCGGACAGGCCGCGAGCGGCCCGAGCGGGATCTGGAATCCGCCTTTGCCGCGCCGCCCGCCGCCGTAGGGCATCCCGAGCGGGCCGATGCCGAACGCGTCGCGCAGCCACGTCGCCGGATCCAGCGACGCATCGGTCGTGCGCAGCGAGCCGTCGATCCACCCCTCGACCAGGCCGAACGTGATCGCCGTCTTGATCCCCTCGCGCCGGAGGAGGAAGTCGGCGGCTTGCCCGATCGCGTCCCGGTCCTGCGAGCGCACCTGCCCCACGCCCGCGAAGACCCACATCCCTTCCACCTGCATCGCCTCCAGCGCCCGCCGCATGATCCGCATCGAGCTCGACGGGATCGCGTAGCGCGACAGCGCGCTCAGCACGTCCGTGTCCACGAGCTCGATGATGCTCGCGAGTGCTCGCAAATCGTCGGCGCTCGCGTGCAGCAGATCATCCGTATCGCTTCGGATCCCGTAGGCCAGCGCGGTCGCGAGCCTCGTCGCGATCGCCCCGCTCTCCAGGACCCGCGTCGGCGCCTCGATCACGTACTCTGTGTAGATCGTGCTCGCGGCGCCCACGCCGAGCCGGATGTCCACGAAATCCGCGATCGGTTTTCCCTGAATGGCGTGATGATCCACGATGGACACGCAGGGCAGCCCTGCGCTGCTCGGCAGCTCGATCGCGTTCGTGTCGACCAGGCTCAACGCGGCGTACCGGTCGAGGTCTTCCGCCGCGGTCACGCGAACGAGCGGGAGATCGAGCAAGTTCACCATCGCCCGATTTTCCGCCCGGCTCACGAGCGGCAGGTGCGCGATGTCGCACTCGATGCCCACGCTCGCGGCGAGCCTTTGATGGGCCCACGCGCTCGCCAGGCTGTCGGGGTCCGGGTATCCCCGGATGACGACGACATGCCTGCCTTCGTGCTTTCGCAGCGCTTCGAGGAGCTGTCCGACGCGGCTCTCGGCTCCGTCCACGCGCCGCGGCCCGCGCAGATCGGGAAGGTGTGGGCTGCTGCTACGGTCGGGTTCGATCCGCAACGCTTCTTGATGGTTCACCGTCTTGCCCCGGAGGTGCGGGCCTGATGCCGCACGGTCCGCCACCCACGAAAGCAAGCCGCGCGCCCAACCCGCAGCCGGGCCGTCCCGTACGAACCGGGAGGGACGTTTGCCCGAACCGCCTCAGAGCTTGAACATGGCCATGGCCGTTTCGCCCGGACGAACGGTCACGCTCTTCGACTTCGCGGCGCCGCTCGCGGGCTTGCACGTCACCGAGTACGTGCCCGCCTTCAGCGACACACGCAGCGACGATGACTTCCCCTTCGAGGCCCCGTTGACGGTGAACGAACACGGACCGCCGACCGCCACGGCGACGAGGGTCCCGTTCGCCGCGGCCGGCGCGGGCGCGGGCGTTGGGGTCGTTTTGGTCGTCGACTCGGACGCGGCGCTGCCGCCTTTCGGCGCTTCGTCCCCGCCCGAGGGCGGCGGCGTGACGGCCGCGACGGCCGACGCGGAGGACGCGGGCGCCTCGGCGGACGCCGCCGCGGAGGCGGTCTCGGCCGGAGGGGGCGCGGCCGAGGGAGCCGGCGTGCTCGGGGGCGCGGCGACGGCCGAGGGAGCGGGCGTGGCGACGGGCGGAGGCGTGGGGATCGCGATGGGCCCGTTCTCCTGGGACTGCGTCGTCGTCGAGGCGGTTGGCTCGCCGGACTGCTTGCGCAGGAGCATGACCATGAGCACGACCACGCCGAGCAAGCCGACCGCGCAGAACGCGAGGAGAACGCGGATCATGCGCGAGCTGTCGGGCGCGGCAGCGGGCACGGGCGCGGCAGCGGGCACGGGCGCAGGCGCAGGTGCGGCGGCAGCAGGCGCAACGACGGGCGCAGGCGCAGGCTCCGCCGCGGGTGCGGGCGCAAGTGCGGCGGCGGCAGCGGGCGCAGGTGCGGCAACAGGCACGGGCGCAGGCGCAGGCATGACGACCGGCCCGGAGAACACCTCCGTCATCGGCTCGTCCATCCCCATCGGCGCGGGCGCAGCCTGCTGAAGCGCCGAAGCCATATACCTTTGCGGCGCCGGCGCCCCGTAGATCCCCGAGCCGAGGTGCACGTTCGTCTCGGCGTCGTCGTCGGCGGGCAGGTGCGCGAACTCGGGGTTCACGACGCCCCCGGCCATGGGCGGCGGCGTCGGCGCGGGCAACCACGCGGGCGCGGTGGCCGGGGACGACGGCGGCGGCGCAGGCGGCGGCACCGATCCGGTCGTCTTCCTCTCGCGCGCGGCCTGCGCGATCTGCCCGATTCGATCCACGAGCAGCCGGCCCTCGGGCGGCGAGAACGGCAAGAGCGCGTGCGCGAACGCGTGCACGCTCCGGAAGCGCGCCTCCACGTCCTTCGCGAGCGCCCAGCCGATCACCGTGTCGAGTTCCGCAGGCACGTCGCCGCGCAACTGCGACACGCGCATCGGCTCTTCGCGCGTGATCTGCAGCATCAGGTACGCGGCTTCGCCCTGAAACGGCGGACGACCTGCGAGCATCTCGTAGAGGATCGTCCCGAGCGACCACACGTCCGTGCGCGCATCCACGTCCTTCGCCTTGCGCACGAGCTCCGGCGACGCGTACGGCGTGAGCCCGAACATCGCCGTCCCCGTGAGCTCGCCCGTCGCATCTTGCGCGCCGCCCAGCAGCTTCGCCGTGCCGAACTCCGTGATCTTGATCAGCGGCGCGCCGCCGGTCCGCTGCGTGAGGAAGAGGTGCGACGGCTCGAGATCACGCACGACGATGCTGTTCGCGTGTGCCTCGGCCACGGCCTCGCAGGCTTGCAGCGCGAACAGGACGGCGTCGTGCAGCGGCAGCGGGCCGGTCTTGCGGACGTGCCGCTCGAGGTCGATGCCTTCGAGGTACTGCCGGACGAGGTAAAACGTCCCGTCGGCCTCGTTGCCGACGTCGATGATGCGGGCGACGTGCTCGGAGGCGATCTTCGAAAGGGCGCGCGCCTCGCGGCGAAAGCGCTCGATCTCGCGCGCATCGGCCTGATGCGGCAGGAGCAGCTTGATGATGGCCCGCTGGTCGAACGCGGTGTGGAACGCGTCCACCGTGAGGCCATGTTTACGCCCGAGGATGGCGCGAACGCGGTATTTACCGCCGATCAGGGCGCCGGGATGGATGTCGTTGGCGGAGCGCATGACTCGTCGTTGTCGGCGAACCGGATCGCGCGCCCATTCTTGCATGACCTCGGCGGGAGGGGTAGGAGCGTGCGTCTGGGCGAGAGACGCCCACGCTGCCGACCATGAAGCGCTACCAGCCCGGCCCCTACGACAACCTCCCCGACGTGCGGGATGGCTTGACCCGCAAGGAGCGCATCGTGCTCTATGTCCTCCACAAGACGCAGGAGGAGCGCGGGGGCCGCAACGTGCCCACGGCGATGCTCTACGGCCGCGTCGTCGAGTACATCGACATGAGCGTCGAGGAGCTCCAGCGTATCCTCGCCCGCCTGGCCGCTCCGCAGGAAAACACCCGCGGCAAGCCCTGACGGCCGGCCGCGCTCAGCCGGCCTTCGGAAGCGTGATCTTCGGCTCCTTCGGGTGACGGCGGTAGAGCAAGATCGTCCGGCCGAGCACCTGCACGAGCTCGGCGCGCACGGCGGGCGGGATCTTTTCGGCGAGATCGCCGCGCTCGTCGGGGCACTCGGTCCCGACCCGCACCTTGACCAGCTCGTGCTGCTCGAGCGCGTCGTTCACGGCGGAGACGATGCCGTCGGTCAGCCCGTGTTTGCCGAGCTGGACCACGGGATCCAGGTGATGGCCGAGCGCGCGCAGGTGGCGGCGCTGCTTTCCTGTCAGGCTCATGCGGTCCTCTTGGCTCGGCCGACTCGGTCGAGGGACGGCCGGCCTAGTCCCCCGGCTCCTCCACGTCAAGCGCGCCCGCGCTCCATTGCCGCATGCACCCGACCCCTCCATGTTCCGCGCGTCGCGCCGACGAGGCGCGCGAGGAGGGACGCTTGCAAGAGGAACGCGCGCAAGAAACGGAACGAATCACGTTCGTCCTCATCGCCGACGCCAGCCGAGCCCGCCTGCTCCGGCGGGGCAAGGAGAGCGCCGCGCTCGAGGTCATCGAGGCGTTCGAGCACCCCGAGAGCCGTGCCATGGCCCGGGACCTCATGGCGGACAAACCTGGCCGCGCCTTCACCGGCGGCGGCCAGGTCGCCGGACGCGGCGCCAAGGAGTACGCCACCGACCCGAAGGACGTCGAGGCGCAGAAGTTCGCGCGTAGCCTCGCCGACCGGCTCGCCTCGCTCTACGACGCGCATGCCTTCCACGCGCTCGTCCTCGCCGCGCCGCCGAAATTCCTCGGCCTCTTGCGCGGCACGCTCGCCGCGCACACGAACCACGTCGCCGAGGCCGTCGTCGCGTCCCACGAGAAGGACTACACCCAGCTCGACGTGCGCACGATCGCCGAACGAATCGCCGCCTGAGATCCAGGCACAGAATCGTCGGGCGCGCCCGCGCCGGCGAGGTATACCGGGGCCCTCCATGAGTGACGTGGCCCCGATTCCCAGTGCTTCGCGCATCGTGGACGAGACGGTGGCCGCAGGACCGCGGACCTTGCGCGCGGAGCTCCGCGAGGTCGCCGCCCTCGGCGGACCCATCACGCTGAGCTTCGTCGCCAACCAGCTCCTCGGCTTCGTCGACACCGCCATGGTCGGCCGCCTCGGCGCCACCGCGCTCGCCGCCGTCGGCATCGGCAACGGCATCTTTTTCTCGATCACCGTGCTCTTCATGGGCCTCATCCTGGGCATGGACCCGCTCGTGTCCCAGGCCGAGGGCGCGGGCGATCGCAGCCGCGCCCGCGCCGTGCTCGGCCAGGCCGCGCGCCTCGGCCTCGTCTTGTCGGTCCCGTGCATGGCGGTCATCGTCCTCGCCGGCCTCCTCGTCGGCCGCGCTGGCATCGATCCCGAGACCTCGCGCAACGTCCTGCACTTCTTGCTCGGCCGCCTCATCAACGTCGTGCCTTTCCTCCTGATCACGGCCTGCCGCGTGTACCTCCAGGCCCGCGGGCACACGCGCGCGCTCGTGTGGTCGGCCGTCTGGGCGAACGTCACGAACGTCATCGGCAACATCCTCCTCATCTACGGCGACGAAGGCCTCGCCTACATCGGCCTCCCGCGGGTCGGCTTGCCTTCGCTCGGCGTCCTCGGCTCGGGCCTCGCGTCGAGCATCGCCTCGCTCGTCTCGTTTGGCGTCGTGTTCCGGGACATCGTCCGGCGGGAGGGCGGAGTCCGCGCCGACGAGCTCCGCGCCGATCGCGAGACCACGCGCTCCATCGTCCGGGTTGGCTGGCCCATCGGCACGCACCTGCTCGCGGAGGTCGGCGCCTTCTCGATCGCGGGCATCTTCGCCGGTTGGATTGGCCCCGAGGCGGCGGCGGGCCACCAGGTCGCGCTCTCCCTCGCGAGCCTCTCGTTCACCATCGCGCTCGGCATGTCGAACGCGACCTCGGTCCTCGTCGGCCGCGCCGTCGGCCGTGGGGATTCCACGGCCGCGCGCCATGCCGGCCTCCTCGGCATCGCCTCGACCTGCATCGTGATGAGCCTCTCGGCCGTCGTCTTCGCCGCGGCCCCCGCGCTCTGCGCGCGGATCCTCTCGGACAAACCCGACGTCATCGCGGCGGCGGTCCCGCTCATCCGCATCGCCGCGATCTTCCAGCTCGCGGATGGCGCGCAGGCGGTCGCGGCGGGCGCGCTCCGGGGGGCGGGGGATACGACGTCGGCGCGCAATGCGAACGTGGTCGGGTATTACGCGTTCGGCATTCCGCTCGCGCTCGTGCTCGGGTTCGCCGTCGGGATGGGCGCGGTCGGGATCTGGTTGGGGCTCACAGCGGCGCTCTTCGCTGTCGCGGCGGTGCTCGTCATCCGGTTCGCGCGCCTCGCGCCGACGCAGATGAAGCGAATCTGAGCGCCTCGCTCAGAACGAGCGGGGGTGCCGCGCCCCCGCTCCTGGTTTCCAGCGATCACGTCACGCTGCGGTCATGCGCTCCCGGCGGCTTTCCCCGAGGGACGAACCTCGTACTGGAGCAGCACCACTCCATTGCGGTACACCTTCGTCGACACGAGGTCGAGGTTCACCGGTGCGGCGAGCCGCGACACCACCGGGATTCCCCCGCCGAGCAGCACCGGATTCAGCTTGAACAGCACCTCGTCGACGAGCCCCTCGGCGAGGAGCATCGCCGCGAAATCCCCGCCGCCGGCCAGGTACATGGGCTTGCCCTCCTGCGCTTTCAGCTTCCGGATGGCGCCGACGGCGTCCTCCGCGATGATTTTCACGCGTGGATTCGGGCTCTCCTTCAACGTCCGCGAGAAGACGTACGTCTCTAGCGTCGGATACGGATCGGTGACCCCCACCTTCAGCCCGACGTCATACGTGCGCCGTCCCATCACGACGGCGCCGTACCCCGCGAGGGATGTGAGGTAATCGGCGGCGTGATCCCCTTCCATCACGAAGAAATCGAACGAATGGTCTTCGCGCGCGATGCAGCCGTCCGCCGTGATGGCGACGTGATACACGAGTTTTCTCATATCGATCTCCAGACACACGCCGGCCCCGAAGCCGGCGTCTGAGCAAGCAGCAACCACGATTTCGGATCCGTCACGAGCGAACGGCCGAAGCTCGACTCCAACAGAAGGAGCCGCGGCGTCGCAATGACGGGGGTTCGTGCTCAGCGCGAGGAGACCATAGAGCGACGCTTCGTCAGCGTCGCGGCCACCTTACCCATCTCCCCCGGACCTTGCAAGAAGTTTCCGAATCTCCCTGGGCCCGTTCGTCCGGGAAAGCAGTATTTGTCCACATATCGTTGGTAGACAAAGCTTTCTGACGGTGCCACCCTCCCCCGCCATGGCTCGCCTGCTCCTCGTCTCGAACCGCCTGCCCGTCACCGTGAAGGTCGAGCACGGCGAGGTCCACGTCACCCGGAGCGCCGGAGGCCTCGCGACCGGCATGAAGGGGCCCCACGAGCGCTCGGGAGGCCTCTGGCTCGGCTATCCCGGCGACGTCTCGCGCCTCCCGCCCGAACAACGCGCCGCCCTCGAAGCGCGCCTCGAAGACCTCCGGTACGTCCCGCTCCACCTTTCCACGGGCGAGGTCTCCAGGTTTTACGAGGGATTCTCCAATGGCGTCCTCTGGCCGCTCTTCCATTACCTGCTCGACCAGGTCCCCATCGGCGAACGCGACTGGGAGAGCTACCGCCGCGTGAATGAGCGATTCGCCGACCTCGTCGCCGCGCACCACCGCGAAGGCGACCTCATCTGGGTCCACGACTATCAGCTCATGCTCGTCCCCGGCCTCCTGCGTAAGAAAATCCCCAACGCGCGAATCGGTTTTTTCCTCCACATCCCCTTCCCCTCCGCCGAGGTCTTTCGCATCCTCCCCTGGCGCACGCAGCTCCTCGAAGGCCTGCTCGGCGCCGACCTCCTCGGGTTCCACACGCTCTCGTACCTGCGCCATTTCGCGTCGTCGCTCCTCCACGTGCTCGGCATCGAAGCCAACGTCGATCGTGTCTTCACGGAAGGACGCGAAGTCCGGCTCGGCGCCTTCCCGATGGGCATCGACGCCGCCGCGCTCTCCACGCTCGCCGGCTCGCCCGAGGTCGACGCCGAGGCGCAAACCTTCCGCCAGCCCGGCCAGCGCATCCTGCTCGGCATCGACCGCCTCGATTACACGAAAGGCATCCCGCGCCGCCTCCTCGCCGTCGAGCGCCTCCTCGAACGCGAGCCCTCGCTCCGCGGCAAGGTCCGCCTCGTCCAGGTCACGGTCCCCTCGCGCACCAACGTCGAGGCGTACCAGGGATTCCGCAGCCGGGTCGACGAGCTCGTGGGCCGCATCAACGGCGCCTACGCCACGGTGCATTCCGTGCCGATTCACTCCATGTATCGCTCCTTCAACGAGCGCCAGCTCGCCGCCCTGTATCGCGCGGCCGACGTCATGCTCGTCACGCCCTTGCGCGACGGCATGAACCTCGTCGCCAAGGAGTTCGTCGCGTCCCGCACCGACGACGACGGCGTGCTCGTCCTCAGCGAGTTCGCCGGCGCCGCCTCCGAGCTCGCCGACGCCTTGCTCGTCAATCCGTACGACATCGGCGGCGTCGCGGCCACGCTCAAGCGCGCCCTCACGATGCCCCAGGGCGAGCGGCGGCAGCGCATGCAAAACCTCCGGCAGCGCGTCCTCGAGAACGACGTCCACGGCTGGGCGCAGAGCTTCCTCTCCACGCTCGAAGAGCAATCCGAGGCGTCGAGCGGGCGCTCCCTCGGCGCGACCACGTCTGCGGCCCTCGAAAGCCTCACCTCCGATCTCCGCAAAGCGCCGCGCCTCACCTTGCTCCTCGATTACGACGGCACCCTCGTCCGGTTCGCCCGCGCCCCCGACGACGCCGCGCCCGATGCGGACCTCCGTCACCTGCTCACGGCCCTCGCCCGCCGCCCCGGCACGCGCGTCCACGTCGTCAGCGGCCGGACGCGCGACGTCCTCGAGCGCTGGCTCGGCGACCTGCCCATCGCGCTCGCCGCCGAGCACGGCTTCTGGACGCGTGACGCCTCGGCGCGAGAATGGCGCCCCCGCACGGACATCCCCTCCGATTGGAGTGCGAAATTCCTGCCCTTGCTCCGCCAATTCGTCGCCCGCACCCCGGGCACCTTGCTCGAAGAAAAGAGCGCCTCCCTCACCTTCCATTACCGCATGGCCGACCCCGAGTTCGGCGTACTCCAGGCCAAAGAGCTACGGCTCCACCTCGGCGACCTGCTCAAAAACACGCCCGTCGAGATCCTCCCCGGCGAAAAGATCGTCGAGATTCGCCCCATGGGCGCGGGGAGCGCCGCGCTCGTGGCATCCCTCCTCGAAGGCGCGCCCTCCGGCTCCCGCCTCGTCGCGCTCGGTGACGACCTCGTCGACGAGGAGATGTTCGCCGCGCTGCCGCCCCCACACATCGCCATGCACGTCGGCCCGCGCCCGAGCCGCGCCCCCTACCGTTTGTCCGGGCCCATGGCCGCCCGCACGTTCCTCCAGGCCATCGCCGAGGACTAGCAGCCTGTGGAATGAGCGTCGCGAGCGCCCCGAAGCTAGGGCGACGGAGCGAGGAATCCTGAAGGATTTCGAGCGATGTCGACCGACGATTCGGGGCGCGCAGCAGATAAGTCCACAGGCTGCTAACCGCGCGGGCACCTCCGCATCACCTCTTCCGGCGGCGCGAGCCCCGCGGGGATCCACCCGCGCGCGTCGAGCGCCTGCACGATCCGCGTCGTCTTCGAAACCCCTCCTCCCCGCGCCGCCTCAATCCGCGCCGCCGCCTGGTGCCACGCAGGCACGTACCGCAAGGCCGGCGGCAAATGCCTCGTCCTGCGCAGCGCGCCGAGCGCGAGCTCGTACGCCCGTTTTGCGTCCGCGTCCCAGGGCAAACCCACCGCGCTCCGCCACCGCTCCGGCAAAAGCCCCGCGCAGAGCCTCGCAACGCCGCGCATGTACGGCGGACCAAAAAGCACCCGCAGGATATCCTTCGCCATGTCCCCGAGCTCCAGCGCTCCCTCCACCATCTCCTCGAAATAACGCGCGAAGCTCTCCCAGTCGGGCGGCAATTGCTCCGGGGGCAAACCCACCACGGCGCCCCACCGCTTCGACTCCTCGTAAAAACGCGCCCGCTCGTCCCGATCGAGCGGCTCCACGGCCGCCTCGTACGTCGTCAGCGCCCCCTGCACCAGCGTGGCGAACACCCATTGCAGGGCCGCCGGATCGTTCGCACGATAGCGCGTGCCTGCCCGCCCCTCGCTCGAACGCGACGAAATTCCACCCCGGACCCGCTCGTGGAGCTGAAAGATCCGCCCCCCCACCTCGATCGACATCGAGAGATCGCCGAAGACGAGCGCGTGGGTCGCGTACACCGTCCGCCGCGTCCTCGCCATCAGCTTCGTTTGATAATCGCTGAACCGCCCCACGCCCTCGGCCACCTCGGGCAGGAGCACCTCCAGGACCACCGCCGGCGGAATGGCGGCCAGCATCGCCCCTTCCCGCCAAATTCGCCGCACCATCCCTTCCTGCGCGAAGAGCCCCTCCACCGGGCCCACCGCGTGCTCACGCGCGTAGGCGAGGCAACGCTCCCGCCGCTGCCTGTCCTTTTGGGAAACTGCCGCGAGGTTTTCGTAGAGGTCTGGCATTGCAACAACGTATCACGACGGCCGCTCCCTCCGCAGCCTCCACGCGCGCTCGATCCCGGCCCCGGTGCTCACACCGACCGCATAATAAATGAGGTCCATCACATGGAATCCATGTCCGAGCGCGAGCCCACCGAGACGCGTCGCGCGGATCGCATCCACCCAGGGCGCGTGATAAAGCTGACTGGCCTCGATCGCGTAACAAAAGAGCAGCGCAACGGCGGATGCGACAGCCGTCCGACACGCGGGAACGAAGAGCCCCACGAGCCAGAAGCTCATCGTGGCATAAAGCGCGTCCCCCGCTCCTTTCGATAGCCACGCCGGCAAGCCCGGAATTTTCCGCGACAAAAGCCCGAGCCCGATCGTCACGAGCACGAGCGCCGCGTACAGCCCCCGCGAACGACGAGGCGCCGACACGTCGCAGAGGGTATGTCGCGACGAACGTTTCGCCATCAAAGGCAATGCCGCTTGTACTTCTTTCGACCGGACGCGTCGATGAAGAAGGGCGGATCGCAGCCGGCGCTCGCAGCGACAGGTTTCGCCCGCGTCGTCGTCGTCGTCGGGCGCGGCGCCGCGGTTCCGCTGGGCGAAACGCTCGGCGGCGCAGCCGCGACGACGCTCGTCGCGGAAGGCGCCGGCGCAGCCGCGGCAGAGGGAGCGCTCGTGATCACGGATTCGGGTGCGGCGACGCTCGTGGCCATCGGAGGCGCGCTCTGCGCGGCCGCGGTGCTCGCCGGCACACCCCGCAGCAGAATGACGACGAGCACCACCACGAGGAGCCCGACGAGCCCGACGAGCCCGATCACGACCGGCGTCACGCGCCGCTCCGGCGCATGCGTCGGCGTCGCACCTGGCACCTCCGTTTTTGCCGTCAAAGCCACCACCGACGCCGGAGGCTCCTCGCGGGATGCCGACACGTCGAGCAACGTCGCCTCCCCGGGGCCCGGCGCGGGCAGGCTCGAAAGCATGGGCCGCAACGAGCGGCGCTCCTCGCTCTCGATCGCCAGGATCAACTGCGCGCGCTCGGCGAGCGTATCCCCCGCCATTTCCTCGACCCACGCGGCGATCTCCGACGGCGTCGCCAGCGGCCCGCACGCTTCGAGCGCCATCGCCATTTCGAGCGCCGTGGGAAAACGCGCGTCCGCGTCGCGCCGGAGCGCGCGCAACGTGACCTCGTCGAAACAAGCGGGCAGCGCGGCCACGCGTTTGCTTGGCGGCTCGACCTCGGCTTCGAGCAGGCGCACGAGCGCGAGGTCCTCCGACGCGCCCGCATAAAGCCGCCGACACGTGAGCGTCTCCCAGAGCACGACGCCCGCCGCATACACGTCCCCCCGCCGATCGAGCACCTCCCCGCGGAGCTGCTCGGGCGACATGTACGCGAGTTTTCCCTTGATCGTATGGTCGCTCGTCACGTGCGCCCGCCCGGCCGCCCGCGCAATGCCGAAGTCGAGCACGCGCGCGACGCCGTCCGCGCCCACGAGCACGTTCTGCGGCGACACATCGCGGTGCACCACGCCGAGCGGCTCGCCCCGCGCGTCGCGCGCCTCGTGCGCCGCGTGCAGCCCTCGAAGCGCGTTCGCCAGCACCGCGGCCACGATCGGCGGCGGGATCTTCTGCTTGCGCTTGCTCGCCGCGCTGATGAGCCGCGCGAGCGGCTCGCCGTGCACGTACTCCATCACCAGGAAGACCTCGCCTTCCTGCGACACCACGTCGAGCGTGCCCACCACGTTCGGGTGCCGGATCCGCGCCGCGATCCGCGCCTCGTCCGTGAACATCGCGACGACCTCGGCGATCCTCGCGTGCCAGGGATGGAGGCGCTTGATCGCCACCGTCCGCATGAACCCCTCGTCTCCGAGGAGCCGCCCGAGGTGGACCGTGGCCATGCCGCCCGCCGCGATCTCGTCGTGCACGCGATAACGGCCCAGCACGAGCACCCGGGGCGCGCCGCGTTCGCCTTCCATTCAGCCCTGAGACTACCCCTTGTGGCGCGCCTTGATGAGCTGAAAGTAGCGCCGCGCAATCCCCGACGCCGCGGCGGCCGCGCCCACGTTGCCGCCGTGCGCCGCGAGCACCCGCTGCACGTACCGCCGCTCGAACTCCTCGACCACGCGCTCGCGCGCCCGCGGCAAAGGCAAATCGAGCGCGAGGATCTCCTCGGCGAAATCTGCCGGCGCGGGCTTCGGCGGCGCGCTCGGCCGCGGCACGCCCGACGCGCGCGGCGTGTTCGGCCGGAGCGTCGCGATCGGCGCGAGCTCGCCGAGGGCCACGCGACGCGCCACGGCGTTGTAGAGTTCGCGCACGTTGCCCGGCCATGCGTAGTCCGCGATCCGCCGCGCGAAATCGGGCGGGAACGGCGTGTCCTTGCCGGCCAGTTGACGCCAGAAGTGTTGCGCCAAGACAACCACGTCCCCCGATCGCCTCCGCAGCGGCGGCAGCTCGATCCGCGCCACCGCGAGCCGGTAGAACAGATCGTCGCGGAACCTCCCCGCCTGGATCTCGTGATCGAGGTCGCGCCGCGTCGCCGCCAGGATCCGCACGTCCACGCGGACCCACCGGTTCGATCCGACGCGCTGCACCTCCGAGCGCTCGAGCGCGCGGAGCAGCTTCGCCTGCAGCGGCAGCTCCAGATCGCCGATCTCGTCGAGCAGAAGCGTCCCGCCGTGCGCCTCCTCGAACACGCCCTTGCGGGACTCGGTCGCGCCCGTGAACGCCCCGCGCTCGTGCCCGAAGAGCGCGGACTCGACGAGGTTCGGCGGGACCGCCGTGCAATCGAACACGACAAACGGACCCTGCTTGCGGGGCCCGAGCTCGTGCAGCGACTCGGCCAGCACCTCCTTGCCCGTGCCCGTCTCACCCTCGATGAGCACGGGCACGGCCGCGCTCGCGAGCCGCTCGCAGAGCGGATAGAGCGCGCGCATCTCCGGGCTCGCGCCGAACATCGCGCCGAACCGCACGGCCGAGGGGATCGCCGCGGGCGCTTGATCGGCGAGCCTGTCGATGCGGATCTGCGTCTCGCCCATCGTGACGACTTCGCCGCCCGTGAGCAGCGCGCCGAGGACGGCCACGCCTTGCACCGACGTGCCGTTCGTCGACTCGAGGTCTGTCACGCGGAGCTTGCCGCGCAGAATCTCAAAGGCCGCGTGCCTGCGCGACACCAGCCGATCGTCGACGCGGAGATCACACATCGGACTCTGCCCGACGAGCACGCGCGACGGGTGCCCGGGCGCGATCGTGAACGTCTGTCCGCGGCTCGCGCCCGCGACGACGACGAGCGAAAACCCGGGCGAGGCCGCGCGATCGGGCCTGCGCACGAGCTCCGTCTCCACCTTGTCGTCGAACTCGTCCTCGTCCTCGCGCCCGCTCATGCGGCGCCATCTCAGCACGCACGCACGCCGACGTCACGGCCCCGGCGCGCGCCCCGCTTTTCGCCGGAGAGCGCGGGCTCCATGCCTTCGCGCATGAACCTCGAGATCGCGGACGAAGAAGCAAGGGAGCTCAGGATCGCGCTCGACATCCGGCTGCGGGAGATGCGCAACGAGCTCGTCCACACGGACGATCACGCCTACCGGGATGACCTGCGCAGATCGCTCGAACGGCTGGAGAAGGTCGCGGAGAAGGTCAGCGGAAGCGGGACGCGCTGACGGCGCCTACGTCCCGCTCCCCTCCGGCTTCGGCTTCGCCGGCGCCGCCTTCCCGAACGTGTACATCGCTCCGAGGCCCACGATCGTCGCGTTCGCTGCATACGTCCCGCCGTTGATGATGTTCGGCTGCGGCGCGGGGTTCGCCACGAGCGGGCTCACCTGCGGGATCTTCGCTTCGCGTGGATCGACGTCCTGCGAGAACATGATGGCGTGCGCCACCACGAGGTCGAACCGGAAGGGCCCGACGTGGAGCCCCGCGCCGACCGAAGGCGTCAGCTTGTTCGAATCGATCGTCAGCACCGAGACGTATTCGTTCGGCACCGCGCTCGTCTCGAAGCGGAGCCCCGCCCGCACGTCGAGCTGCATCTTCCCCACGGGAATCGCGTATTCGCCGCCGACCTGCGCCGAGAACGCGCCCCGGAAATTGCGCGGCAGGTTCACGGGCGGCAAGAGGTACGTCTCGGGAAACCCCACCACGTTCTTCAGCGCGACCCCGTTCGGATTCACGCGAATGCTATCGTGGACCCCCCAATCCTCGTAGGCCACCGCGAGCTCGGCCCGGAGCTTGTCGTTCGGCCGCGCCTCCACGCCGAGCCGCACGTTCCACGGCAGCTCGAAGGCCACGTCCGCGTCCTCGCCTTCCTGCCGCGCCGTCGCGAACGGCGCCGCCGACGGCAGCCGCGTCCGGATCGTCCCGCTCGACCGCACCCAGAACGGCAAATGCCCCGACAAACCCACCCGCACCTTCGGGTGCGGGATGTAGATCACGCCCGCGTTCGCCGACGGCGCGATGATCGGCCCGACGGCGAGCTCCGCGAGCACGTCCCACGACGGCTGCTCCGGCGCGCAGAAGAACCGGTCCGGCACGCACCCCGAGAAGACCACCGTGCTGCGGAACGTCCCCGCGAGCACCTCGATCCCCGCGCCGACCCGCAGGTTCGGCGTCGGCGCGTAGGCCGCGTACGCGCCGCCCACCGCGAGGACCGAGCCTTCGAGCGAGAGCAACGAATACCGCTGCGGTGCGGGTTGCCCGTTCGAGGTCTCGGGGTACGTCGCGATGCCCACGTACGGCGCCCATAACCCGACGCCCACGACCCATTGATCGTGCGGGACGAACGAAAACCCGAGCGTCGGGATCGGCAGAAACGGCGCGCTCCCCCGGACCGGATCGAACGTCTGCACGCGCTCGTTCACGGTCGCGCCCGTATTCGGATCCGTCTGCCGGACGATCGTGCTGCGCGTGTATTCGCTCGAAAAATGAACGTAACTCGCGTCGAAGAGCACGCTCATCCCGGCGTCGTAGAGCCCCGCGGGGTTGTAGACGACGGACCCGAGATCGTCGGCGCCCGCGACGAACGCACCGCCCCGGCCGAGCGGGCGCACGCCGCGCTCGGACAGATAGAGGCCCGCCGCGCCGGCGGATTCGGAGAAGAGCCCGAGAGAAACGGCGGCGAGCGCGCCCATCGCGAGGGCGCGCTTCCGCGGGGAGGTGTTTCTGGTCATTGACGCGGCCGCTTCTGGACGATGGTGTAGATCTGCTCGAGGCCGCGGGTCGGGCTCGTCAGGAAATCACGCGCGGAGCCGAAGATCGTCTCGTAATCGGTGGGCGCCAGCGGCCCCGGGTTCGCCGCCGCGTCGATGCGGCTCACCTCGGCCACCGTATCCATGATGATCTCCAGCGGCGACAGCCTCGCCACGCCGTTCACCGGCTCCATCGGCGTCACGAGGTTCGGCAGGATGTGATCCATCACGTGGTACTTGTCGTACACGTCCGAATTGAGCGCCTTCAGGAGCTGGAGCGCTGCCGGCAATGCGCCCTTGTTCCCCGCCTCGTCCTCGGGCCGCGCGCCCGGGGCCGCCGCATTGAGGAGCGGCGCGATCTCGGTATCGGCGAGCAGCGCTTGCAACGCGTCCGCGAGCGACGAGAGCGTCGCTTCGAGCGCCTGCCCGTCGCTCGCGGACGACAGGAGATGATCGAGCAGCCGTTCGAGCTCACGCCGCGCCGTCTCGTCCTGCCGGATCTTCTCCAGCAGGTCCACGAGCGCGGCCGCCATCGGGCTGTCGAGCCCGTCGGCGAGCGACTTGCCGAGCTCTTTCGCCCAGGTACACGGCGTCCCATTCTCGCGATCCGGGCAATGCGCGTTCACCTGCTCGCGGAACACGCGCAACGTCGTCGAGAGCGCCCGCGGGATCGCCGGGTTCGCGAACTTCGCCGCCGCGCCCTCGCCCTCCACGGCGAGGAACTGATCCACGAGCTGCGAGCGCGCCCGCTTCCATTGCCCCTTGCGCCGCTCCGCGTCTGCCTTGCATGTGTCGTGCGCCGCCTGGCAATCGGCGAGCTCCTGCCCCGCCTTTCCGGAACAGCCACACGCGTTGTCGAAGCGCAGATCCATCGCGTGCAGCCCGTCGGCGAACAACGTGAACACCGTGTGCTGCGCCTGCGGCGTCCCGTCCACCCACGTCGTGCCCTTGTTCCCCTTCCGATCCGTCATCCCTGCGGCCGCGGCGTATGCCGGGTCGAACAGGAGCTGCGCAGTCTTTTCGAGCACGTCGGCGCCCGTGAGCACCTTGCCCGCGTTCGGCCCGCGCGCGACCGTGACCTTCGAGACGTCGCGCATCGCTTTCGAGAACTCGTGCAGCGCGGGCACGATGTCGGTCATGAACGCGTCCGCCAGGATCGGCTCGTACGTGTTCACGCCCGCGCCCGAGCAATAGATCGGGTTCGTCTTGGCATCTCCGCTCGAATCACACTCCGCGCCGTGATCGGGCCCCGGCCAGTGGCGCTTCAGGATCTCGATCAGGTCGAGCAGCATGACCTCGCCGTCGACCACGAACTCGCCGTTCTGCTGCGTGCATTGCGTCCCCGCCGCGTTACACGTCGCGTTCGCGAACGTGGTCACCAGCGGCCGCAGGTAATCGTAAAACCCGAACCGTTCGAGGACGAACAGCGTGTTTTCCCCCCGCAAGCGCAGAATGTCTGCCGACGTCTGGCACTTGCGCGTCTCGATCTGCGTCTGCGGACAAACCACGGTGGGGACGGGCTCGATCAGGTTCGAGATGAAATCGTTCGTCTTCTTGTTCTTCGCGTTGCCGCCGAGGATGTAGAGGTCGATGTCCGGCAGCACGCTGAACTGATCCGACGTCGCGCCGAAGAAGACGAGCCGGTTCAGCGCCTTTGGTTCCGGCTTCAGCGTCAGGCCCGTGATGCCCGACGATTGCTCGAAGAGCGCGCCCTTGTCCGTGAACACGCCGAGGAAGTCCAGGATGCCTTCGAGCGTGCCCGATTTGATCTTGAACTCGGCCCGCTTCGGGTGATCGGCCGGCAGGACCGAGTCGAGGTAAAACACCCCGAGATTCGGGAACGCGAGCAGTTCGCATTCGTCGTAACCGCCTGGATCGAAAAGCTCCAAAGGCCAGGTGACACTGAGCGACCCAATCGCCGCCTTCACACGAGCGCCCTTCTTGTTGCACGCCTTCACGTTGTTCGCGTGGTGAATGATGTCGAGCGTCCGCTCCCAGCACGAGCGATTTTCCCCCGCGACCGGCTTCGTCCGATCGACGGGCGTCGACGGATCGAGCGTGTTGTTCGTCGTGACGTTCCACGCCGGACCATTGAGGTCGTCGTCGTAATACGTCATCTCGTCGCGGTTCGTCATGAGCCGCATCAGCGACTCGCCCATGTGCGAGACGCCGCCGGTCGGCGTCACGAACGCCGGATCCCCGAACGATCCGATGAGTTTCGCCGTGAGCCCCGGCCGCTGCGTGACCCGCCCCATCACGGCCGCGATCTCGTCCCAGATCGGCGCCTCGTACGGGATCCCCGCGCGCTTCTCCGTGCCCTGCGCCGCAAGCGTATCGTGATCGAGCGCGATCTTCCGGATCTTCAGCGCCGCGCCGAGCAACCGCGAAAGCTCCTGCTCGTGGTTCTCCACGAGATCGATGAGCCCGAGCACGAGCGCGTCCGACTCCGGATCCGCGAGGATCTGCCCGAGCGCATGCGCGAGATCCGGCAGCGGCGAGGTATCGGCCTTGAAACGCCGATACGGAACACAGCTCGCACATGTGGTCCCTGCGGGTTTGACCTCCTCGGTCTCCAGATCGTAGACCGCGTCCTCGCGATCCCCGAGCAGCATCGTCGCCCCCGCGACCGCGTACATCAACGTCTCGCGCTCGTCCTTCCACGCGTCCTCGCCGCCGCTCGGCGCGTACTGCGTCGCATCCACGAGCGGCGCGAGGTCCTGCGCGACTGCGCCGATCAACGTGCGCGACGTGTCGACGTATTCGTAGATCTGCGGCTCGGCGCGGCCATATGCATCCGTGCCCGGCGTTCCTTGCGGGCTGAACGGCGCGATCGCCGCGACGGGCACGTTGATGTCCGTGACGAACTGCCCAAACTCGTCCGTGTCCGCGAACCCATCGCCGTCCTTATCCGCGAACGGCGCGGGCACCGTGCCCGCCTGCCCCGGCACGTTGCCGAACGGCACGACAAACCCGCGCCGATCGCGCCGCGCGATCCACGTCGGCTCCGCGGATGCATCCTTCGTGTACCGCGCGTCCTGGTCGAGCAGGATCCGCGAGAGCATCTCGAGCGTCTCCATCGGCCGGTTCGGCTGCGCCGTCGCAGGGTCCACGACGATTGGCGCGAGCGGCGCGAGCGTCGGCTTCGAAGTCGCGAGATCGCGCTCCACGACGCGGAGGATCTGCGTGAGCTCGGGCGCCATCACGCCCTCGGGCGCGAGCACGTCGAGCGCGCTGCCGAGGAGCGGGCGCAGCCGCGGGTACGAGAGCAAAGGCCGCACCGCGCCGAGCGCCGCGCCCGTCGGCCTGTATCCTTGCCGCCCCCATATCTTCGAGAAGGCTTGCCGTGCGGGCTCGCTCTGCATGAACGAGGCGAAGACCTCGCCGAGCGCGCGCGTCGAAGCGGGCACCGTGGGCGTTCCTTGGGGCTCGAACGGATTCGACTCGTAGAGGCGCGAGAGGTTCTGGCTGAACGACAGGAGCGCGTCGTGCAGCCGCACCTTGTCGCCTTCGGCCTCGGTCGTGACGTCGTCGATCTCGATGTCGGGGAAGATCGCGTTGAAGGCCTGCACGAGGTCGCTGCGCCGCTTCGCCATGGCCTCGACCTTGGCGATGCCGAGCGCGCGCGCCGTCTCCTGCTCGGCCCCGCGCGCGGGCGGCAGGAAGCTCGTATCGACCGTATCCGCGTAGATCCCCTGGTTCGAGTAGTGGCAGATCGCATGGTACGATCCGCCCGTGAGATCTTCGGTCAGCGAGCTCGCGCCGATACGATCGCAGAGCACGCCGTAAAGGTCGTCGCCGAGCGTAGCCTTCGGCGGCGCAATCCGGGTGGTATCGATGCCCTCGTGGCACGACGCGGCCGCAGCGACGGTGGCGACCAGGCCAAACGAACGAAGAACACGGCGCAAGACAGGCGAGCGAGTCAGACGAGCGCGCATGTGGACCCTCCCACGCGAAGGATTCTACATGAGCCCTCCCCCACCAGGAACGCCGACGTTCGACAATTGTCACGAGCGAGGCGCCCAAAGGTTGCTACATCGCCGCGCATGACGTTCATCCCCGCGGAACCCGAGGTCCCGGAAGCACAACGCGCGGCGGGGCCGCTGGTCCTGCGTTACGAGGACATTAGTCAGAACGGAAAACTCCTGCTCGACGCGATGCCGGTGGTGCTCGGGCCTTCGGTGTGGCGGGCGGTGTGGCAACGAGGCGCGGCGCCCGCGCTCGCGGCGGAGGGGATCGTCCCGATCCTGAGCCGTTTCGTGATCGAGGGCGGCGAGGGCCCGCTCTCGGTGATGTCCAAGGTCGAAGGGGACGGACGATTCCAGATCGCGCACACCGTGGGCGCAGACGGCGCGGTCGAGCGGCTGATGCTGAACATGTGGTGCAACGTGTACGGCGAAGCAGGGCGCACGCACGGGCCTCCGCCGGCAAACGCGGGCGAGCGCCTGCTCGCCGGTCGTGTCTTCGCCGAGCACGTGATCACGCGCCCGTTCGGCCCCCTGGAGGCGCGCAAGATCACGCGTGTCTCCGTGCCGGGTCTTCCCGAGGTGCCGCCCGACCGCCATGCGTGGCGACCGCCCGAGGCCTCGATCGAGCTGCCGCCGGGGGCGCGCTGGCTCGACGACGCATTCACGCTCGACGCGACGCACGTGCTCTTCGGTCTCGACCACACGGACTCGAACCAGCACGTCAATTCGCTGGTCTATCCGCGCCTCTTCGTGGACGCCGCGCTGCGCCGGTTGTGGGACCACGGCTGGAAAAACCCGCAAATCGCGCGCGCCGCGGAGATCGCTTACCGAAAGCCGAGTTTCGCCGGCGAACGGGTGCGGGTCGCGTTGCGCGCGTTCGCGCGGGACGACGCGGCGGGCGTGGCAGCGATCCTGATGTCGGACGAGGAGGCCCAGGGGCCGATCGAGAAGGCGCGGCCGCGGGTGTTTGCGCGGATGTGGTTTGGCGAGTCTTGAAGGGCGCTCACTTCTTCTTGAACAAGAGGGCCAGGCCGAACATCCCCCCCAGCGTCAGGATGATCGTCGCCCCGCTGGCCACGTCCGCGTAGTACGAAAGCATCAATCCAATCGACGACCCGACGACCCCGATGGCCACCGCGAGCAGCGCCACGCGCCCGATGCTCCGCCCCACCATTTTCGCCGTCGCAGCCGGGATCACCACGAACGAGCTCACCAGCGCGATCCCCACCGTCTTCACGGCTACCACGATCACCACGGCCGTCAGCGCCAGCAACATGTAATCGAGCGCGGCCACCTTCACGCCCGACAGCGCCGCGAGCTCCGGGTCGAACGTCGCATACGCGAGCTTCGTCCACGTGAATGCCATGAGCAGCGTCGTCACCACGCCGACCACGCTCACCGTGATCAGGTCGTCCGGGGATATCGCCAGAATGCTCCCGAAGAGCACCGTCTCCACGTTCACCTGCGGGCCGTCCGTCGATCGGAGCCCCAAAAGGAGCACGCCGAGCGCGAACGACACGGCCGAAAACACGCCCGTCGCCACGTCCCCGCGCAGGCTCCCGCGCCGCAGGACATAACCGATGCCGAGCGCGATCAGCACCGTGAACGGCAGCGCCACCCACGTCATTCGCTCCAGCGACACGCCGAGCAAAAGGCCGAGGGCGATGCCGCCGAACGCCGCGTGCGCCAGGCCGTCGCCGATGAACGACAGGCCCCGCTGCACCACGAAGACGCCGATCATCGCGCAAAGACCACCCACCACCGCGCCGGCGATCATCGCCCGCATCATGAAGGGCACCAGCAAGGGCTCGAGCCATCCGTCCACGAACGTTCACTCCTCGTCCGGCAATTTGTGGTGATGCGAATGCGCCGCGTGGTCGCCGCCCGCCACGGCCGATATCGCCGAGAGCGACGCCTGGCCGAGCAGCTCGCCCGGCAATCCCCACGCGGAGACGCGCCCCGCGTCGAGGTACACCACCCGCTCGGCGCAGCGCGCGACCGCCGCCAGGTTGTGCGTCACGAGGATCGCCGCGAGCTCGTCGCTCGCCGAGATCTCCGCCAGCAAATCGAGGAACTCCGCCCGGCCCTTCACGTCGACGCCCGCCGTCGGCTCGTCCAGGATCACGAGCGACGGCTTGTTCACGAGCGCCCGCGCCAAGAAGACCCGCTGCGTCTCGCCGCCCGAGAGCCGCGCGATCTCCTTTTCGAGCAGCTTCTCCCCGCCCACGTGCCGCAGGATCTCGATCGCGCGGGCGCGCTCCTCCTCGCGGATGCGCAAAGGCCAGCTCCCGCGCATGCTCGCCACGATGAGATCGATCGAGCGGGCCGGGAACGTCATGTCGCTCGTCTTGCGTTGCGGCACGTAGCCCACGTCCCGCAGCGCTTTTTGCGCGGGTTTGCCCAGGATGCGGATCGAGCCGCTCGTCGGCGGCATCAGGCCGAGCACCGTCTTCAAGAACGTGCTCTTGCCCGCGCCGTTCGGGCCGCAGAGGCACACGAACTCGCCCTTCGGCACCCAGAACGAGATCCCGTCGAGCAGCCTCCGCCCGGGCACGTCGACGATGAGGTTCTCCACCTCGAGGACCCGCGTCAGCGATGGATCGGGCAGCGTGAAATGCCCTTGCGGGATCCCGTCCGCTTCGGCGTGTGCGGCGCTCATTTCAAGGCCTTGTCGAGGACATCCGCGTTCTTCAGGAAGAGCTTCTCGTACGTCTCGGCGCCGGCGCTGCCGCCGATCGGATCGAGCTCGAAGAGCGGAAGCTTCCCCTGATCGGCGATCACCTGCGCGGGCCTGCGATCGAGCTGCGGCTCGGAGAAGAGCGCCGCGGGCTTCGTCTTCTCGACCGCGGCGAGCACGTCCTTCACGTACCGCGCCGTCGGCTCCTTGCCGGGGAACGGCTCGATCACGGCCGCGATCGAGAGCCCGTAGCGCTCGGCAAAATAACCCATCGAGCCGTGGAACGTGACGATCGTCTTTTTCGTCCAGCCCTTCGCGCGCGCTTCGAGGTCCGCGTGCAGCTTGTCGAGCTCCGCCTCCACGGCCTTGCCGCGCGCCCGGTAGCCCTCGGCGCCCTTCGGATCGAGCTTCGCGAAGGCCTCGACGAGCTCGGGCACGACCGACTTCATGCGCACCGGATCCAGCCAGAAATGCGGGTCCTCGGCGCCGTGCGCGTGGTGATGGCCGTGGTGGTCGTGCTCGCCCTTCGCCGCGCCTTTGGGCTCGGGCTTCGGCGCGTGGTCGCCGTCGTCGTGCTCGCGGCCGTCTTCGTGTTTCTCGTGCTCGTGCTCGTGCTTCGCCTTGTCGTCGTGATGATCGTCGTGGCCCTTCGCGTCGTGGTCCTCGCCCTCCTCGGCGGCGTCGGCGCCGACCTCTTCGGCCGTCATGCGCCGCGGGTTCGCCTTGGGGCCGAGCTGCACGATCGGCACGTCCGTGCCCGCCGCGCCCCGCACGATCTTCTCCAGCCAGCCATCCATGCCGAGGCCGACCGAGATGCCAAGCTTGCTCTTCGCGACCTGCGCCATCTCCTTCGGCGTCGGGTCGTAGCTGTGCTCGGAGCGGCCCGGCGGAAGCACGAGCACGACGTCGAGGCCGTCGCCCGCGACGCGTCGCGCGATGTCCCATAACGGGAAGATCGAGACCGCGACGCGGGGTTTGTCCGAAGACGCTGCAGGCCCGTCCTTGCTGCGGCTACTGCAAGCCGCGGCGACGAGCACGACGAGGACGAGGACGATGGAGCGCAGAACCGTGGCGAGTCTCGGCGACATGAACAAGGCTTCCCCCCGGGCGAGGACCGGGGCGGCAGGATCGAAGCGAGGGGGGATGCGTGTCAAGCAAGCTCGGATGCGACTCGGACGGTGCCACGGCGTGACGCCGTAGTACGATGCGCCTCGATGTCGTCCACGTCCCTCACGGCGCCCAAGGGCAGCCCATCGACGGCGCTCGCCCCGCGCGCCGCCTTTCCTCGCGTCCGCGTTTGCATCGACTGCCGCACGCTCCTCGGCCCGAAAGAGACGTGTGACGGCGGCCCCAAGCACCGCGTGACCTCGATCGAGACCCCCACCGGGCGCAACGCGCTGCGCACCGAGGTGTGGGGCCCGCCGTCCGTGCGAAGGCGCGCCAAACAGCTCGCGAAGGCCGGCGGCACCTCGCTCGGCGCAGGCACGATCTTCGAGGGGTGCAGCGGCTGCGGCGACTGCGGCGGCGTCGCGCTCGAGGGCGAGTTCATCGTTGTCGTCGCCGTGATCGCGCTCATCGCGGCGGCCGGCGCCTTGCTCTACTGGATCATCGCCAAGATCGTCGAGGCCATCCGCGCCTACCAGAACCGGCCTCGGCCGAACGGCGGGCTCACGAAGCCTCCCTCGCTCGGGCGCAGGGCCGGGCCCAGCGGCGTCGTGCTCGGACAAACCAACATGCTCGCGCCCGCGACGGGCAAGGAGTGCGTCGCCTGGGCCCTCGATCTCCGCAACGAGCGTTTCCTCGGGACCGACCTCATGCTGCACGACGCCGAGACCTCGGGCTTCGAGGTGAAGCTCGACGACGGCACCCTCCTGCGCGTGCCCGGGGGCCGCATCCGCCTCGAAGGCCCGAAGAAGCGGGTCGATCGCTCGGACGCGCGGCCCCTCGAAGAGTTCGTCCAGACGATCTCGCCCGAGGACGACCCCGAGGACGAGGGCCTCGATGCATTCCCGTACGACACGGTGGACGAGGTCGTGGTTCGTCCGGGCGATCGGGTGCGTGTCTTCGGCGCGCTCGAACGCGAGGTGGATCCGGATGCGCCCGGCGGGTATCGCGCGTCGAACGCGATCCTCGTGCCGAAGGGCGTGCCTGCCTTCCGCGTGGAGCGCGACAAGGGGCCTTCGTGAAGGCCGAGCTCGCGGCTTGCCAGGTCCACGTCACGCCCGAGGAATACGCGTCCGCCGAGGCCTTCGACGCGATGCTGGATCGCATCGGCGAAAAACTCGCGAACGCGCGGGCGCGACGCGCGAACGGCGCTTACGAGCACCCTTGCCTCGCCGTCTTCCCCGAAATGATCGGCGCCTTCTTGCCGCTCGCCGGCCGGCTCGACGCCGTCCGCGGCGCGCGCACCGTCGACGAGGCGCTCACGAAGGTCGCGATCCGCTCGCCCTTTCGCATGGCGTCCGCGATGCTCCGCGGCAAGACGGCCCGCACGAGTATCGGCTTTCTCCTCGCGGTCGCCCCCGACGTGCAGCGCCTCTATCGCGAGGCCTTCGCGCGATTCGCGCGGCGCTACGAGGCGTGGACCGTGGCCGGCAGCGCGCTCTTGCCTCGCAATGCGCACGGCGACCTCGCCGATTCGTTTTCGCCCGCCGGCGGGCGTGTCTACAACACCTCGTACACCTTCAATCCCGCGGGGCGGCACGTCTCCGTCGCCCGCAAGGTGAACCTCGTCCCCACGGTCGAGGACACGCTCGGCCTCTCGCCGGGCCGGCGCGGCGAGCTCATGCCGTTCTCCACGCCGTTCGGCCAGGTCGGCACGCTCATCTGTTACGACGGATTCGCCGTCCCACACACGGCCCGCGAGCCCGACTTCTGCCCCCTGCTCCCTCATTACGATGCACACGGGTGCAGCGTCGTCGCCCACCCCGCCGCGAATTTCTGGCCGTGGGAGACGCCGTGGACCTTCGGCGGGATGGACGGACATTTGAACCGCAAACAGCAATGGCTCGACGAGGGCCTCTTCGCGCAGATGGAAAGCGCCCCGCTCCGTACCGTCCGCTACGGCGTGACCGCGCAGCTCCTCGGCCGGGTCTTCGACAGCCACTTCGACGGACGCTCGCACATCCTCGCGCACGACGGATCCTCCGTGCGCATCCTCGCCGAGGCGGCGCGCGGCGAAACGTCGCCCGACGCCGAAGAGGTGCTCCTGCGCGTGGTCGAGGTGTAGACAACCCCGCGCCGTGGTCTTACCTTCGGGCGCCGGCGACGAGCCACCGAGGAAGCACCACGATCATGAATCAACCGAACCCGTGGATCCTGCTCATGGGAGGCTTCGCGCTCTTCAACGTCGCCGGCATGGCGTACGGGATCAAAGCGCCGGAGTGGGCGAAGATCGCGGCCGCGCTCGCCTGCGGGCTGCTCGGCGTCGTGTGCATCGTCCTCGCGTTCCAGCGTCAGTTCGGCAAGAAGCCGGTCCCGCCGCCGAAGGTCGAAAAACGCGCGACGCGCGCGGCACGGGCTTCGTCTCCGCGCCCCACGCAGGCAGGCGACGCGGGCGACGTCTCGTAGAAAGGGCGCTCGGGTGACGTCCCGCGCGTCCGGCTCGACCTCCCGCGACGAAGCGCGCAGGGCCTTGCTCGCGGATCTCGCCGCGGGCCGCATCGTCTCCGACCTCGCCTTCGACCGCCTCTACCCCGAGCGCATCCGCAAACTCTCGAATCGATACTGGACGCCGGTCCACGTGGCCCGCCACGCCGCGGCCCTGTTCGCGAAGCACGGCGCGCGCCGCGTGCTCGACATCGGCGCCGGCATGGGGAAATTCTGCGTCGTCGCGGCGATCACGACGGCCCTCGAGCTTTCGGGCATCGAGCAGCGCGAGGGCCTCGTCACGGCCGGCCGGGAGATGCTCGCGACGTATGCCATTCCGCGTGTCACCTTGATCCACGGCACGCTCGACGAGATCAATTTCGACGCGTACGACGGGTTCTACCTGTTCAACCCCTTCGAGGAGGGCACCTTCGCGCCCTCGCAATGGGTCGACCGAACGATCCCGCTCTCCGAGCAGCGCGCCTCCGAGGACGCTGTCCGGGTCGAGGCCGCGCTCGCGCGGGCCCGGCGCGGCACGTGTGTCGTGACGTTCCACGGATTCGGCGGCGCGATCCCCCCAGGATTCGTATACATGCCGGAGGAGACGCGCGGCATTCCGTTCCTGCGGCTGTGGGTAAAGGGGTGAGCCTGCGACGAGGGTGGCGCGGCCGCGCCTTTCGCTGGTAAGCTCGCCTCGTGCAGGACGACTTCGATCTCGGCACGCGCTCCCGATATCTCGGCGCGATCCTCTGGTTTGCGCTCGCGCTCTTTTGCCTTGCGCTCGCGTTCGGCATGCTCTCGGCGCCCATCCAAGGGCATCCGGTCCTCGCCGTCCTCATCAAAGGATCCATCGTGTTGCTCCTCGGCTCCATCGGCGTGGGGACGCTGGTGAGCGGCATAAACACCCTCTCCGGCGCGAGCGGCAAGGCGCGGGGCGTGCCCGACGAGGCGCTCGCCCATTGCCTCACGTGCGGCGAGCGCACCCCGAACGACGTCGTTTGCCCTGTCTGCGGCGAGCCGCCTTGCGACCGGACGCGCTCGTTCCACGTCGACAAGCAGGGCTGGGGAGGCGCGACGTTCGGCGTCGCGCTCTTCGGGGCCCTCTTCTGCCTCGGGCTCTTCATCCTCATCGGGCCTTATTACGACGGCGAGCGCCGCGTCTGGGTGCTGCTCGCTTGCGGCGGGCTCGCCTTGCTGCTGCTCGCCGTCGGCGGCGCGGGGCTCGTCGGCTCGCTCGGGACCTTGCGCAAAGGGCTCGGGGGCGGGTCGACCCTCTCGTATTCGGTGGGTGGCAAGGAGCGGCATGCGGGCGGCTCGGGGGCGGCGCTGTGGGGCAAGCTCGTCTGGCTCTCGGGGCAGGCGCGCGTGGTCGCGCCGCTCTCGCCCTACCCGGCGAACGAGGGCGGGTATCGGGTATCGGCGGGCGACATCGAATTCGCGGAGATGGTCGCGACCCTCAATGCCGCGGGAATCGTGATTCTGGAGGACGTGACGACCTACCATTTTCGCCTCGGCGAAGAACCTGCGAAGGAGGGCGCTCGCCCGCGTGCCCGAGGGAATGGCCCGCTCCCGTTCACGCGCACCAAAAACCGATGCCTCCGCATCCGGCTCGCGCCCATCGCGCGCTCGGTGACGCCGAGCGGCGAGTACGACGATGGCCTCTCGGACGTGCTCGTCCTGGATCAGCTCCTCGCCGCCGAACCTCGGAACGCCGTGCACCGTTTCTTCGCGCAATACCTGATCGAGGAGACGGACGTCCGGCAACTCCGGCACAGGCTCGACGAGAACCCCGTGCACCGCGCTCAGGCGATCACACACGCGCACGCCCTGCGCGAGGGCGGGATCGGCGTCGCGCAAGAGCTCGTCGACGCCGTCCTCGGTGGCCTGCGCGAGGCCCCGCAGCCGCCGTCCACCTAGCGAAACCCGTCCTTCGCCGCTCGCACCTTCCCGAGCGTCTCGGCCCCGCCCGTCCCGCCAAACTTCGCCCGCAGGCTCGGCGCATCCACGCGCAAAAACGGATTCGTCCGGTGCTCCTCCGCCATCGTGGACGGCACCGTGGGCTCGCCGTGGCTGCGTTTCTCCTGGGCCATCATCAACGCGCGCTTCACGTCCTCGTTGTCGGGCTCGGCGAACGCGGCGAATCGCAGGTTGCTCACGGTGTACTCGTGCCCGCAATAGAGCTTCGTCTCGTCCGGGAGCCGACCGAGCTTCTGGCACAAAGAGGCATACATCATCGCCGGTGTGCCTTCGAAGAGCCGCCCGCACCCCGCGACGAACATCGTGTCTCCGGTGAACACGGCGTCGTTCACGACGTACGCGACCGCGCCCAACGTGTGTCCGGGCACGTGAATCGGCCGAAACGTGAGACCTGCCGCCTCGAACGGCGTCCCCTCCTCGACCCCGACCGTCTGCCCCGGAACCCGCCCCTGCGCCAGATCACTCGCGTGGCCGTAGACGGGCAGGTCGCCGAAGCGACCACGGAGCGCCTCGTTCGCGCCCACGTGGTCCCAGTGGTGATGCGTGTTCAGGATGGCCACGAGTTCCAGCCCCTCGCGCGCGAGGGCTGCGAGCACGGGCTCCGCCTCCGAGGGATCCACGACCACGGCCTCGCGCCGCCCCTCGTCGGCCACGAGATACGCATAGTTGTCGCTCAAACAAGGGACGGTGACGACTCGCATGCGGCACACCCTACTGCGCTCGCCGCCCCTCCTCAACAGATGCCGCCTGTGCCACGCCGTCCCCGGTCCCTCCTGGCAGGGGCGCCTCGATGGCACACTTCGGCACCACGGCACAGCCGCATTTCGTGAGGAAATTCGAGGGGCGGAGGCCGAGCGCTCGATGGCCCGCCGCTTGCTCAAAGGACCGGCATGATCAAACACGCTCGCTCCGCCTGGTGGCTCTTCGCTTCGCTGCTCCCCCTCACCGCGGCCGGTTATGGCTGCAGCGGCACGACTGACGTGCGCACGCCGACGACGGCGGAGGCGCGCGGCACGCTGCAACAAGCCCAGAGCTGCGCTGATCTCGAGCAGATGCTCAAGCAAGACGCCATCGCGAAGATGAACGCGCAGATCGACGCGATCATCGCCGAGATCGAGGCCAACGGCGGCTACTGGGGCTACCCCGATTACGGCTGGGAGGACGGCGGCTCGGTCTCGGTGGGCTCGGGCGGCGAAGTCCCCCCCTCCCCGGCCCCCGGCACCGGCGGATCGGGCGGCAGCTCGGGCAGCGGCGGCGGGTCGAACGGCGGCGACGGATCGGGCACGCCCCCCGAGCATTCGGAGACGAACACGCAGGTCGCGGGCGTCGACGAGGCCGACATCCTCAAGACGGACGGCAATTACCTCTACCTCCTCCACGGGCAGAGCCTCCAGGTCCTGAAGTCCTTCCCCGCTTCGGATCTCGCGATCAACACGACCACGGCGATCGAGGGCAACCCGATCGAAATGTTCGTGACCGACGACCAGCTCGTCATCTACTCGCAGGTCGACGGCACGCAGCTCTACACGGACGCGGGCGTGGAGCCGCGCTCGCCGTATTATGATTATTACGGCGGCGGCGTGGCGTACGACGGGTATTACAACCCGTACTACGCGCCGCTCACGAAGATCACGGTCCTCGGCCTCGACGCCGGGCAGACGACGGGCGTGCAGAAGGAGGTCTATTTCGAGGGCAACTACGCCTCCTCGCGCCGCGTGGACAAGCACGTGCGCACGGTGCTCTCCGGCGGCCAGCACGGCCCCGGGCTGAGCTATTACCCCGACCTCGGCGATAGCAACCCGCAGACGGTCGAGGAGTGGACGGCGGCGTTCGAGGACCTCCGCTTCAAGAACGCGCTCGCGATTTACGGCTCGACGATCAACGACTGGCTGCCCTACCGCTTCGAGAAGAGCAACGGCACCGTGTCGTCCATCGCGCCGAGCTGCAGCTCCTATTACGTGCCCACCCAGGGCTCCACGGCGTACGGCCTCGTGCAGGTCGAGTCGTTCGCCCTCGACAACCTCCAGGCGCCCCTCGCCGAGACGAGCATCGTCGGCGCCGTGCACACCGTGTATTCGAACGCGGACTCCCTTTACCTGGCGGCGCAGGCCTGGAAGGACCCGGGGCTCAACTGGAGCCTGCCCGTCGAGGCGGTCGACACCAGCGAGACGTTCGTGCACAAGTTCGACCTCGCGACGAACCCGGCGCAGCCGGCCTACGTCGCGACGGGCGCGGTGCCCGGCTACGTGAAGAACCAGTTCTCGCTCGACGAGAAGGACGGCCTGCTCCGCATTGCGACGACGCGGCAGCTCGCCTCGCAGACGGACTGGACGAGCTCGAACAGCGTCTACGTCCTCGGCGAGAGCGAGGGCGCGCTCGTGCAGGTCGGCGCCGTCACGGACCTCGCCCCCGGCGAGCAGATCTATTCGACGCGGTTCATCGGCAATCGCGGGTATGTCGTGACGTTCCGCCAGGTCGACCCGCTCTTCGTGATCGACCTCTCGACGCCCGCAGCACCGGCCGTCCTCTCCGAGCTCAAGATCCCGGGCTTCAGCGAGTACATGCACCCGATCGACGAGAACCACCTGCTCACGATCGGCCAGGACGCCACGAATGAAGGCCAGATCCTCGGCCTCGCGCTCCAGGTCTTCGACGTGACGAATGCGACGGCGCCGGCGCTGATGCACAAGTACGCGTTCTCGGGCTCGGAGTCGGGTTATTCCGAGGCGGCGTACAACCACAAGGCGTTCAACTGGTATGCCCCGAAGAACCTGCTCGCGTTCCCCTTCAGCGGCTGGAACCCGAACACGGGTGAGATGAAGAGCTCGCTCGAGCTCTTCAACGTGACGCTCGACGCCGGCATCCAGAAGCGCGGCTCGATCGACCACACGACCTTCTTCCAGGCCGATCCGTACGGCTACTGCAATGGCTACTACGGCGTCGACGTTCGCCGCGGCGTGTTCATCGACGATTACGTGTACGCCATCTCGTACGGCGGCGTGACCGCGAGCGACGTGAACAGCCCCGAGACCCTCGTCTCCTCCGTCGCCCTGCCCCAGCCGGCCCAGCCCTACGGCTACTGCGGGTTCTGAGAGCCTTACGCCGCGCCCCGGGGCTCGCTCCTCCCGGCCTCGGGGCGCGGCGGTTCATTCCGACGATCGCTCGCGCGTCATCTCGATCATCGTCGCGCGAAACCCGAGCGACGCAAACAGCTTCTGCGCCGCCTCGTTCTTCGTAGCCGTCGCGAGCACGACGCGCGGCGCGCCGAGCTCCGATAACCTCTGAATCATCCCCACGCAGAGCGCGCGCCCCGCGCCGAGCCGCCGCGCCTCCGGCTCCACGTAAATGTCGTGCAGGGCGCCGCAAGCGTCGAGCAGCATCGTCCAGTCGCGCTTTTCGAGGCGCCCCCAGGTATACCCGATCACCTGCGCCGCGCCGTCCTCGCCCCGGGCCTCGGCCACGAGCACGACCGAGCCCTGCCGGCCGAGCTCGCTCGCGAGGAAGGCCCCGTATCCTCGCTCGTCGCCCATGGCGAAAAACCGGAGCGAATCGAGCGAATGATGAAACCGGACGAGCGCCGCGCCCATGCGGCCGAGGGCCGAAACATCCTCGGGCTTCGCCGGGCGAACGAGAACGGGAGCGGAGAGGGTCATGGGACATCCTTAGCAACGGGTATACGAACGAGAAAGCGGACGGCTTCGAGCGTCTTCAATCGCGGAACCGGTGCCGGAGCTTCTCCACGCGCGCCTGGATGATCTCGCCGTGCGCCGCCTCCTCCAGCGCCGCGCGCAGCTCCAGGTCGGCACACGCCTCCACGGCGATGCGGATGCGCCGCTTCGTGCCCTCGTCATTCGACTGCGAGAGCGCGATCGCCGCGCCGATGCGGCGCTCGGGCGCGGCGCCGGGGTCCTCCACGACCACCGCGAGATCCTCGGGCACGATGCGGCTTTCGCGATACCCGCCGCGCTCCGCGAGCAGGCGGCGCATCTCGTCGAGCCACACGGAAAAAGGTTTGTCCCGCTGATCGAGCTTTTCCAGGTCGAGCCGCACGACGCTGCTCTGCCCACGCGCGGCGCGGGCCTCCTCGATGCGCCGGAAGAGGATCTCGCGCCGCACGAGGTTCTCGTCGAGCACGGCGGCCGCCGTCCGGGCTACGCGGGGCGGCGGCGTGAGCGGCATGCTGCTCAGGACCGCGGCGCGCACGGGCAGGAGGAACTTCTCGTTGCGGCGCAGCCCGAGCAAGACGCCGTGAGAATGGCGGCGCACGTTCTCGATTTCCGTGTACGGGATGAAGCGCGGGCCGAAGTAGCCGTGAAACACCACGCCGTCGGTGCCGACCACGACCTCCCGGCTGCGCATGAATCGAAAGAGGGCCGCGACGAGCCCGAAGAGTCCCATGGATGGGAGGAGCACGAACGCGAAGAGGACGATCGGGTTCATCGGGCCTCCTTCGAACGAACTCGCCAGGAGGACCGCCACGAAAAGCACGGTGAGCGGCGTGGTGAAAAGCATGCCGGTCACGCCCAGGATCTCCCCCCACGGCACGCGTGACGCGGCGCTGGCGAGCGCGACGCGCATCACGCGCGCGGACGCCGCCACGCCCGCGGCCTCCAGCATTCGATGGCCCGTCTCGTCGTCGGGCACGTCGACCGCGACGTCGAACCCATCTTGCAGGCGCAAGACCACGCGGCCCGGCGCCTCCAGCCAGCCTTCGGCGACCTCGCTGAGCTGGAACGAGCGCTCCCCCTCGCGCTCGGCGCGCACCACGATCGTCTCGCCCTCGATCGACAGCGATCCCGGCGAGGAATCGCCGCGCCGGCGTGATGGATTGCCGGCGACGATCGCCGCGCCGCCCGCGACGACCAGGCCGACGAGCATGCCCCACGAGAAGGCGCTCGTCAGGGCAAACCCCAGCACGGCGCAGAGCAGCGAGCCGACGAGGCTGCCGATCATGACGACGCGCGCGCGCCTCCGCCACCGCTCGGACGCGGAGAAGCCGACGCGCGTCTCCAACAATCGAAAGCCGTCCTCGGACAAAAGCACCTCCTAGCCGTCGATCACCATCTCCGCGATCCGCCTCCGGTGATGCGCGGTGTCCCCGAACGCCGCGCGGCTCCACTGGGCGCGCTTGAAATAAAGCTGGACGTCGCACTCCCAGGTAAAACCGATGCCGCCGTGGAGCTGCACGGCCTTCGCCGCCGCGAACGTGTACGTGTCGGACGCGTGCGCCTTCGCCATCCGCGCGAGCTTCTCCGCTTGCGCGGGCGCGTGATCGATCGCCGCGGCCGCGCGATACACGAGCGAGCGCGAGAGCTCGATCCGGGCGAGCATCTCGACGAGCGGGAACTTCACGGCCTGGAACGCGCCGATCGGCCGGCCGAATTGCTGCCGGATCTTCGCGTATTCGGTCGTCATGCCGAGCAGCCGATCCGCGCCGCCCACCATCTCCGCCGCGAGCGCCGTCCACATTCGCGGCATCACCCGGCCGAGGATCGACACCGCCGCGCCTCTCGCCCCGATTCGATCCGCGTCGCGCACCGCCACGTCCTCGAACCGCACAGCCCCGCTCCGCCGCGTCGCATCGACGAGTTTGTCGGGTGACACCGTCACGCCCGGCGACGCGGCCGGCAGGGCGAACAGGCTCGGCCCCTCGGGCTCGGTCGCCGTCACGAGCACGAGCTCTGCGCTCGGCGCGTCCACGACGAGCTCCTTCTCGCCCGAGAGCAGGATCCGCTCTCCCTCGCGGCGCGCCGTGGCCTCGACGTGTGTATACGCCCAGCCCCCGCGCCGCTCCTCCGATCCCACGGCCGCGCGGAGCTTGCCCTCCGCGATACGCGGGAGAAAACGCGCCTTCGCCTCCTCGCTCGCCGCCTCCTTTAGGACGAGCGTCGCGAAGAGCGTCCCGACAACCGGCAAGGGCAGGACCACGCGGCCCATTTCCTCCATCAGGACGGCGAGGCTCGTCATCGACATCTCGCTCCCGCCGTGCGCCGCGGGCACCACGAGGCCGAGCCAGCCCGCCTCGGCCGCCCGCGCCCACAGCCCCTCGTCGAAGCCCGCGGGCGTCTCCATCCATCGCCGCACGTCCTCCGTCTTGCAGGAGCTCTCGAGCAGCTTCTTTGCTTCGCGCCGGAGGAGCGCCTGCTCCTCGCCATACCCGAAATCGTCGGGGATCCGAGCGGTGCTTTGCATGGTCCCTCTCCTCAGGTGCTCTTCGGAAGGCCGAGGATCCGCTCGCCCACCAGGTTCCGTTGAATCTCGCTCGTCCCGCCGCCGATGGTGAAGCCGAAGCTGTTCATGTACGCCCGCTGAAAATGGCCGCCGTCCGCCGCGCGCTCCGCGCCGAATGCGTATTGCGCGAGCGGCCCCTCGAGCTCCTGGCCGACCGCCGCCGCCCGCTGCCCGAACTCGGTCGACACGAGTTTGCTCAGGAACGGGAGCGCGAGCGGGCGCTCCTCGACGAGCCCGGGCACACGCGCCCGGAGCGCCGACGCGAGCAGCGCCTCCTCTTCGATCGCAAGCTCTGCAATGCGATCCCGCATCACGGGATCCTCGCTCGCGGGGCGACCATCCCGAGAAACTTCTTTGGCCAGCGCGACGAGACGCGCGACTTCACCGCCCGCCGCGAGCGCACCGCCCGTCGCGCTTCCTTCCGACGCGCCGCGCTCGAACGCGAGCGTCATGACCGCGAGGCGCCACCCGTCCCCTTCCCCGGCGAGCAAACACGAGGCCGGGACAAGGACGTCCTCGAAGAGCACCTGGTTGAAGCCGCCCTCGCCCGTCATCTTCACGAGCGGCCGCACCGACACGCCCTTCGATTTCATGGGGAACAGGAAATAGCTGATCCCCGCGTGCTTCGGCGCGCTCGTGTCCGTGCGCGCGAGCAGGATCATGAAATCGGCCCAGAGCGCCTGCGTCGTCCACACCTTGTGGCCATTGACGATGTAATGGTCGCCGTTCCGGACGGCGCTCGTGCGCAGGCTCGCGAGATCACTGCCGGCGCCCGGCTCGCTGAAGCCCTGGCACCACACCTCGTCGCAAGAGAGGATGTTCCGCAGGTAGCGTTGCTTCTGCTCCTCCGTACCCACCGCGAGGATCGTCGGCCCCGCCCAGTCGAGGCCGATGCGATTCACGATGAACGGCACGCCGGCGCGCCCCATCTCCTCGGCCACGACACGCTGCGACCCGGACGGCATCCCCTTTCCGCCATACGCCGTCGGCCACTCGACGCCGAGCAGCCCCGCGCCATACACCTGCTTTTGCCAGGCCTTGAGCCACAGGAATTGCTCTTCGGACTCGACCTCCAGAAACGTCTGCGGAAGCTTGAAGCCCGGGTCGGACGGACGGTTGTCCTGGAAAAACGCTCGCGCCCGCTCGCGCAGGTCACGCTTCTCGGCGGTGTCTCGGATCGGGTCCATACGAGACGTACGCTACCACGAGGTTTTACCGCTGCGAAGAGGCCTGGATCGGGCTCGGCGCGCGCACGCCCATCGAACGGAGCGCCGTCTTCAGGCCCTCTTCGAGGTCGGCGACCGTCGTCAGCCCCGAAAGATCAACCCCGAGCTCCACGATGGTCTGCGCGACGCGCGGCCGGATGCCGCTGACGATCGCGCGCGCCCCGAGCAGCTCCGCGGCGCGCACGATACGCAGGAGGTGGTCGGCCGTCTCGGCGTCGAGCGTGTCGACGCCCGTCAAATCGAGGATCGCGAAATGCGCGCTGCGCTGGACGATCTCGTGGAGGAGCGCCTGCATGATCGTCGTCGCGCGCGCCCCGCTCACCTGCCCGACGATCGGCAACGTCAAGATGCCCTCCCATACCTGGATGATTGGGGTCGAGAGCGCCGCGATCGTCCGCGCCTGCTGCTCGATCAGGAAGGCATTCTCTTTTTCGGTCCGGCGCAGCGCGTCCTCCGTCACGCGGCGCTCCTCGACCTCCTGGCGGAGCCGCTCCAGCGCGACCGCGAGATCCGCCCGCGTGGCCGCGTCCGCCGCGAGGAGGCGCTCCAGATCGCCCTCCACGGTGCGATCCGAGGGCCGCACGATGAACTCGTCCGCCTCGTCGCCGCGGGACTGGAACGAGATCTGCTGCGCCCAGCAATTCGAACCAAAGAGGCGCGCGCAGAGGCCGGAGAACTTGCCGCCCATCATGCCCGAGCCCCAGCACACGGAGAGCGCGCGCTGGTACATGGCCTCCCAGCCATTCGTGCAGCGGAATCGCCCGATCTCGCGCTCGCGATCCAGCGAGACGATCTCCCACAACCCCCAGCCCGCCGCCGCCGCGATGACCGCGAGCGAGGCAAACCCCTCCTCGAACGTGGGGAACGTGATGATGTGCGCCCAATCCCCGTCGACGCTGTCGCGCCCGCCGCTCTGCAGCGCGAGGTTGAATCGCTCGACGCCCACCATCCGCGAGAGGCCGAGCATGAGGCCGGAAATGGTGGTCTCTGTCCACATGAGCACGGACGCATGGCCGGCACAAGACAACATGCCCTTCGGCAAGTCGAACGACATGGGCACGCCGCCGACGCCGAACTCGACACGAGAATCAATCTTCGGTTGATCAGGGCCTCGGCCCCCCGAGACAAAGACGTCCGTCATGATCACCCCCCGGTGAATGCATCACGATACGCGTCCGGAACACGTTCGGACCCTCGGGCCAATCCTGAATTCAGCACCCGGGGCGTGCGCAAAACGCGCCGAGGCGCGACGGAGGGTTCAGAACGCGGGTTGCGCGCCGAATCGGGCGAGGTGGTGCTCCTCGTCGCCGAAGAGGGCGTTCAGGACGTGCATGCGCTTGAAATAGAGCCCGATATCGTGCTCGTCCGTGATGCCGATTCCGCCGTGGAGCTGGATGGCTTGTTGCGTGACGTAGCGGCCGCAAATGGCAAGCTCCACCTTGGCCGCGCTGACGGCGAAGCGGCGCTCGGCCGGATCGGGGTCCGAGACCTTGACGCTCGCGAGGATCGAGGTGCTCTTCGCGAGCTCGGTGCGGATGAACATGTCGACCGCGCGGTGCTGCAAGGCCTGGAACGTGCCGATCTTCACGCCGAATTGCTCGCGCGTCTTCAAGTAGTCGACGGTCATCGCGAGGGAGGCGCGCATGACACCGAGCCCCTCCGCGCACGCCGCCGCCGCGCCGAGATCCATGATTTCGTCGAGCACGGGCGCCGCCGCGCCCTCGGCCCCGAGCCGGCTCGACGCCGGAACGACCACGCCGGCAAGCGTGATCGTGGCGGCTTTTTGCCCATCCATCGTGTTCACCGGCGTGACGCGCAGGCCCTCGGTCTCCCGCGGGAGCACGAAGAGGGAGATGCCGTCGGTATCGCCCGGAGTGCCCGCGGTGCGGGCCGAGACGACGAGGACATCCGCCGCGTGGCCATTCTGGACGAAAATCTTCTCGCCCTGGAGCACGTAGGCGTCGCCCTGTTTCGTGGCCGTCGTCTCGACCCAGGTCGGGTCATACCGGCCGCCGCGCTCGGCCCAGGCGAGGGCGAGGGTCGTGTCCCCGGCGATGAGCGGCGCGAGGTACGCCTCGTGTTGCTCTGCGCTGCCCGCGCGCAGGATCGCCGTGCCCGCGGCGAGCACGGACGCGACAAAGGGCTCGGGGACGAGGCCCGCGCCGAATTGTTCGAGCAAAATCGCGACGTCCACGAACGAGCCGCCGAGTCCGCCCGCGGATTCGGGGAACGCGAGCCCGATCCAGCCGAGCTCGGCCATCGTCTTCCAGAGTGATTTGCTATAGCCGACGGGGTCTTCCCGCAGGGCACGGAATCGGCTCACCGGGGACTCCTTCTTGAGGAAGGAGGCCATGGTGCTTTCGAGGAGCTTCTGGTCCGGCGTGAGGTCGAAATTCATGGCGAATCCCCGTCAGCTCGGCAGGCCGAGGATGGCTTTGGCGATGACGTTCTTCTGGATCTCGTTGCTGCCGCCATAGATGCTGGCCGCGCGCGCGTAATTGAACTGCGGGGGGACCGAGGCCTCGGCCTCGGGGATCGTGCCCGGCGAGTTGTGCCAGGAGAGCGCATCGTGCCCCATCACGTCCATCGCGAGCTCGTACATCTGCTGCATGATCTCGCTGCCGCGGATCTTCAAGATGCTCGACTCGGGCCCCGGCGCGTGGCCGAGCTCGGCCGACGCAATGGCCCGGTAGTTCGCCATCTTGAGCGCCCAAAGCTCGATCTCCATCCGGGCGATCCGCGCGCGCCACGCCGGCACGTCGATCAGCGGCACGCCCCGCTCCTTCGTCGCCGCCGCGATCTGCTTCACGCGCCGCAAGGTCCGCGTCGAGAGCCCCACCGCCGCGATGTACGTGCGCTCGTGGCCGAGCAGCGCCTTCGCCAGCGTCCAGCCGCCGTGCAGCGGGCCGACGAGGTTCTCCGCGGGGACGACGACGTTCTCGAAGAACGTGTCGCAAAACGCCGGCGTCCCCGCGATCGTGAGCGTGGGCCGCGCCGTGACGCCGGGCGTCTTCATGTCGACGAGGAAAAAGCTGATGCCCGATTGTTTCTTCGCGGTCTTGTCGGTCCGCGTGAGTACGAAGATCCAGTCGGCGTACTGCGCGTACGTCGTCCAGGTCTTTTGCCCATTGAGCACGTAGTTGCCCTTGCCGTCGGGCTCGGCCGAGAGCTTGAGCGAGGCGAGGTCGCTGCCGGCGTTCGGCTCCGAATACCCCTGGCACCAGACCTCCTCGCCCGCGAGGATCTTCGGCAAGAAGCGCTTCCGCTGCGCGTCGCTGCCGAACTGGAGAATGAGCGGGCCGACCATCATGAGGCCGAACGGGGAGAGCGCCGGGGCGCCGGCGAGCTCGAGCTCCTCCGTCAGGATGAAGCGGCGCGTGACGTCGAGCTTGGCGCCGCCCCATTCCGCGGGCCAATGGGGCGCGACCCATCCCTTCCCGTGGAGGATGCGGTGCCACTCCATGATCTCATCGTGCTCGAAATGCCCGTCGACGGCCGCTTTCTCGCGGATGCGCGGAGGCATGGCCTCCCGGATCCACGCGCGGACCTCGTCGCGGAAGGCGCTCTGCTCGGGGGTGAAGGACAGGTCCATCAGGCTCTCCGGCTTCCGTCCATAGTGCGAACGGGCGCCGAAGGGAAGAGGCTCGTCGTCGGCTGCTGCTGCTGGTGCGGCTCGCGTCGATGTCCGTCCCTACGCGGGGAACGATGCCCTGACGGCTCATCGGCCAGGCATACGTGCTTCCAAGGGGAGAGCGAGCGGCCCGGGTTGCGCCGCGAGACGCGACCGCCGCTGCTGCTCCTTCGAAACGAAGACCGTCCACGGCCGCCTGCATCTCACGCGGGAGTACCTGAAGACGCTCGCGCTCGCCTGACGCGCGCTCCCGCCTCCGCGCTTATGCCTCCAGCCACGGTGCACTACTCGCCGGGCGCAGCCGCTTCCCACTCTGCGATGATTTCCTCCAGCGCGGATTCGATATCGCCGCGCTCGTAGAGTTCATCGAACGTAGTGTCGTATACGAACAACCTACCATGTTTGTGGCCGTAGTAGCACACGTTGGACGCATCCATGAAGAACGATAGCTCTGGGTCGAGCGCCATGGCATGCTTGACCTCCATCCGCTCTCCCAATCCGTGGAGACTATAGAGGTAAAAAGGCGTCTCCCACGACGGCATGGCTACTTTCAGGGAACTATCCACGAGCGTTCCGCCACAGCATGCGCCGTAGATCTGCTGGTGCACGCGAAACTCCGATGCCGGCGGTCTCGTCCAGTCGGCCGAATAGTACAGGACCGAGACGGACGCCGTGCCTCCTGCCCATATCTTTGCACGCATGCCCTCCTTGTATGTCTCGTCTGGCTGTCCGTAGCGGCGCACGAGCACTCGCTCAAGAATTCCGGATTCGTCGGTATTCATGGTTTTCTAAAATCTCCTCCATGCGCTTGAAGATGTCCCTGCGTTCCTCCTCGCACCGGGCGCACGACAGAGGGGTCGGCCGCAAGGTCAGGCCGGTTGGCGACGGTAGGATCATGGTGCCAGACAGCGTCCGTCGGGAACTCGCCGGTCTCACGGATCCCTTTGAGCTCCTTATCAGTCCATACACCACTGCCTCGGCCGCCAGCGCGAATATCTGCAAGCTCTTGGGCCTTCTTGGTCCGTATTCCCTTGTCGCGTGCCGTTTCAATCGCCCGCCTCTCCGGAGTGCCCTTGGGTGGAAGCCGCGCTTTTCCCCCCGCCTGCCCTGCCACCCCGCCGTTCGGCTTCGAGACCGGCTTCGTCCTCGTCTTGACCGTCGTCTTCGCGCCACCTCCCCCACCGCTCCCGCTCCCCGCCGACAACGACTGCCCGTCATGCGTCGCGGCAGGCTTCTGCTTGCCCTTCGGGATGAAGTTCTGGTGGCGCGCATGGCAAATCCGTTCGAGGCACTCCCGGCCTCGTTCTTCCGCGAGCGCGGAGACGTCCGCCGGGGTGAGCCCCCAGTCCCCATACTCCCGAGCCGCGTCCTCGGACAACCTCGCCGGCTCAGGCGGCCGGACCTCGCGGGGGCTCTCCGCGACGACGGGCTCCGTGCGGGTCCGGTGGACGAGGACCCTCGTGCAACGACGTCCGCCCGTCCCGCCGCGCCTCCGCGCCTGCCCCGGCTCCGTGCACCGCTCGGGCGACTGCGCGATCGGCCGAGGTAGCGGCTTCGGCCTCTCGGCCTCTTTGGTCTCCTTCTCTGCGCCCTCCTTCTCCTTCGCTGCGACCTTCTTCGGCGGGGGCGGCGTCGGTTTGTCGCAGGGGAGATGCTGGAACGCAATCCCCAAGAGCTTCCGACTCTCGGACGGCGCGTGGGGATCATGAACATAAACAGCCTTGGCCTCGCGGCCCTGCAAAAGCTCGTCGAGCGACAGGAACGTCGTTCGAGGCGTCCCATCCCCCACATCGTACCAATAACGTGCATTCGGGTCGACGTGAGGATGGCGCCGGCATATGCGGAACAACCTCATTCCGTTCGGCGTCGTCTGCGCCCACGCCTGCGTATTCGTGCCTGTCGCGGTGCACCCGAGGAGCCCTATCGAGAGGCCCCAAGCGACGAGCACGAGGAGCCCAAGACGAACAAAGCGGTTCGACAACCAGGCCATGGAAGGACCTTCCGTTCCCGCAGGCCACACCAAGCCACCCCCGTGGCGTCATGCGCGGGCCTGCGTTGTTCCTGACGATCCTTGTGCACGGCGAAGGCGAAGCCGCGCAAGCGCATTCACAGGCTGGTGCGACACACAATGTCCGTGCGCGACCGTCGCCGACGAGCCCGGCGCCTTCGAGGATGCTCGAAAGGAAACGCCGACCAGCAACCGGAGATCGATCCACCTCCGCTCGGCGGCCGGCCTGGCTCCCGAGGAGATCCTCCTCCTCCGCCTCGAAGTCGGCTGGCTCCGCCCGGAAATCAGCTTCCTTCCCCAGGAGATCGTCCCCCTCCGCCGGGAGATGCAGCACCTCCGATATGCGGCCGTTCACCTCTGGTAGGAGCCCCCGCATCCCCTTCCGGACGTCCATAGCCTCCGGGAAGAGGGCATCGAACGCCAAGGAGGGGTCCTCCACCGCCGAAGAGACATCCTCGATCTCCGGAAAGACGTACACCCCACCTGGATCATGTCCGATGTCGAGGTCAGGCGGCTCGGCTGGTGCGGCGGCTGCGGCGGCTGCGGTAGGTGCTGGACGCTCCCCAGCTCCTTCACGTACACGATTCCTCGTTTCTTGAAGCCCGCCGGGGATGCGACCGCCCAGCATGTGCGCTCGATGATTCCATCCAGCTTATCCTCGGGCGTATCTAGAACGCCGTCCCGTCGCGTCGGAGTATCGCGAGGGCGGCGCCGTCGAGCCCGACGCCTCGAAACGTATAGAAGCAGGCTCACAAACTTGCCCTTTGGTGATTCCGAGCCTGTACCCTCCTCGGTCGAGCCAGGCGGGGACGGAGAGGGAATGCCGAGGGTCAACATCTGGGGGATGGTTATTGCGTGCGTGACGATGTCGGTTGTCCCGTTTGGCTGCGCGAGCAATATCGAATCTCCTCCGCTGAAACAACCGCCGATCCACGAAGGGCCACACGCGCCGAACAAGACCATCACGCGCCTGCGAGCGTGCGTCGAGGAGTACGGCGGGGACCTCGGCGGAGAAGCCTTCGAGTTTCACTACGACGTGAAGGTCGACGAAGAGGGGCGGGTGGCCTCTGTGAAGTCGGACGTCTTGCATGCCAATTTCAGCGGGTGCACGCGGGCGGCGCTCCGGGCGATGGAGGTGCCGCCGGAGCTTTTCCGGACATGGATGTTCCAGCCGCTCGCTCGGGGAGACAGGCAGAACAACGCGGCGCGTGGGCTCGCCGGCAATCTCGTCATCGTCGGCGTGACGATCGCCCTGGCCCCCATCATCATCAAAGCGACCGGGGTGACGATCGTGTTTATGATCGGGATCGCGATCGCCGAGGACGTGGTGGAGGCGGTTCGGAGGAGGAAATCAAAGAAGGACAAGTGCACGGACGGTTATGTGGAGTGCATGGATAGCAAGGTGGGTGACGAGCTTGGGAACAACTGGAATACATCCAGATGCGAAAACTGCTTCCGAATATGTCAAGACGAGAAGTCCTGGCCGCCGAGGGTGAGGATGTGGGAGGACTGGGTACCCTGCGGCCGCTTGGAACCCACCTGGCGAAAGTAGGACAGATATGTTGCGAAAATTGGAGCCGGAAGAGATCGCCTTCATCGAGCGAATCAACGCGGTCTTTTTGTCCGAAGAGCTGGACTTCGAGGAAGCGGTCCGCGAATATCGCCGAATCGAAGAGGAGTTCGTCGAGCGGGCAGGCGACAACGAGCACCATGTCGTGGAGACCAGGCGGCGCATCACGGAGTGGCTCCTGAGTGAGGCGCTCAGAGACGAGCAACCCCACGAGGTTTGCCGGGAGATCTGGCACGAGCTTTTGGAGCGTGGGTTCTCCGGCATCGAGAACCGCCACTGGATGAGCGGCATCTATGCACGGTGCTGCCAGATGAATGGCGAGTTCGAAGCCGGCCTTGCGGTGATCGAGCCGCTCATCGCCGAGGCCGAGCAGGGGCTCGCGGATCCGACGCTTCCACCGAACCCACGTGCCTTTTACGAACAAGAACTCACGAGGGACTGCAAGATACGAGACGAGCTCAAAGCCGGCATCCGAGGGTGAGCGAGGCACGTGGGTGGTCTCGACGGAGGACGAACGCGCCCTGCGACCAACCTGGCGAAACTAGGACAGATATGTGGCGAAAACTAGAGCCGGAAGAGATCGCCTTCATCGAGCGAGTCAACGCGGTCTACTTGTCCGACGAGCTGGACTTCGAGGAAGCGGTCCGCGAATATCGCCGAATCGAAGAGGAGTTCGTCGAGCGGGCAGGCGACAACGAGTACCATGTCGTGGAGACCAGGCGGCGCATCACGGAGTGGATCCTGGACGAGGCGGTCAGAGACGTGCAGCCCCATGAGGTGTGCCGGGAGATCTGGCACGAGCTTTTGCAGCGGGGGTTCTCCGGCATCGAGAAACGCTACTGGATGAGCGGCATTTATGCGCGGTGCTGCCAGATGAATGGTGAGTTCGACGCTGGCCTCGCGGTGATCGAACCGCTCATCGCCGAGGCCGAGCAGGCGCTCGCGGATCCGACGCTCCCGCCGAACCCGCGTATTTTTTACGAATACGCGCTCCCGATCGACCGCAAGATACGAGACGAGCTCAAAGCCGGTATCCTATCGCTCATGCAACGAATCGAAGCGGTCTACTTCTCCGACGAGATGAGCTTCGAGGAAGCGGTTCGCGAATATCGCCGAATCGAAGAGGAATTTGTCGAGCGGGCAGGCGACAACGAAGCCGATGTCGTGGAAACCAGGCGGCGCATCGCCGAGTGGCTCCTGGACCATGCGCTCGAAAAAGAGCAACCACACGAGGTTTGCCGGGAGATCTGGCACGAGCTTTTGCAGCGGGGGTTCTCCCGCATCGAGAAACGACACAGGTTAAGCCGCATCTATGCGCGGTGCTGCCAAATGAATGGTGAGTTCGACGCCGGCCTCGCGGTGATCGAACCGCTCATCGCCGAGTCCGAGCAGGAGCCCGAGGATGCGGCGCTCCCGGACCCGCATGCATTTTATGAACACGAGCTTGAGAAGCACCGCGAGATACGAGACGAACTCAAAGCCGGTATCCGAGGGTGAGCGGCGCACGTGGGGGAGGTCGCTCCACCTCCGCCAGGAGGTCGCTCCACCTCCGCCAGGAGGTCGCTCCACCTCCGCCAGGAGGTCGCTCCACCTCCGCTCGGCGGCCGGCCTGGCTCCCTGAGGAGGTCCTCCTCCTCCGCCTCGAAGTCGGCAGACTCCGCCCGGAAATCAGCTTCCCCCCCCAGGAAACCGTCCACCTCCGCCAGGAGATGCAGCACCTCCGATGTGCGGTCGTTCACCTCTGGCAGGAGCCCCCGCATCCCCTTCCGGACGTCCGGAGCCTCCGGGAAGGGGTCGTCGAACACCAAGGAGGGGTCCTCCACCGCCGAGGAGACATCCTCGATCTCCGGAAAGAGGTTGTCTACCTCCGCTGGGGAGAGCCCTACGGCGTCGTCGCGGTGAACTGCACGCCGCCGCCATCCTTGGCGATCTGTGGCGTGATGATGACGTTCGGCGGAGGCGGCTCGGGGCGACTGGCGAGCCCGATAACGAGCCCACCCACGGAGAGGGCACTAAGGATGCCGCCCGCGTAGGCGAGCCCCTTCCCTGTTGTCACGGTTCCGTCGTCCGGTGCGTTTACGTTCATGATCAAGCCGGTCACGAGACCCCCGAGCCCGAACGCGAGACCCACCCCGCTTCCGATCATGAGATTCCGAGGCCACGTGGGTTGATCCCCCTTCGCTCCATTCGACAAGTTCGCATTGATATTAAAATGAATCGGCGGGGTGGGAAACTGGACATATTGCGCATGGATGCGCTGCTGCATCGCGATCCGTAGCTCCTTTCGTTCCCCAGCCTTGATGTCCACGTGCGTCTCGTTCATCCAGTACCCGGAAGCATTCGCTTTGATCTCGTGGCCTCCGGGCTCGACGTAGATCTCGTCGTGGTAGGGCCAGTCCATCACGAGTTCCCCGTCCACCGTGATGCGCACGCCGGCGATGTTGATCCGGAGCGCGATCGTCCCGAGGCGCTTCGCGCAGTAGGCCAATACCGTCCGTACCTCCGTGACCGGGTGCAACTTGTAGTCGCGCAGGGCCCAGAACGCGATGACGTCCTGGATGTTGCGTGCGCAAGGGAGGAACAAACCTGCACGCGCCTGGGCCAAACCAAGCTCCAATTGTGTATCCGGCAGGCTGTTGTGCGCGTAGGCATCCTGGTACTTTTCGAGAGCCGCCGCGACCTTGCCTGCTTTCTCCAACGCCTGCGCCTCCAGGAGGAGCTTCCTCGTCGATTCGTGGAAGGTCGTCATGAGGGCGCGATCGGTCGTGTACACGGTGTACGGGATCTCCAATTTCTCGGGCACCTGGATAGGTTCCGTGGGGGCCGGAGCGCCGGCCCCTTCCTCGGCCAGCGACACCGACGAGGAGACCGAGACCGCGAGGAGGAGCGTGCTTGCGAGGAGAAGGTGCTTCATGAGAGGCACGCTACACCCGCCCTCCTAGGCTGGTCAAGACGAACCGTTTGCCCGCGGCACGTCGTCAAACCCTACGTGTTCGCGGGCAAACCTACGGTTCGTCCAGGACCGACGGTCCTTCAGGGGTCCCGCCCGACCTCGTCTCCGTCGCTTTTGCGCAGCTCCTGCGGGGTGCGGCCCGTCCAGCGGCGGAAGGCGCGATAGAAGCTGCTCCGCTCCGTGTAGCCGAGGAGGAAGGCGATCTCCTGAATCGAGAGAGATCGATCCTGCAGATAACGGTCGCAGAGGGCGCGGCGTTGCTCGTCGAGCAGATCGTTGAAGACGACGCCCTCGTCCTTGAGGCGGCGTTGCAAGGTGCGCGGGCTCAAGGCGAGGCGCCGGGCGATGTGATCCTGGGACGGGGCGCCGCCGCGCAGCTCCTCGACGAGGAGGCGGCGCACGCGAGCGGCGAGTCCATGGTCGTGCGGGAGGCTATCGATCTGGCTCCGGGCCTGCTCCTCCAGATAGGCGCGGAGGCGTGGGTTGGCGAGGCGAAGCGGCCGTTCGAGCTCCTCGCGATCGACGATCATCCGTGTCTCGGGCATCTCGAAGCGCACCGGACAGCGGAACGCCTCGTCGTAGGGGCGAAGATCCCGCGGGGCGGCGTGCTGAAACCAGACCTCGCGCGGCCGAAAGTCCTCGCCGATGTAGATGCTGAAGCTCTTTACCCAGGTCGCCGCGATCGACTCCGCCATCGCGCCGATCCGGCCGATGGATGGATGCAGCGCGCGGCGGAGGCGAGCATCGCCGCCCTCCAGGTCGAGGGTGGGAAGCAGCATCTCGTGGATGAGGTGCCGGTAGCGGTCGGCTTGCAGCACGGCGTCGCCGAGCGTGGCGGCGTGCGCCGTCATGTACGTGAGGAGGTTTCCGTGATCGAGCTCGAAGACCGCGCCGAAGGCCAGCCCGAGCGAGCCTCTCGGAAAGCGTGGGGCCGCGATGCGCCACAAGGCCACGTAACGCGCCATGGCGACGCGCTGATCGGGATCTGCCAGCTCGATCTCCCCGACGCCGGCCTCGGCGAGGAGCGGCCGTGGATCGAGGCCGGCGCCTTCGAGGACGCTCGCCATGTGCCGGAGGGCGCCCGCGTGAACGGTGCTCGTCACCTCCGGCGCGCGGAGCGAACGGACGCCCTCGCGCGGCTCTCGTTGGCTCGGGGCCGCCCCTGCGAGCCCCTCCTCCTCGGTCGTGTGCCTGCCCATCGCCTCTGTTCATACATCGGCGCGATGCGTGGGAGGCGTTGGTTTCTTGCCTTCGTGTCGGCGAACGCAACAACGTTGTCGCGAGCGGACACTGGCGAGAACTCGAAAGGGCAGGCATTCTCGATTTCATCGGTGAGCGCAAGAGCGCGCGGGTTGGCGCCGGATCGGCGGCCCGCGCGGCTGCGTTCGCGATTCATGTCCCACACGACCGCGTGTCGTGTGACGGAAGGAGAATGGTCATGCTCAAGAAGATCCTCGCTGGTTTTGGTCTCGCGTTGTCGCTCGTCGCGTGCCTCGGCGCGCCGGAGGAGGGGGCAGCCCCGGCCGAAGGCGACGTCGGCACGGCGGAGCAAGCGCTGCGGCCTTCCGGTCGTTATCGCACCTACTACAGCGACGCCTCGCACACGGTGGCGATCGGCTGGGAGAACCGGGAGTGCGATTGGCGGTACGACTCGGCCGACGGCGACTTCAGCAGTTACTACAAGGAATTCCGCTACGATTGCCTCCCGTACAACGATCCCTTCCTGCCGGCGACGGACTGCTGGATCTGTTCGACGCCGACGTCGTGCTCCCTCCGGGCGTGCCCGTAGAGGCCTGCTTTCGCGCTGCGAGGTCACGAAGCGATCTCGCAGCGCGCCTCCCGCGACGGTCAAAAGCGTTTGCGGAAGCCCAGCTCGATAGGGGCGTGGATGTGGAGGAGATAGGGGTCGGGACGTTGCCACACCCCCTCCGGGGCCGGGGGCACGTCGCCGGTGTAATAGGCAATGCCCGCGCCGCTGCGCACGAGGAAGTCCGTATCCCGGTCGACCGGAATGGCGACCGAGATGAGCAGCTCGGCGCCCCCACCCCAGCTCGGGGCGTACAGATCGAACGGCGGCACCCAGCAGTGGCCGAGGCCGAGGCCGAGCGTCGCGGCGATGTCCACCCCGCTGCGCGTCGTGATGCCGAGCCCCAGGAGCCCGTAGATCCCGAGCGTGTGTGCCAGGGAGTTCCCGCCTCTGGAAATCCCTTCTTGGGTATTCATGTACCGCAGTCCGACACCCGCGCGAAAGAGGCCGAAGCTGCGCATGTAATCACCCGAGAGCCCAATGAGCAGCGGTTCATGGACGGCGTCATCATAATCGTACCTTTTGTTAGAACCCCTCACCGCGCCTACGTAAAAGGGCGTCAGGCCAGCGCTCGCCGAGATGACGTGCTTGCGCGGCTCCGCGTCGCGGGCCGGAGCAGGCGGCTCCGCGGCAGACGCATGGAGAGCCATCGAAGTCACGAGGAGCGCGGAAGCGAGGGACGTCGAGAAGCGAAGGGCGATCATCATGCGGACGGGAACAGCAATGTCGATGCCACGCTTTTTTTGCGGCTTTCGCGCGGAAGGCGCGTGCCTTCTGCGCGGCGCGGCTTCCGGCGGCGGTAGGACACGCGGAGCAGGGATGTTGTCGGCCCGCGACATGTGGCCCGCCGCCACACCTTCGCAGGGCTAAGGGCACGCCGGCGGGACGAACGCAGGGTCGACGAGATCCCCCGCCACGTTGCCCGCGCCGCCGAAGTCCTTCTCGGGCTCCCACGGGTTCACGTCGAAGAGCTCCTGTTCGGTCCAGCCGTTCGCGGCATGGATGAATCCTTGTGTCGTGAGGTTCGAGACGAGCGGCGCGTCTGGCTCGCCGGCATTGACCATCGGCGGCTTCGCGCTCGTCGGCGCGAGGGTGCACGTGTCGAGGCAAGCGAGGAACGGATTGCAGGTGTCTTTCTCGACGTACCCGGCGTGCTTGTCCTTGCTCGAAAACACGACGGGGAACAGCGCGCCGTCCTTCATGGCCGTGGCGCAGGCGGGCAGGTCCCAGCAGGCGCCACATTCGGTCGTCTTTTCGCAGAGCGTGGCCTGGTGGCCGACGGCGCGCATCGCGAGGATGCCCGCGGGCGGCGGGATGGACGGGTCAATCGTCACGCCAAAGGCTTCGTTGTCGCCCGCGTGCGCCGTGAGGCCACAATCGCGCTCATAAAGATGGTCGTAGACGATGTGGATACGCGTGGCGTCGTCGGGGTGCGGGCGGACGCGATACACGATGCCGCCGCGCGGGCAGCCGTCGTCGGGATCGAGGGAGAGGAACGGGAGGTAACTCTCGGCGAGGGACGCCTCGTACGTGTCGTCGAGGCCGTCGCCGTCCTGATCAACGACGATCATGCCGCCGCCGCTGCCGCTGCCGGCGCCGCTGCCGCTGCCGCTTCCGCCTTCGCCGCCGCTCCCGCCCCCGATTCCGCTGCCGCTCCCCGCGCCTGCGCCCGTGAGGATCGGGCCCGCTCCGGCGCCGCTGCCCCCGGTGAAGGTATCGACCGGGGGCGAGCTACAAGCGAAGGTCCACAGGGCATACGGGATGAGGAAGGAAACGGCAGCACGCATCCCGCCATGATAACGGGGTCATGCGAGCGTGCGGAAGGTGCTCGTCACGCACCGTCGGTCACGGCTCCGACCACGCCGTCGAAGAATTCCCCGCAGCCCGTCTCGTCGAGGAGCCGATTCCACCCGCGCTCGTCGAAGGGCTGGGGCAAGCCGTGGTTCGTGAGCAGGACGGCGATGAGCTGCCGCGAAGGATCGACCCACATGTACGTGCCCGCGCCGCCCGCCTTGCCATACGAGCCCGGGGAGAGGCGAATCCCGCCGTTCGAGAATCGCGGCGCGAAGAGCTCCCAGCCAAAGCCCTTCGGCGTCGACATCAGGTTCAGGAGCGGCGACGTGTCCGTCTTCCCGGCGTCGACGAAGGGCGTCTGGTTCGCGACCATTTCGGCGGCGAGCTCCGGCGCGAGGATACGCTTTCCGGCATACGTGCCGCCGCCGAGCACCATCTGGCAAAACGCGGCCACGTCCTTCACCGTGGAGAACGCGCCGTCGCAGCCGCACACGCCGCCGAGCAAAAAGTCGAGGTCGTCCTGCACCGCGCCCCGCACGAGCGTGGTGCGCCGCTCCGTGGGGCCCGTCGCCGCGATGCGCGGCTTTAGCGCAGGCGGCGGATTGTACGTCGTGTCGACCATCCCGAGCGGCCTCCACACGTGATCACGGGCGACCACGTCGAGCGTCGTGCCGGCAGCCACCTCCACGAGCTTGCCGAGCAGGCGATACGTGAGGTCGCTGTATTCGACCTTCGTCCCCGGTGGATATTCGAGCGGTGTCGCCGCCATTTTCCGCCATATCTCGTCCGGCTTGCCGTCGTAGATACGGTTGTCGAGCGGCAGCCCCGACGAATACCGGAGCATGTCCCGCACCGTCACCCGCTCCTTCCCCTCCCCCTGGAACGCCGTTAGGTACTTGACAACCGGATCGTCGAGGCGGAGCTTGCCCTGGTCGACGAGGACGAGCGCCGAAATGGCCGTCGACACGACCTTCGTCATTGATTCGAGGTCAAAGAGAGTGTCGAGCGTGACGGGCTCGCCGCCCCCGCGGACTTTCCTGCCGTACGCGTGCTCCGCGACGATCTTGCCATGCCGCGCCACGAGCGCCGCGAATCCCGGGAAGGCCTCGTCGTTCACGCGGCGCTCGAGGCGCGCAAACGCGTCCTGCAGCCGCGCGAAGGACATGCCCACGTTCTCGGGGGCATCCGGCACGAGCGGCCCCGTCGAGGGCGCGGGCGGCCTCGGCGCGACCCTCGCCTCCGCGCCGCCCGACACAGGCGTCGGGCAGCAGGCCGAGGCGAGGAACAAGGCTCCAAACCCCTGGAGGAGTCGGCGGCGATCGATGGGGGACGTGAACTGGCCCATAAGAAGGGAGATTCTTCGTTAGCGGGGGATGGAAGCTTCCTTGCGGGTACACGCGTGGCGTGGGCGCGCAAGCGCAACATTTTGCCGACATTCACACGGGCAGCAAGGTCCTCGTCGGGGGGGTGGGCCATTTTGGGTCCGAGGTTTGGAAGCGGGGCTGGGCGCGCCCGCGCAGGCGCCCGCGCAGGCGCCCGCGCGCCCCTGGGGCAGGGCCCGTCACTTGGTGCCAACGGATTTCGATGGCGTCCAGGCAGGCGGATCACTGGCAGGGAAGGACTCCTCGGACGCCTCGTCCACGAGCTCATCCGCGGCCGTTTTCGGCTCGAGCACCCGGCTCTCCCCTTCCCAGGCGATCGGCGGCCTTCCATGCTCGGGCTCGTCCGCCGGTGTGCATCCGCTCGGCTTCTCGGGCGGGGCCGTTCGCTCGTTTTGATCCCCAGGGTTCCACGTCTGCGCCATGAGGTTTCCTCCCGCAGGTCTCATGCCCGCCCCGCCGCAGACCGCAAGAGGGACGAGGAACAGGCCCGGTCGCCCGCGATGCGGCGCGCCGAGCGCAACCTCAATGGATCACTCGGCCAAACCCTGGACGCAGGTCCTGCCGCGCCCAACGAATGCGGCGAGGCCGAGCCGCGGCGCACCCGGCTGGCCGCACGCCACGCGAGGAGGCAGACGATGGCCGAAAAAAACAAGGACGAGAGCAAGGGCACGATGACCGTCCAGGAGGCAGGGCACCTCGGCGGCAAGGAGGTGCAGCACCAGCGAGACCTGCGCGATCGAAAGGAGGTCCGCGGACAGGCCTACGACAAGCCGGGGCCGCCCGAGGGGACGGCGTTCGGCATCGGCGCGATCACGCAGGCGCTCTCCGGCCTGGCGTTCCCCGTGACGAAGCAGGACCTGCTCGCGCGGGCGGGCAACCAGGAGATCGAGTATCGCAAGGGGCAGCCCGTCTCGCTTCGCCAGATCGTCGAGGACCTCGAAGACGAGGCGTTCCCCTCGATGGCGAACATCGTGCAGGCGGTGAGCGCCGCCCTCAAGGAAGAGGGGCTCAGCGGCGGTGCGAAAGGGGAGAAGGCGGCCTGAGGCCGGCCAGGGGCACCTCACGACGGAGGTGCCCCCTCGTGCTCATTCGACGGTGACCGTCTTCGCGAGGTTGCGCGGCTGGTCGACGTCGTTGCCTTTCAGGTTCGCCACGAAATACGCAATGAGCTGGAGCGGCAGCACCGTGAGGAGGGGCATCACCTCGTCCGGCGCTTTCGGGATCCACACGATGTGCTGCGCGAGCTCCAGCATCGCCTCGTCGCCCTTCGTGGCAATGGCGATGACCTGACCCTCGCGGGCCCGGACCTCCTGCAGGTTCGAGTGCATCTTCTCGTATTGCGCGTCGCGCGGGCAGACCGCGACGACCGGGAGTTGCTCGTCGATCAGCGCGATCGGGCCGTGCTTCATCTCGCCGGCCGCGTAGCCCTCGGCGTGCGCGTAGGAGATCTCTTTCAGCTTGAGCGCCCCTTCGAGCGCGATCGGGAAGCCGAGCCCGCGGCCGAGGAAGAGCACGTCCTTCGCGTGCACGAGCTTCTTCGCGATGGCGTGCACGTAATCGGCGTCGCCGAGGACCTCGCGCTGGTGGCTCGGGATCTCCCACAACGCCTGCAGGACCTTCTGCGCGCGCTCCTGCGGCAGCGTGCTGCGTCGCCGGCCCATGTACACCGCGAGCAAGAGGAGCGCCGCGAGCTGCGTCGTGAAGCATTTCGTCGAGGCCACGCCGATCTCGGGGCCCGCGTGCGTGTAGAGCGCGCCGTCGGCCATCCGCGGGATCGCGCTGTCGAGCACGTTCGCCACCGCGAGGATCCGCGCGCCGCCCGCCTTCGCCGCCTTCACCGCCGCCAGCGTATCGGCCGTCTCGCCCGACTGGCTCACCGCGATCACGAGATCGTCCGGGTAGAACAGCGGCTCGCGGTAGCGCACCTCGCTCGCGAGCTCCACGACCGAGGGCACCTTCGCGAGCTGCTCCATCCAGTAACGACCGGCGATCGCCGCGTGGTGGCTCGTCCCGCAAGCCACGAAGTACACACGCCGGATCGATTGCGCCACCTCCGGCGTCACGCCCATCTCGGCGGCGTACACGTCGCCCTCGGCGAGGTCGATCCGGCCGCGCAGCGTCGCCTCCACGACCTCCGGCTGCTCGTGGATCTCTTTGCGCATGAAATGCTTGTAGCCGCCGCGCTCGGCCTGCACCGGGCTCCAGTCGATGTGCTTCGCCTTCCGGGTCACGACCTCGCCGCTGACCGTCTCGCAACGCACCCCCGAGGCGCGCAGCTCCGCCACGTCCCCGTCCTCCAGGAAGATCATCGAGCGCGTGTGCGCGAGCAGCGCCGGGATGTCGCTCCCGCAAAGCATCTCGCCCTCGCCGAGGCCCACGACGAGCGGCGATCCATGCCGCGCCACGACCACCACGTCCGGCTCCTCGCGCGACACCACCGCGATCGCGTAGGCGCCCACCACGTGCCGGAGCGCCGCCTGCACCGCGGAAAAGAGCGGCTTTTTCCCGCGCGACAGCTCCCGGTGGATCAGGTGCGCGACGATCTCCGTGTCCGTGTCCGAGAGGAACTTGACCCCGTCGACCTCGAGCTCCTGCCGCACGGCCACGTGGTTCTCGATGATGCCGTTGTGCACGACAGCGACCGGGCCGGCCGAGTGCGGGTGCGCGTTCGCCTCGCTCGGGCGGCCATGGGTCGCCCAGCGCGTGTGCCCGATGCCCGTCGAGCCCGCGAGGGGCCGCTTCTCCAGCGCATCCCCGAGCCGCGCGAGCTTGCCCAGCGTCCGCACGATCTCGATGGACTGGCCGTCATGGATGGCGACGCCGGCCGAGTCGTACCCCCGGTACTCGAGCTTCCGCAACCCGTCGACGATGATGGGAGCCGCATGCCGCGTCCCGACGTAACCCACGATCCCGCACATCGGATGCCTCGCTTCGGAGAGCGGCACGCGCGCCGCTGCCGAGGTGTAACCCGAGCCGCGGCGCCGAGCGAAAAAAGTTTGGCGTCGGGCGGCGCCTCGACGGGGTCAGGCAGCGGCCTCGTTCTGCCCTGCACGCGTGCGGCGCGCGAAGGCGATCGCGATGCCGCAGGCGATCGCGGACACGAGCGCGGCGCCCCCGAACGCGAGGGCCCCGCCCCCGCGACGATAGACGTGGATCCAGCCGAGCATGCCGGTGACGGAGCCCGCCGAGACCGTGGCCACGAACACGCCCTGCGCCGTTCCGAGCAGGTGCTTCGGCGCACGATCTTTCACGTAAGCGAGAGCTGAGATCCACGCGAGCCCGAAGGCGATCCCGTGGAGCGGCTGGAGCGCGACGAGCGGCAGGAAGCCCGGGACGAACCCGATGAGGGTCCAGCGGAGCGCAGCGACGCCGTACGCGACGGCGAGCAGCACGGGCGCGCGGACGCGGGACGCGAGGGCGCCGGCGTTGGCCATGAGCAGGACCTCGGCGAACACGCCGACGGCCCAGGTCGCGCCGAGGACACGCGGCGAGGCGCCCCGCGCGAGCAGGTGGAGCGAGAAGCACTGGTCGTAACAGGCGAAGGCGGCCTGGGCGAAGAACGCGGAGGCGAGGAAGAGGCGCACGTCGGCGCTCGCGAGCAGCGCGCGGATCTGCGCGGCCGAGGGCCTCGCAGGGACGGGCACGCGGGAAGGGAGCGCGAAGGTGACGCCGAGCGTGACGAGGAGGAGCGCGGCGATGGCGAGCGGGATTTGCACGGCGGAGGTCGGCTCGAGCCCGCCGGCGAGGACAGCGGCGACGAGAAACCCCATCGAGCCGAAGAGGCGCGTCGCGCCGTAAGGCACGTGCCCCTCGCGGGCCGCTTCGAGGGCCACGACGTCGGCCAGCATGGCCATGGGGGAGCGGAAAAACCCGAAGACGACGACCGGCACGAGCAACGCGGCGAAGCTCGCGCCCCCGCCGCCCGCGAGCGCCGCGACCCCGGCAAACCCGACGAACGCCCCGGCGCACGCGACGCGCAGGAGGTGACCACGCAGGCCGAGCGCGTCGGCCACGAGCCCGAACACCGGCGGGCCGATCACGCTCATCGCCGGGAACGTGGCCGTGAGCAGGCCGAACGAAAGGCCCTCGATGCCACGCGCCGCGAGCCAGGGCGGGAAAAACGGCAAATACACGCCGATCACCGCGAAGCTCGCGAGGTAGTAGAGGCGGAGCGCGACGACGCCGGGCACGAGGGGGCCGAACTGTGCGCGACCGATCGGGCCACCGCAACATGGCGCCGCGCGGCAATGGCCGAGGACGGCCGAGCGCCGGTGTTTCCCGCGATGGGGCCCCGGCGGACCCGGGGTACCGTCATCCGCTCACCAGCGCCAAGCAGTGGGGAGGAGGAGAGCGATGCACGACCACCCCACGCACGGCAGCCACGACCACCAGCACGGCGAAGGCTGCGGGCATACGGCGATCCGGCACCAGGGGCACACCGATTACCTGCACGACGGGCACCTGCACTACGCGCACGGCGATCACACGGACGAGCACGTCATTTCGGTGGACCAGGCGAACCGCGACGAATGCACGCCCTCGCACGCCTGCGGCGGGCACGCGCAGGGCCACGCGCACGGCCCTGCGTGCGGGCACGAGGGCGTCCCGCACGGGGATCACGTCGATTACCTCGTCGGCGGGCACCTGCATCACCCGCACGGCGGGCATTGCGACGATCACGGCAAGCTCGAGCTCGCCTGATCCGCTCGCGCGACAGTCGGCTTGCGGCCCGACCAGGCCGGCTGGTAGCCTCCCCCGGTTGGAGGTTCTTTTCATGAAATCGAAGGACGATCGGCAATCGATCGAGCGCCCGTTCGGGCGCGTGCTTCTCTCGTGCCTCGGCGTCGCGCTCGCCTCGCTCGCCGTGGCTTGCTCGGACGGCTCGAACAACAACCCGAGCGGCGCGGGCGGTGACGGCGGCGACGGCGGCTCCGGCGCGGCGGGCGGCGCGGGCGGCCAAGGTGGTGAAGGCGGCGAAGGCGGCGACGCCCCGATCGTCTACCCCGCGGAGCCCGAAGAGGTCGCGAAGTTCAACCCCGCGCTCGGCGAGCTGCCGGAGGGCCTCGCGATCGACGGGACCACGGCGTACGTGGTTTACTCCGTGGCCCCCAAGGTCGTGAAGGTCGACCTCGAGACCGGCGCCGTGACCGATTACGGCGAGATTCCGGGGCCGATCGGGATCGCGTTCCCGCAGGGCGCCGCCCTCGACGCGCAGAAGAACCTGTACGTCGCGGTGAAGAGCGAAAACCCGGGGATGTTCATGCCGGGCATCTACAAGTTCCCCCCGGGCGGCGGCACGGCCACGCTCTGGAGCTCGCACCCTTCGATGAGTTTTCCGCGGCATATCGCGTTCCATTCCTCGGGAAACGCGTTCGTCTCCGTCCCGAACGCCGCGCGGATCTACGTCGTCTCGCCGAGTGGGATCACGGATGATCCGGGCGTCTCACAGCTCCTCTCGGGTGACCAGACGTCCGCCTGCGCGTATGGCGAGTTCCTTTCGTACGGCGTTACGAGCACGGTGTTCTCCGGCAACACGTTCTTCGCGACGAACGCCGACCGCGCGTACATCTTCCAGGGCACGTTCGACGGCCAGAACAGCGAGATCTCCGAGACCATGGTCGCGGGCCCGGACTGCGGGACGCTCGGCGGCGCCGAGAGCATCCTCGAGGATCCGGTGAGCCTCAGCCTGATGCTCGCGGTCCGGCGCACCGACAAGATCATGCGCGTCGAGTTCACCGGCGGGATGCAGGTCCTCGCCGAGACCGCGCTTTACGAGCCCTCGGCCATGGCGATTGGCGAGACGAAGAAGGGCCGCCACCTCTACGTGACGAACTCGGCCCACAACACGTACAACAAGGGCGGCATCCCCGGCCTCGTGCGTATCCCCCTCGACAAGGCCAAGGCCAAGTAAAGCCGCTGCGCACCTCGCCCGGCCACTTGCTGCGCCGCAGCAATCTCCGCCCTTCTTCCCCACCGTAACCTTGATCTCTCGTCTGCGGCGCTTGTTGCACCGCCGCAGACGATGCTTGCCTTCCTGCCGCCGCGCGCCTACGCTCGCTACGATTTCCGGAGGTTTGCCATGGCTTTGCGTGAGGTTTCCGTGGGCGTGCTTTTTTTGCTTCTGGCGGCGGCCTGCGGGTCGACCCCGGATCCCGAGGCGACGGGCGGCCAGGGGGGCCAGGGAGCCTCGGGCGGAAATGGGCCGGGCGGCGCGGGCGGGCAAGGCGGCGAGGGCGGGCACGGCGGCAGCGTGCCTTATCCGCCCGCGGACGCGTTCGATCCGGCGTACGACGCCTATTTCGATCCACCCGCGGCCGGCGAATACGTCGACGATTACCGCGTCGTCGGCGAGATCAAGCCGCCGTCCTGGTCCTGGGGCAAGATCGAGCTCGTCGAGGGCCTCCAGCGCTACCGCACGGAGGGCTACAACGTCCGCACGCAGAAGCTCCGCTGGGAGGACACGTTCGAGGACGACACGTACAAGCTGAAGACGTATTTCGGCGCGCTCAACCAGCAGCTCGTCGACGGCTTCAACATCCATTACAAGGACGCGTGTGCCGGCGAGGCGGGCAAATCGGGCGCGCCGGCCTGCGGCAAGAAGGGGCCGATGCGCCCCGAGGCGCGGTTCGTCCTCTTGCACCACGGCCCGAAGACGGCGTCGCTCTCGTGCGACAAGACGAAGACGCCCGTCGTGCTCGTGCACGGCGCGATGCAAAACGGCAACGTCTGGCTGCTGCCCGGGGGCGACGACGGCGCGGGCAACGCGTACCCGGACACGGCGCAGAAGACGGGCTTCGTGCAATGGCTGGAGGAGCGCGGGCATTGCACGTACGCGCTGACGTTCGGCACGTTCCACGGCGACAACTTCAACCAGGCGACGAACCTGGCGAACGTGATCCGCCGGGTCTCCGCGCTCGTGGGCCAGCCCAAGGTCGACGTCGTGGCCTGGAGCAAGGGCGTCCTCGCGGCGGACGTCTACCTCTCGAACGTTTCGAGCTGGAAGGATTGGGGATCAAAGCATTTCGAGCGCGTCGCCGCGGACTCCGCGAAGAACGTGCCCGCCTTCCGGAAGGACGTGCGCACGTACGTGGCGCTCTCGGGTCCGCACCTCGGCATTGACCTGAACTTCCGGCACCCGTTCAACAACCTCATCATCTACAGCACGCCCGACGCGGCGCCGATCGGGCAGGGCCCGGTGACCTGGGGCTGGATGAGCGCGGTACAATGCGTGACGTTCGGGTATGCCTCCGGGCCGAACTCGATCTTCCCGAACCCGTACGCCTACTCGGCCTGCGAGAACCGCGGCGCGACGTGGCCCGATTTCTTCAACCGTATCTACACCTCGAACATCACGGGCCTCGACGCGGAGGGCAAGCCGGTCTCCCAGGCGAGCCTGGAGGCGCTCAACGTGGGGGACGGCGCGGATGCGGGGACGTTCGATTTCGATCAATACAACCACGCGATGTGGGGCTCGATCGACGAGTCCGGGACGCACGTCTCCGCCTACCTCGGGCAGCTCCAGACGGCCTACGACCTGCGCTCGTTTTATCCCCTGCCAAACCGGCAGGACGATCCGGCCTCGTACGATTGGTCCGAGCTCGACACGGACGAAACGAAGTGGCGCGACTGGGTGAGCATCTACAAGCTCGGCTACAACCCGGCCGGGCTTCCTGGAACCGGCGGATGGGTCGACGACGACGACGCGCACATCACCTGCCGCGCCGCCTCCTACGATCCGCAAACCTCGCCCTGCAAGGCGAAGCACGTCTCGTACGACACGGAGCACGCCGAGGACTACTCGTTCGGATACGCGACGTACACGCTCATGGACGGCATCGGCATCGCGGCCGTCATGGAAATGGGCGGCAACTTCATCGAGCGATTGAAGGGCCACGGCCTGAGCCCCGACCTCGAATCCCTCTACGTGGTGCACGGCCAGAAGCCCGGCGCGCCCGGCACGATCTTCGAGATCGACGGGATGGAGTGCCCGACCTGCGATCCGAAGGGCGACGGCGTGCTCTTCGACGTCAGCATCGCCGCGCGGGATCAGCTCACGCAGGGCTGGCCGGCGGACGCGAAGGCGTCACGATCGAAGCAAGAAGGCGTCGCGTTCGGGCACCTCGAGGTCGGCGTCGCGCCGGCCGTTTGGGAGAAGATCGAGGCCGCCTTCAGCCAGTGATCACGATACACGCCGCGCGGGCCGCGTGGGGCTTCCCCCCGGGGCCCGCGCCGCGGTAGAACGGGCCTCCGGCCGAACGAGCGCCGGGGAGCCTGTACGTCTCATGTCCAAAGATCTCGCCCTGCCCGCATTGACGACGATCGCCGCGCTCGTGGCGTATTTCGTGTTCATGCTCAACGTCGGCCGCGCCCGCAAGAAATTCAACGTTCCGGCGCCCCAGACCTCCGGGAACCCCGATTTCGAGCGCGTCCTGCGGGTGCAGCAGAACACGGTCGAACAGATCACTCCGTTCTTCGCGGCCCTGTGGCTCTGCGCCTTGTTCACGAGCGCGAAGCTCGCCGCGGGGCTCGGCGCCGTCTGGATCCTCGGCCGCATCCTCTTCGCGTGGGGCTACTACCAGGCCGCGGAGAAACGTGGGCCGGGGTTCGGGATCACGATGCTCGGGTACATGGGCCTGCTCATCGGATCGATCTACGGCGTGATCACCCACCTCCTGTGATAGGCTCCGGGGCCACCGCGTCGAGGAGGGCCGGAACGTTCGATGTTGCTTGCGCCGGGGACCGTGATCGCGGGTCGATACCGCATGGAGCGGCCGCTCGCGTCCGGGGGCATGGGCTCGGTGTGGGTCGGGCGGCACGTCACGCTCCAGACCGACGTCGCGATCAAGTTCATCTCGAACGAGTCGGCCGCATCCCAGGCCGCGCGCGCGCGCTTCGAGCGTGAGGCCCGCTCGGCGGCGCACCTCCGCCACCCGAACGTCGTCGCAGTCCAGGACTACGGCATCGAGGACGAGACGCCCTACCTCGTGATGGAGCTCCTGCGCGGCGAGAGCCTGGAGGAGCGCATCCTCGCGCGGGGCCGGCTCTCGCTCGAAGCGCTCGCGCCGATCGTGCAGCAGATGAGCCGGGGCCTGCGCAAGGCGCACGAGGCCGGCGTCGTCCACCGCGATCTCAAGCCCGGCAACGTCTTCCTCGCACGGGACGACGACGACGAGGTCGAGGTCGTGAAGATCCTCGATTTCGGCATCGCCAAGGAGACGGACATGTCCCTCGGCGAGGCGACGAAGACGAGCGAGCTCATGGGCTCTCCGCATTACATGAGCCCCGAGCAGCTCCGCAGCTCGAAGAAGACCGACGTGCGCAGCGATCTCTGGTCCGTCGGCGTCGTGCTCTACCGCGCGCTCACGGGCAAGATCCCCTTCCCCGGCGACACGCTCGCCGAGGTGATGGTGCAGGTCTTCTCCGCGCGCGTGCCGCCGGCGACGACGCTCGTGCCGGAGCTGCCGCCCGCGATCGACGCGTTCTTCCAGCGGGCGCTCGCGCGGAACCCGGACGATCGGTTCCAGTCGATGCGCGAGCTCGCGGAGGCGTTCCAGTCGGTCGCGAGCGGCCGCGGCATGCCGGCAGCGCCCGTGGCCCCGAGCCCGGCGGACGCCCCGCGTGGCTCGCTCCCGAGCCTCAGCGCGGTCGCGACGCCGCTGCCCGTCGCGCCGCCGATGGGCGGTGTGCCTGCGGCGCCGTCGTCCTCGCCGGGCATGTTGGCGCCGCCGTTCGTGCCTCCCGCGCCGCCTTCCTCGCGAGGTTTGTCGGCGCCGCAAGCCTTCGGCCCCACGACGACGCCGCCCGCGGTCGCGCCGCCCCTCACGCCGCCCGTGTCCACGGTGGGTCCGGATGCACCTCCGCCGCTCGTGCCGGGGGGCCCCACCGCGCCGCCCGTCTCCGTCCCGACGTTTCCGCCCGCGGACGCCTCGGCCGCGCCGCTCGGCGCCCCGTCCCCGCAGCCGCCCGCGGCCACGCCCTTCCCGGCGCCGCCGGGTGTCTCCACGCCGGAGCGCGAGGCCCCGGACCCGCTCGACCCGCGTGCGTCCCGACGAACCCGGCAGGTGCAGGCGGCGGTGATCGGCGTGATCGGCGTGGGACTCCTGCTCGCGATCGTCCTCATCGCGTCGCGCCGCTCGCCCGATCCCGACGCCGCGACGACTCCGCCCGAGACGACATCGTCCGATTCGATGGGCGTGGCCACGGCGGCGGGGACGGCGCTCACGCCGGACGAGATGGCAGCGGCAGTCCCGGACGAAACACCGATCGAAATCCTCGCGGACGAGGCGATCCCTGCGCCGAGCGCCACCCAAACATCGCGCCCCGCGGGCTGGACCTGGAAGCCGATCCCGAAGGGCCACGGGCGACTCCTGATCCGCGCCAAGGGAGGCGCCTGCAAGGTCACCGTCAATGGCGTGTACTACGGTGTGACGCCCATCGACGTGGTGGTGGAGGCAGGAAAGCAACGCGTCTTCTGCCGCATGCCCACGGGCTCCACGCGATCCAAGGAGCTACGCGCGCCCGAGTTCAAGGTGACCAAGGTCGAGTTCGAAGTGAAGCAATGACGTCGGCCCCGGGCGGCCGGCCACGCTCGGAATTTGCGGGCGACGAGACGCTAGGCTTTCGCTATAGGTAGTATTGGCCAACGTGACGAGCTCAGATACGAAAAACGATCTGCCCGAGGAGATCGAGGCAGACCTCGAAGAGGACGACGAGGAGGAGCGCCGCGACACGCGCGAGTGGCGCACCCGCTCGTGGCTGCCGAAGGCGCCGCTCTTCGGGCTCGACGCGAGCCTGTCGGAGCTCGGCGTGGCGATCCTGGAAGCCGACGCCGAGGGCCGCATCGTGCGCATGAACGCGACCGCGGAGCGACTGACGGGCGAGAGCTTCGAAGACAAGCGCGGCGCGCCGATCGACGAGGTCTTCCGCGTGAGGCCCGTCTCGCCCCCCACGCCGTTCCCCTCCGAGGGCCCGACGAGCGGCCAGCTCCCTGCGGGCCTGCACGGGCACACGGCCCTCCTGGAGCGGAAAGACGGGCAGATCGTGGCGATTCGCCACGCCACGGGCATCGCTGGCACGGCCGAGAGCACGCCCGAGCGCGCGGGCAAACTCGTGGTGTTCCGCGACGCGAACGTCGAGCAGCTCCTCTCGCTCCAGATCGCGCGGCAAGCGCGCTACGACGCGCTGACGGGCCTCTTGAACCGGCACGCCTTCGCGGAGCGCATCGAGCACGCGCTCGCGCAGAGCCGGGAGCGCGGGGTGCGGCACGCGATCGTGTACTTCGACCTCGACCGGTTCCGGCTGGTCAACACGACGTGCGGCCACGACGCGGGCGACGACCTGCTCCAGTGGGTGGCGACGCGCCTGCACGAGATCATGGGGCCGCAGGACGCGGCGGGCCGGATCGGCGGCGACGAGTTCGTCGTGCTGCTCCATGGCCGCGACACGCTCGAAGCCGAGCAGGTCGTGCGCAAGCTCCAGCGGACGCTGCACGAGTTCCGCTTCGGCTGGCAGAAGAAGACGTTCCCGGTCGAGGCGAGCATGGGCCTCGTGCCGTTCGGCGCCGAGTTCCACCGCGCGGCCGAGGTGCTCGGCGCTGCGGATCAGGCTTGCCGGCTGGCGAAGGACAGCGGTCGCGGGCGCCTGCAGATCTACATGAACGACGACCAGGACATGGCGCGGAGCCGGCGCGCCATGCAGTGGGTCGCGAGCATCCAGCGGCACCTCGCGGACGGCCGCTTGCGCCTCTTCGCGCAGGAGATCCACGCGCTGCCGCCGACGAAGCGGCGGGGCCTGCATTTCGAGGTCCTCGTGCGCGTGGTCGGCGACGAGGGCCAGCTCGAGTCGCCGGTCGGGATCATCCAGGCGGCCGAGGACAGCCGCATGATGGACGAGATCGACCGGTACGTCGTGCAGAGGACGCTGGCGACGCTCGGGGCGCTGCCGAAGGAGCACCTGAAGAACCTGCACACGTGCGCGATCAACCTCTCGGCGCTCTCGCTCCTGCGCGAGGGGCTGCTCGATTTCCTCGTGGAGCAGCTCGGCAAGTACAAGGTGCCGGCGACGAAGATTTGCTTCGAGATCACGGAGACGGCGGCGTTCGCGAACCTGCAGGAGGTGCTCTGGATGATGCAGGAGCTCGGGGCGATGGGCTGCCGCTTCGCGATCGATGATTTCGGCAGCGGGCACGCGTCCTACGGGTACCTGGAGAGCCTGCCGGTCGATTACGTGAAGATCGACGGCATGTTCGTGCGGAGCATGCTGGACAGCCCGCTTCACCGGGCGATCGTGGAGAGCGTGCAGCGCATCGGCGGGATGCTGGGGATCGAGACGGTGGCCGAATCGGTCGAGACGCAGCCGATGGCGGACATGCTCTCGAACATGGGCATTCATTATGCCCAGGGCTGGCTCTACGGCAAACCGAAGCCCATCAGCGACGTGCTGGCCACGCTGGTGCTGCCGGGCGGGAAGTGATCTACGGGCAATCGCCCGTGACCGAATCGGTCATTCCCGTCCCCAGGTTGCACATGACCTCGTAGTTGCACGTGGCGCTCGCGAAGGAGCACGACGAGGCGAGGTTGTTGTCCTGGCAATACGACTCGATGCATTCGATGCCGGGATCATCGGGCGGCGCGGCGGGCGGGCCGGCGGCGCCGGACCAGGAATCACAGACGAGTTTTCCATTCTCGCAGGCGCACTCGTAGCCCCATTCGATGAAGTTGAGCTTGCACGTCTCGCCGGCCTGACACCCCACGTCCTGCCCGCAGCGCTTGGTCGCGCCTGCGAGCGAGCCGCCCGTGCCTCCGGAGCCGTCCGAGGAGCTCCCTGCCTCGTCGCCGCACGCCACGAACAGGAGCAGGCCGGCCGTCATGGCCAGGAGGGCCCGCAAAGGAATCTTCGTAAGAAAAGCCATGTTCGTCTCCCTCTCATTTCTTGGTTTCGTGAAGCCTCCAGAGGTACCAGCAAGCAATCGAGCGATAAGGCCTCCAGGGACGCGCGAGCTTGACCATTCGCTCGGGCGTCGGATCTTTCCGGAGGCCGTGGAGCTTCATCATACCCTTCTGGATGCCGAGATCCGCGACAGGGAGCACGTCAGGCCGGCCGAGGCGAAAGATCAAGAACATCTCCGCGGTCCAGCGCCCGATGCCTTTGACGCGCCGCAGGCGCTCGATCACGGTCTCGTCGTCGAGCGCGGGCAGCTCGTCGAGCACGAGCGTGCCGTCGAGGAGCTTTTCGCAAAGGTCCCGGATGAACTTGACCTTGGACCCCGACAAACCGCAGGCCCGGAGCGCCTGCTCCGGGGCGCGGAGGAGCTCGGCGGGCGGGAGCAGCTTTCCTCCGCCGATCGCGAGGACGCGCGCGAAGATGGTATCGGAGGCCTTCACGGAGAGCTGCTGGCTGACGATCGACTCGACGATGGCCTCGAAAAACCCGGGCGTATGAAACGGCCCGCTCGTCTGGGCGGCGGCGCCGAGACGGCAAGGGCCGACGGTCTGGATGAGGTCGGCGAGGCGGGGATCGGCGGTGGAGAGGAAGCGGAGGGCCTCGGCGTGGGGATCGGGGGCGGTCGCGGTCATGGGGCGGTCATCTTACCCAAAAAGATATCGTTTGTCGTGACGGCGGTGTACGACAAACCGCCGAGGTCGGCGGGCGCGTTCAAACCTCCAGCGTGTCCGCATTCTTCACGAGAAACGCGTTCATGCCAGGGAGTGGCACGATCCCGCCCTGGGAAAACTCCGAGGCTTTTACTTCCCCCGCCGCCGAAAACTCGCTCCCAGGTCCCACCCCTCCCCGCCCCTGGCGAGCACGAGCTCCGGCATGAGCCCTCCCGCCACCCGCAGCTCCCCGATCACCCCCACCCGCAAGCTATGCGTCAACGCCCGCGCCGATGCATTCGGCGCGAGCTTCGGTGGCTTCATTGCGAGGTCCTTCGCCCGCGCCGGGTCGTCCGCCGTCGCCAGCGATAACAAGGCCCCGAGGGGGCCCGGCTGCGAGGGTCGCACGATGTCGATCGAAAGCGTCACCTGCCCCCGCGCCCGGCGCCGGCCGAGCTCCACGCGCGGGATCGTCGAGACCGTCACCTCGTGCCCCGGCCGCGACAAGATCGGCGCGAGCGTCCGCGCCACCTCGACGAGGTGCGCCGAGGCTTCGTCCACCAAAAGCTCCGCCGGCGGCCCGCCCCAGCCCGGATCTCCATTGGCAGGCGGGAGGGGTCCGAGCCCGAGGTGCGACAAACGCTCCGGCGGAACTGCGTCCACGAGCCGCTGCGCGACCGATGGCGCGCCGAAGCTGCCGGCCTGCGGACCCATCTGCAAGACGATCCACGCGGCGCGGCCGAGGTCGAAACGGACAGCGCCTTTGCGTTCGCCGTGCAGGCCGAGCCCGAGCCAGCCCACGTCGTCCCGCTCCGCTTCGAATCGTCGCAACGACGTCGCCAGGTCGTCCGCGCGCGCGACATCGATCCCATCAAGAAACGCCGCGCCCCGCGCCGCGAAGGAATTTTTCGAAAGGACGAGCCCGCGCTCGCCGCATTCCGCGCGGAATGCGCCCGTCCCGTCCGGCGCGCTCGGATCGAATTTCTGCGGCACCACCGCGGCGAGCGGCGAGGCGAGCACGCGGGCGAGCTTGTGCGGGTCGGTCGTGCCAAACACCACCGCCAGCGGGTCCTTCGGGTAAGGCGTGGGCTTCGGGACCTCCGCGAGGAGCCCCGCCGCGCCTCGGCCGCGGGCGCGTTCGATCGAGAAGATCACGTCCGCCGCGCCGAGCGACTCCTTGCGCGCCGTGCGCAGGCCCTCGCGCAGCCGCACGACCGTGCCGAGCGCCTCCCTCGAAGGGAGCGATTGCGCGAGCGCCGGGGCCGGGTGGCCCGCGGCGTCCAGCGTGTAGAGCGGATCGGCGATCGCCGCGCCGAAAAGCGCCGCGGTCGGGTCGCGCAGGTCATGGGGATCGATCGAGCGCGTGGGCCAGGGCAGGTGCAGCGAGAACCGGCCGCCATGCGGGGTGCGGCCGAGCGCCGCGGCGGAAGGCGTCGCGGCCACGAGCGCGCTCGCCACGGAGGCGCCGAGGAACGCGCGCCTGGACAAACGATTGTCCCCGCCGAACATTTCGCCGCTCATCGGACCACCCATATCTCGTCCGCGGTGGCGACCACGAACGGCGCGCGCCCCGGGCCATCGGGAGGACACACCGCGAGCGCGCGCACGCCCGCCGCGGCCGGAAGGCGCAAGAACTCGCGTGGCCTCCCCGCCTCCCCCGCCGCCGCGCGCGCCCACGTGCGCACGACGACCGCGTCGTCCAGCGCATCCGCCACGTCGAGCCCGCTCAGGATCTCGGGATCGCCGTCCTGATCGAGGTCGCCCACCGCGAGCTGCGCGCCCGCGCCGGTGATCGTCTCGACGTGCCCCGCGTCGTCGTGCACCTCGACCGTGCCGCGATCGTTCCGCGCCGCGAGCACAGTGAAGCGCTGCCCTCGCGGCGTCACGAGCGAGGCCGCGGCGAGCACGTCGAAGTTGCCGGCGATCGCCGGCGCGATCACCGTTTCTCCCGACCAACAAGGCACGAGCGGGCCCGTGAGCCACCCCGACGCGACGCGCGCACAGCCGCTCGCCTCGCCCGAGGAGACGGGCAAACCCGCGACCGGCGCGACGACGACGAGCTCGGCGTCGAGGCGCAACGCCTTCGCGCGATCCGACACGCCGACGTCGACGAACCACGCGACAGCGTCCCCTTCGTCCCTTCGCTCGACGAGCCCCGCGAGGCCGATCGGCTCGCGCAGCGGGGACGAGTGCAGCGGCGAGAGGTCCGACCACGAGCGCGAGCGCAGCGGGAGCACCTTGCCCTCGCGGAGCCGCAACGTCGTCACGCGGCGGCGGCTCGTGCTCAGGATTTCCAGGGCGCCGTCGCCGTCGATGTCGCCACACGCGAGGGCCACGACGTCGGACTCGAAGTTCTGGCCTCGTGTGACGTTCGCCTTCGCGAGCGGCACCGCTTCGAGGAAGCTGCGGATCTCGGCGTCGAGCGGCGCCTCGGCAAACGCGTGCGCGAAGGGACCCGGCTCGGGATCACGAATGCGCGCCCATACGGTGCGCGGGACCGGAAAGACGTCGGCCGTGACGCGGAGCTTTCCGCCGCGGATCTCGACGAGGAGGTGCACGAACGAGCGTTCGCCGCGCGCCGCCACGCGCGCGTCCGCGAGCGGGAGCGGGGTCGGGTGCGCGGAGCTGCCCGCGCCGAGGCGACCCGCGAGGAGCGAAGCGATCCGGGTCGTGAGCTCGGCCCCACGCGGCGCCGGCGTGTCGGAGGCGAGCGGCGCGGCGATGACGCGCGCGGGAAGGAGCAAAACGGGCGCGAGATCCGCAGCAAGAGACTCGACCACGCGGGCGACCGAGGCGCGCGGCAGGCGCGGCGCGGCGGGCGGAGGCGGAGGGTTCGTCGGGGTGGGGTTTGCCGGCGGAGGGTTCGTCTTGGCCGGCGCGGGGGGCGCCGCGGGCTTGTTCGGCTGGGCGTCGCTGTTTCGCGGGACGAACAGGGCGAAGACGATCGCCGAGACAAACATGCCACGCGCGCGCTCACGCGGGCGCGTCCCCTCGGTGCATAGCGGCAGGCCGGCCACGCGATCAGAATAGGCGACGGGGAGGCGCGTGGCTATGGGATCAACGCGACCGCTCGGTCGAGGGCGCGGCGTCCTCTTCCTCGGGCAAACCCGCGAGCCTGCGCGCCGTCGGGCGGATCCCCTCGGCGAGCGCGGCGTGCCCCGCGAGCGCATAAAGGCCGCAGGCCGCCTCGGTGACGCCCTGGTACGTGGAGAGCCACCGGGCCATCGCGAGGTTCTTCGTGCTTTGCGAGAGGACGGCCTCGCGTTTCTCGCGGTCGACGTCCGCGAGCGCGCGCCGAAAGTCCGCGATGGCGAACCCGAGGTCCTCGGCGACGGCGAGCGGCGCGATGGCGAGGCTCCTGATCTTCGGCGGCTCGACGAGCGGACGATCCCGGAGGAGGCGCTCGACGGCGCTCGCCACGCGGAGGAGGACCTCGGGGTCGTCGGGGATCTGCGAGGGAATGCCGTACGCGGCGGCGACGGGCACGCCGTAGGTGCTCGCGAGCGTGGTGCGGAGCGAGAGGAGCAGGGCCTTCAAGACCTCATGGCGCTCCTCGGCGAGCGCGCGCGGGGCGTCGTCGTCCGCGAGCTCGCGCGTGTGCGCGAGATCGGCCGCGAACATCGCCTCGGTCGAGCGCGCGAGCAGGTCGCGCAGCGCGTGAAGGAGTCCGCCGACGGTGACGTCGCGGGGCGGGCCCTCCGGGAAGAGCGCAGCTTCGAGCTCCCTGGCGATATCGGGGGTGTGCTCGTTCAAGGAGGCGAGCACGGTGCGGCTGATGGCGACGCGATCCGCGATGATCTTGGAGGGTTGCGACATGGGAAGAAGCAATGGATACCGCCCCGCGGGCAGCCTGAGAAGACCTCACGCCTTCCAGAGCCGAAGCCCCGCGGGCACGACGACGAGCGCGACCACGAGCCCCGCCACGCTGCCCAGCGCGCCCACGAGGCCGAGATCTCGAAGGCCGTCGAAACGGCAAAGCGTGAGCGCCGCGAAGCCCGTGGCCGTCGTGAGCGCCGTGGCCGCGACGGGAGGGCCCTCGTCACGCAAGGTCTCGCGAATCACATCGTGTTCAAGGCCGGGCGCTCCGGCCTGCCCCCCATCGACCTCGCGGGCCCGATAAAGCAAGAACATGCCCTCGTCGACGGTGATGCCGAGCAGCACGGGCAAGACGAGCGCGTCGTAGGCATGCAGCGGGATGCCGAGGATCCGCACGAGCAAGAGCACCGCCGCGATCTCGCAGAGGACGACGACCGCCGCGATCACCACGTCCCGCGCCCGCCGGAGCGACATCGCGAGCGCAGCCACCACGAGCACCGCGGCGACGCCTGCGATCTTCGGCAGGTCTTGCGAAAGGCTCTGCCGGAGCACGACTTCGAGCCGCGCATACCCCGTCAGCATCGCCTGCGGATCGGTCCGCCGGAGCGCCTCCTCGACCCGCGCCGTCGCGCCGGGCACCTCGCGGGGCCGCACGTAAAGCGCCACGAGAGGCTCGCCCTCGTCCATGCCGAGGTACCGCGACAGGAGGATCGACGCCGTGCCTTTGCGGAGATCCTCGATCTGCACGAGGTCACGCGTGGGCGCGCGCATCGCGTCGAGCGCGCCGGAGAAACGTGCCGGGGCAAACCCCGTCTCCACGAGCGCCTTTTCGAGCTCGTTCGCCTTTGCCGGGAGGTCTTGCGCGTCCCGCGCCGCAAAACGCGCCTCCTGCGTCTCCTTCGCCGGCGCGAGCGCCGTGAGCGCGTCGACCGCCTCGACGTCGTCCTTCATGGCCGAGAGCGTCTCCGCGATCCGATCCCCTCGCGCCCGCGCGCGCTCGAGGTCCCGATCGGCGACGAGCACGACCCATTGCCCGCGTTTGCCGCCGAACGCGTCGAACACCGCCTGCTGCACCTTCAGCGGTTCGAGCTCCTTCGGCCGCACGGCCACGATCGAGTCCGACAACCCCGGCGCCGCGCCGAGGAACACCGCGACGACAGGCAGGAGCGCGACGAAGGCGAGGAGCGCCGCGCGCCTGCGCGTGCCCGAGAGCCAAGCAAACGCGTCGGTCCAGCGCACGGACGCAGGCGGAGGCGGTGGCTTTCGTTCGAGCAACGCGCCGACCTCCGGCGTGACGAGGACGATCGCCACCGCCGTGAGCAGCTCGCCCGCGGCGCAAAGGAGGCCGAGCTGCTGCATGGCCTCGATGCTCGAAAACGCGAGCGCGCCGAACGCCGCGGCCGCCGTCCCCGCCGCGAAGAGCACGCCGCGCGCCGTCTTCGCCCGCGCCGCGCGCGCGGCCTCGCGGGGTGCGAGCCCCGCCCGACGCGCTTCGAGAAGCGCCGCGTAGACGTGCACGCCCGTGTCGACGCCCACGCCCACGACGACCGACATGAACGCGACCGCGATCCCCGACAAACCACGCGGGAGCGCCGCGGCCACAGCCGCGGTCCACACCGTGCCGAGCAGGAGCGGCGGCATCACGGCGACGAGCGCCCGCACGCGCCGGAAGATCAAGGCGAAGACGAGCGACGCGAGCACCATGGCGAGGGTGCTGGAGATCGAGAGGTCCCGCGTCAGCATCGACTCGGTCGCCGCCGCGATGGCGTGGCCGCCCGTGAGGCCGAGCCGCATCTCGGGGTGCGCCTGGCGAAGGGGCGCGAGGACGGCCTCGGTGTCCTCGACGAAGCGACGCGCGTCCTCGCCGCGCAAAGCCTGTCCACGCGGCTCGGCGAGCACGAGGTGCGCCTTGCCGTCGTCAGTGGCGAATGCCCCGTCCGGCTGCGTGCGCACGCCGGCGCCGATGTCCGCGCCCTCGTAGACGAGCTGCCCGAGCCGGAGCGGGTCGGCCGCGAGCATCTCGGCCGCGGCGCCGCTGCCTGGCGCGAGGAGCATGGCCCGGCTCTCCGCGAGCCGCGCGCGCATGCCCTCGGGCGTGAGCGCGCCGCGGAGGCGCTCCATCGCCCGGGGATCCGCGTGGCGGAATGCGAGCATCGGATCGAGAGCGCGTGAGGTGTCGACGCGATCGGCGGCGCGGGCCACGCTCGGGCGCTTTCCGAGCTCGGTCGCGACGCCTTCCGCGACCTTCGCGACCGTCTCGGGATCCGGCCCTTCGATGAGCACCACGGCGAGGTCGCCGCCGCCGAAGCCTCGTACGTACCGCCGCAGCGCCGCGGCCTCGCCCTGATCCGGCAGGAGCGACGCTACGTTCGGGTCGAGCCGGAGCCGGAACGTGACCGCGAGGAGCGCGAGCAACGTCATCCCGACGAGGGCGAGGGTGACGGCGCGTCTCGGCCCTTTCCTCTCGGGTGCCGCGCGGCCCGTCGACTCGGGAGCAGACATCGGCGCTTCGATACGCCGGGCGCCCTCGCCCGGCAAGCCGTACGTACGCCGGGGCAAGAACGATCCGCTTGGTGAAGAATTCAAAAAAAATCGGGAACGACGCGGCCCCGTGGATGTCGAGGGTCCATCGCCATGCGGACCTCTTTCGTTTCGTACACGTGCGCCGCCGCCCTCGTTTCGATCCTCCTCTCCGCGAACGCCGCGTCGGCCGACGACGTGCGGGCCCTGCGATCGGACAAACTCGTCGAAAAAGCCCACGTGATCGATCTCCGCATCGGCCACGGTCACGCCGATCTCGTCGTGCGGCGCACGGTGCACAATGGCGGTCCGCGCCACGATCAGGCGACGTTTTACATCGACCTGCCGGCCGGCGCCGTGGCCGTCGGGCTGCGCACGCTGGCGACGCTGGACGGCAAGCCCCACTGGTACGACGGCGAGTTGCTGGAAGCAGAGAAAGCGGCGGCGCGGTACCGCGAGCTGACGGGCGTCGGCGGGTATTATCCGAAAGACCCAGCCCTGCTCTCGTGGCGGAGCCAGAGCCTGCTCGCATTGCAGGTCTTCCCCTGCCCGCCCGGCGAGGACAAGACGATCGAATACACGCTGCGACTGCCGACGCAATACCGCGACGGCCGCCATCACCTCGATCTCTCGGCCATGGGCACGGAGAAGTTGCCCGCCGCGGCCACGGTGTCGCCGATGATCGCAGGCGAGGCGCTCTTCATCGGCGATACACAGCAAAAAGCGCCGGCCCAGATCAGCTTGAAAGACGCGTTGGACCTGTCGGTCGCGCCCGCGAGCGAAAAACCCCTCGAAGGCGCGCTCGCTTCGGTTTCGTTCGGCAAGCAGAAGAACGTCGTCCGGTTCCACATCGACGCGGCGCCCGCGCTCTCCCGCGTGCCCCGCGGCGCGCACGTCGTGGTGCTCCTCGACGCGTCCCGGTCGCTCGAACAAGAGCAGGTCGAGGCGGAGGTCGCCATGGCGCGAGCGTATCTCTCCCATTTCACGGACGCTCGCGCGGCCGTGCTCCTGTTCGACCGCGCGGTGCACGCCCCGAAAAACGGGTTCGTCTCGGCACGCCATGCACTCGCCGGGCTCGACGGTGCGCAGATCGTCCGGCGCAACGGGAGCCACATCGACGAGGCGCTCGCCCGCGCGGACGCGCTGCTGGCGGCGCTGCCGGAGGGCACGCCGAAGCGGATCCTGGCCTTGACGGACACGCGCACGCGGCAGGAGCTCACGCCGGAGCGGCTGCGGGGGCAGCTCTCGAAGAGCGGCGCGCTGCTGCACGTCGGCGTGGTGGGGAGCGCGTTTTCGACCATGCTCGAGCGCAACGACACGCACGCCTGGGCGACGCTGACGCGGCCCACGGGCGGGCTCGTCTGGCAGGCTTCGATCAACAAGGACGACCCGGGCGAGGAGCCGCGCCACGTGTACGAGGAGCTCGCGCGGCCCACGCGGATCGACCATTTCGAGGTGCACGCGCAGGGCCTCGCCCGGGAGGATATCGAGGCCCCCGAGGAGCTGCTGGAGGGCGCGTCGTTCGAGGATCTGCGTTTGTCGGAGAAGCAGGTTCCGTTCGTGGAGGTGACGGGCGAATTGTGGGCGACGCCCGTGCGCCGGGTGCTCGTCGCGGACGAGGCCGAGAATCGAAGGTGGGCGGCGCTCGTGTTCGGCTCGCACCTGCTCCATTCGATCGACGAGGCAGATATGATGACGCTCGCGATGATGGGGCGGGCCGTGTCGCCGGTGACGAGTTATCTCGCAATCGAGCCGGGCGTGCGTCCTTCGACCGAGGGGATCGAGGAGTTCACGGGCAGCGGCCAGGGTTTCGGATCCGGTTATGGCCGGCTCGCCGGCGCGCATCGCGCGAAGCCGGTTCGGCTCGCGACATTCGACAAGCAGGCGTTCCTCAAGAGCGAGCTCGAGCGCGGGCTGTCCGCGTGCGGCGGGGCGGGAAAAAAGGCGACGGTCAGGCTCGAATCGACGATCCAGGAGCTCGTCTCGGTGCGGACGACGATCGACGGCGAAAAGGCGGGGGCGAAGCTCGTCTCGTGCTTGGAAGAGGCGGCGTGGGAGATCGTGCTGCCGACGGCGTTCGATTCGGCCTGGCAGGGTTTTACGATCGCCCTCTGATCGACCTACCGTTTCATTGCAGCTCGGCGTTCCACATCGCCTGCCAGAGCTCGGGGTAGGCGCTAGCGACGCGCGCCGGTGCGTGGTCGCAGAGCGCGCGCGCCGCGAGGTCGAAGGCGAGCGCGCCTTCGGTGCGGGGCGTGAGGGAGCGCTTGCATTTGCGGCCCGGTCGCTCGGGCGGGCTTGGCGGGACGGGGAGCGACGCCCGCGCAGCGCCGCGATTCAAGACCGTGGAGACGCTGCCGATCCCCTGCACGGCCCTGCGCGTGACGGGCTCGGAATACACGCCGTCGCCGAATTTCTCGGCGAGGAGCTGCAGGATCGAGGTGTGATCGAGCAGGCCGCTGTGGACCGTGCCCGGCTCGACGAGCGGCGAGACGACGATCGCGGGGACACGCACGCCCGTCGTCGAGAATTTCCCATCGTGAATGGGCAGGGGCGAGACGTGATCGTACAAGCCGCCGTGGGAGGCGTACGTGACGATGAAGAGCGTGCGGCCGAAGCGCTCGGGGTTCGACGTGAGCGCCTGGTAGACCTGGAGCAGGAATCGCTCGCCGGGCGCCATGGGCAAGGGCGGGCGGTTGTCGTTCGGCGGACGACCGAGATGGAAAGGCGCGTCGAAATAAGAGGGCTCGATGTAAATGACCTGGGGGAACGTGGCGTCGGGCTCGTTGCGAACGTCGTCCGCGAGCCGCGCGGCAGGACGGAAGCGCTCGCTCGTGACCTCGCCGTGCATCCAGGGGCCGAGGGTGAAAAAGGACAAACCGTCGTGGTACACACGATATCGGACGCCACGCTGCTTCATCCAGTCGAAGACCGTATCGTGCAGGGGCAGGAGCCGGGGCGTGGTGTCCGCGAGGAGCGAATAGCCGCACGTTGCCATGAGCCGGTTCGGCGCCACACCGGTGGGGAGCGGAGCGAACCAGCGGTCACAGATGGCATAACTCTTCGCCAGGAAATTCGTGACGGGCGCGCCCGAGGACCGCAGGAAGCCCATCGGCAAGGACCTCGACGCGCGGTGCGCGGAGAGCGCAGCCGCGCGCACGAAACCATCCATGCACCGCTTGCCGGAGGACGCCCTGCGGCCGAGGGAGATCTGGACGGACTGGCTATCCTCCGGCAGCTCCCCCGGCATTGCGCCGTCGCGGATCTCCTGGGGCTGATGAATACGCCCCTCGCACGTGTTCTCGTACCGCGCGTCGAGGAGCTTGCCGTCGATCGGCGTGCCCACGAGCCCGTCGAGTCGGCCCTCGTAAGGCCCTCCGTCGAGGCTCAGATGGCCGAGGACGTGATCAAACGACCTGCTCTGCATCATCAAGACAACAAGGGTGTCGATGTCCCCCAGTTTGTCGGGCACGGTTGACCTCCAACGAGTTACGCGTCGAAATGACGGACGAGATTGCACGCGGCATGCCAGCAAAAGGTCGTGGACTCGTGAGCTTGACCAGGGGCTCGACACACTGCAGGCACCCTCCGCCGATCCGGGCCCACACCGGACGTATCGCCGACGTGTCGGCTGACATGTCGACCGACACGTCAGCCGTGCACAGGCTTGTCGAGCACCCCCTTTTCATGTTATCAATGGTACGTGTCCTCACAAGACGCGGAGCTCTCGACGCTCGATGGGCTCAGCCCGCCGACACACGCAGACGATCCCGAGGCGGGGTTCGCGAGCGCGCATGTCCCCACGTTGACGATTGTCTGGCACCCGACGCTGGAGCGTGTCGGCGATCGAGCACTCCTGCCGCTGCGGCCGAACGGCAGCAGTGTCCTTGTATCGCGGCTCGAGCCCGACTTCTCACGCCCGGGTTCGAGCAAGCGCGAGCCGCTCGCCGACCCGCACGTGAGCCGCACACCGATTCGTCTGCTCTGGCTCGAAAACGAATGCATTCGTATCGAGAAGCAAGGCAGCCCCACGCGGGTCGTCGTGAACGGAGCACCGCTCGAAAGCAGCCGCGATTTCTCGGCGAACGAGCTGCAGGCCGGGATCGTGCTGGAGCTCGCGAACCGCGTCGTGCTCCTCTTGCACCTCGACGAGGTGCGCCAGGAGTCGGAGGATACCCTCGGCCTCGTGGGCGCGAGCCTGGCAATCGAGCGCGTACGCCGCGAGATCCGGCAGCTCGCGAGCCTCGACGTGCCCGTGTTGGTGCGCGGCGAGACCGGCACGGGTAAAGAGCTCGTCGCGCGTGCTCTGCATGACACTGGAGTGCGAAGGAATCGGCCTTTCGTGCCCGTGAACATGGGCGCCATCCCACCCACGCTCGCCGCCTCGGCGCTGTTCGGGGCCGACAAGGGCGCCTTCACCGGCGCGGTTCGCAGCCACGGGTACTTCGGAAGCGCAGCAAACGGGACGCTGTTTCTCGACGAAGTGGGCGAGATGCCGCTCGACGTGCAGGCGAACTTGCTCCGGGCCCTCGACGATGGGGGGGAGGTCCAGACGCTCGGGGCCTCGCACATGCGGGAGATGCAGGCCCGTATCGTCGCCGCGACCGACGCCGATCTCGAAGCCAAGGTGCAAACGGGGGCCTTCCGCGCGCCGCTCCTGCACCGGCTGGCGAGTTACGAGCTCGTGATTCCGCCCCTGCGCCAGCGACGCGACGATATCGGGCGGCTCTTCGTGCATTTTTTGTACGCCGAGCTCGACCGCTTTGGAAAGGCGGACCGGATCGCGGCGAACAAGGTGTGGCTGCCCGCGTCGTTCTTGGCGGCGCTCGTCCGTCACGAATGGCCCGGAAATATTCGGCAGCTCCGCAATGTCGTCCGTCAGCTCGTCCTGGGCAGCCACGACGCCGGTCCGCTGGATCCGGGTCCCGCGCTCGCAGCGCTGCTCGCGACGCCGCCGCCACCCGCGGTTGGCAACACGAGCCCCGGAGGCGAGCCGGGGCCCCCGCCGACGAAGGCGCCCATTTCGCCGCGCCGCACGAGCCGCAAGCCGAGCGACGTGACCAAGGACGAGCTGCTCGAAGCGCTGCGCACATGCGACTTCGACATGAAGGCCGCGGCCGAACGGCTGAGGATCCCGCGGAGCTCGATTTACAACCTGGTCGAGCAACACAAGGTGCGGCGCGCGAGCGATCTCACGAGGGAGGAGATCCTGCGCTGCTTGCGGGAATGCGACGGGAACGTCGAGCTGACGGCGAGGAACCTCGGGGTGTCGAAGGTGGCCCTGCAGCGGCGGATGCGCGAGCTCAAGATCGGCTGATCGCCCGATCGGCAAACCCGGGGCGCACTTTTCGGCTAGGATGCGCCGCCCCAACCATGTCGTCCGCCTCGGCTGCCCCCCACGCCTCCGTTCGCCCCACTCCCACGCTGCGGGAGTGGCTCCGCGAAGGTCCCTTTTCGATGGGCCTCTCGTCCGGCTTCTTCGGGTTCTTCGCGCATGCGGGGGTGATGACCGTGCTCGAAGACGAAGGGCTCGCGCCCGCGCGGGTCTCGGGCTCCAGCGCAGGCGCGCTCGTGGGCGGGATCTGGGCGGCAGGCGCGAGCGCGGTGACGATCCGCGACGAGCTCCTGCGCTTGAAGCGCGAGGACTTCTGGGACATGCGGCTCGGGCCGGGGCTGCTCGCGGGCAAGCTCTTCCGCGCGCGGCTCGAAGCGTTGCTCCCGGTGCCGACGTTCGATCGTTGTCGCGTGCCGCTCGCGGTGAGCGTGTACGACGTGTTTGCCCGCGGGACGCGCGTGCTCGCGGGAGGGCCGCTCGCGCCGGCGATTCAGGCTTCGTGTACGGTGCCGGGCCTGTTTCATCCGGTCTGGCACGAGGGGCGGCCGCTGCTCGACGGCGGGATCCTCGATCGGCACGGGCTCGCCGGAATGCCCGCAGACGAGCGGCTTTTTTATCATCACCTCGCGTCGCGCTCGCCGTGGCGAAAAGCGGACAGCCCTTCGCTGAAGGTGCCCACGCGCGACGGGATGACCGCGCTCGTCATCGAGGCGCTGCCGCGAGTGGGTCCATTCCGGCTGCCCGAAGGCGCGCGGGCCTTCGACATCGCGGCGCGAGCAACGAAGGACGCGCTCTCCCGGCCCGCCAAGGGCCCCGAGATCCGCGTGCAGGGAGGAGACACATGACCGACGAACCCACGAAAAAACCGAGTCTCATCCGGGCCCGCGAGCGCGGACCCGAGCATTCGATGTCGCATCCGTTCAACCCCCATTCGCTGGTCCACGGGCACCTCCTGGGAATGGCGACGGGGCTCGAGAGGATCGGGGTCAATCTGATCCGCGTGCCGCCGGGGAAGGAGTCGTTCATCTATCATCGCCATTACGGCGAGGAGGAGTTCCTCTACATCCTGAGCGGCCGGGGCATCGCCGAGATCGGGGACGAGTCGTTCGAGGTGGGGCCGGGCGATTTCATGGGTTTTCCCGTGCCGTCCGTGGCCCACCACCTCAAGAACCCGTTCGAGGAGGATCTCGTGTATCTCTCGTGCGGCGAGAAAAAGCCGACGGAGATCGCCGAGTTTCCGCGGCTCGGCAAGACGATGGTGCGCGCGGGCGAACAGGTCTCGCTCTTCGCGACGAGCGCGGCCGAGGCGTTTCCCGGGCTCGAAAAGCTGAAATGAAGGGGGGCGGCCCGATCAGGGGCCGCCCGAGAGCACGACGTAGGCGATCGGCACGGCCGCGCCGACGAGCACGAAGATGCCGCCCCGGCCGATCAGGCCCTTCCGGCCGGGCAGCATGAACATCCCCGAAAACGCGAGCAGGAGGAGCAGGACCGCGTAGCCGTCGGCCACGAAGGTCCACGCTTTTTTGCCGCGGTTCAAATGCAGCCAGTTCGCGAGCCGCAGGAAAAACCGCGGCTCGTCGCCCTCGTCGAGCACCTTGCCGGTCTGCGTGTCCACGTGGAGCGTGCGCCGGTCGAGCGTGATTTCGAGCTGGTTTGGCGCGGCACGATAGACGTCGCTCGGCTTGCCCTTCACGTCGAGCTTTTGAAGGACCCGCTCGGCGACGGCCTGATCCTCCCCTTCGAGAGGTCCGCCGAGATCGTGCGTGGTCTGGTGGCTCTTGAAATTCGGGTCCCAATCCGCGATGTGGTTCACCGCGAGGCCGGACGCGGCATACACGAGGGTGAGCCCGACCGCGAGGTTGCCCGCGTCCCGGTGGACCGTGCGGAGGAGGCCCCGCAGCGACAAACGCCGCCGAGGCTCGGGCGCGCCCTCAGCCATACCGCTCCTCGGACCAGGGATCGGCGTGGTTGTGGTAGCCGCGTGTCTCCCAGTAGCCGGGCCGGTCGGTCCGGACGAACCGGATGCCCGTCACCCATTTCGCGCTCTTCCAGAAGTAAAGGTCGGGCACGAGCGCGCGCGCAGGCGGGCCGTGCGGGCGCGTGAGCGGATGGCCCTCGTGTTTGTGCGCGATGAGCACGTTCGGCGCGGTCGCCTCGGCGAGCCGGACGTTCGCCGTGTATCCATTCGCCGCCTCGAAGATCACGTGCCGCACGGTGTCGCGCACCTTCGCCATCTTGGCGAGCTCGGCGACCTTGACGCCCGTGAATCGAGCGCCGAGCACGCTCCAGCCCGTGACGCAGTGCACGTCGCACGTCTGCTCGGTCTGCGGCAGGGCGAGCAGGCCCGCGAAATCGAGGTCGAAGGGGTTGTCGACGTCGCCGTGGACGTGCAGCTTGAAGGCCGACGGGCTCGGGTCGCCCGGGTCGCCGCCCATGGGCTTGAGCGCGTCGAGGATGCGCTGGCCCGGCGGCAGGCGCGGGCGGCCATCGGGGCGGAGCTGCTTGGCCCGCGGGTCGTCGGTGGCGGCGAGGACGTAGGTGCCGCCGCCGAGCGCGAGGAACGAGGTGCCGGCCGCAGCGGCGCGCAGGAAGGCGCGGCGGCGAATGACGTTTTCGAGCTCGGGGGAATCATCCTTGGGCTTGGGCACAGAAGCCTCCTCGTTCGAGCGCACTCATCCTAGCGTTCTACGCGCGAGCGTCGAGGCGGTTTCAACGGCGCGCGCTTCCGATCTCGATCTCTCGCACGGCGATGGCGGGCCCGCAGCGCGGGAGGAGCCCTCCACCGGGGGGCCCCCCCATTGACACCCTGGTCGGCCGGAGAATGTTCGGCGGGAGCTGGGAGGGAACTACATGGCAGAGCGCAAAGACGAACCCGGCAAAGGCCAGATGACCGTCGAGGAGGCCGGCCGCAAGGGCGGGCACATCGGCGGCGAACATACGCGGGACAAGTACGGGCCCGAGTTCTACTCCGAAATCGGCCACAAGGGCGGCCAGCGCGTCCGAGAGCTCATCGAAGAAGGCAAGCAGTCCGAAGGCGAGGGCGAAGGCGAGCGCGGCCAAGGTCAGAAACGCTAGCCAGAGCGACGAGCGCGGGCTTGCCGCTCGTTTTCCCAAAGAACAGGAGACGACCATGGCGGAGAAAAAAGAGCAATCCGGGAAGGGTCAAATGACCGTCGAGGAGGCCGGACGGCTGGGCGGTGAGGCCCGCAAGGAAGAGCTCGGCTCCGAAGGTTACGCCGAGATCGGACGCAAGGGCGGCGAGACCGTGCGCGAGAAGTACGGCCCCGAGTTCTACTCCGAGATCGGGCACAAGGGCGGTCAGAAGGGCGGCGAGACCGTTCGCGACAAGTACGGCCCCGAGTTCTACTCCGAGATTGGGCACAAGGGCGGTCAGCGCGTCAAGGAGCTGATCGAGGAGGGAAAGCAATCCGAGGGAGAGGGTGGAGGCGAGAAGAAGTAAATCTTCGCGCGTCGCGGTACGCGGCGCGTCGAAACATGAATGTCCGAGGGCCGGGGTGGATAAAGGACCTTCCCCCCGGCTCTCAATTCATTTCGAGTACCGTTTGTCGCGACGAGCCGCGTCGTCCGGGCCGCCGAACTCGACGAGGTAGCGCTGGAGGTCGATTTTCTTCAACGTATTTCCCGAGCTCATGTAGCGGACCGTGCCGTAAACCGGTCGTTCGGGGGCCCAGGGACGGTCGTAGCGGCCGAACGTCCAGAGGATGCCTGAATACGAGTTCGGGTCGCGGCCGTCGAGCGCGTACTTGTCGTTGAGCTCGATCAGGATGGCGAGGGCCTCACGCGGGGTGCGGGTCCATTCGAGGACACGTTTGCCCCAGAGCATGCGCAGGTAGTTGTGGATGCGGCCGTCGCGGAGGAGCTCGCGTTGCGCCGCGTTCCAGAGGGGATCGGACGTGCGCGCGCCTTCGAGCTCGGCGAGGGTGAAGATCGCCGGGCGGGGATCGGATTCGTGATCGGCGAGGGTCTTCTGGGCCCAGTCCGGGAGGGATTCGAAGCGCTGCGCGTCGTCCGGTCGAAGGGCGCAGAGGTTCAGGCCGATCTCGCGCCAGGTGACGAGCTCGTCGAGGAACGACTCGACGGGCGGGCTCATGCCCCAAAAACCCTCACGCCTGCCGCCCGCGGGTTTGGTCTTCTTTTCGGTCCAGGCTTCGAGCCGCTCGAGCTCGGCGAAGACCTCGTGCGTGGAGACGTGGCCAAAATGGAGATAAGGCGAGAGGCCGCTCGTGGCGCGGGCGTCGGGGTCGTTGCGCTCGGTGTCGTACCGGAGGAGGTTCGTCCGCAGGAACCGCGTGATCGCGGCGCGGCCTGCCTCGGGGCCGCCCGGAATGCGGGTGACGACGGGGACCGTATGGTCGATCGAGAGCGCGGCGAGCGCCGCGGGCGAGGCGGCGAGGAGCTCGGGTGAGGCGGCAGGCCAGCGCGCGAGGAGGTCGGGCGCGAGGAGGTTTTTGGGAGAGGCCGGCAGCCCCGCGGCGAGCGGATCGGCGAGCGGGCGGCGGCGGAGGTGCGGGAGGAGGTTTTTCTGGAGATACGCGCGAAACGAGAAGGCCGTGGTGAAGACACGGTCGGGGGCGTAGATCGGCAAGAGGCCGTTGGAATCGACCTGCTCGAAGCGGACGGGGATTTGCTTCGCCGCGGCGGCGATCATGCGCGGGAGGAAAAAGATGGGAAAATCGTCGGTGACGACCACGCACGCGCGGCGCGAGAGCGCGGCGACGAGGCCCTTGCCCGCGCCGGGGCGAGGTTCGACGTAGGCATGGTGCGTGACGCCGGCCTCGGCGAGGCGGCGGGCATTGTCTGCCATACCGCGCAGAACAAACGCATGGAGCCTGTCGCTCGCGTACGGATAGCCGGCGCGCAGGGCTTCGAGGACGACGAGGGGGCGGCCGAGGGCGCGCGCCCATTCGGCGGCACGTTCGAGGCCGAAGTTGAAATGGGTGCGCCGCGCCGCCGTCATCCAGTAGAGGACGAAGGCCCCGTCCGGCCGGAGATCGCCGTCGTTCGCCAGGCGCACGCGGTCCGCGGGGACGCGGCTGTCGCGGAGGAGCGTATCAGGGTTCGTCATGGCCATGTCCCGACGCGGTTCCCCTAAGTCAGCAGCCACCACCGGCAAGGGCCGCAGTACGAAGAGGCCTGAAAAATCGACGGACAGTGAAACAAGCCACATGTTGGGGGCACATTTTTTTCAGCGAGAGGCTCGGGACGCCCGACCGGCTCTTGGAGTATGAAGGCGTCGGTTCACACGCACCGGTGGGGAGCGTCCACCTCCGGGTACGCATGAGGGAGGTTTGCCCGATGGCACTCGCGAAGAAGATCGGCCTGTCGTTCGTCCTGTCGCTGCTCGTCGGCGTCGCTGCTTGCGCCGAGACGGCGGAGTATCCGCCGCCCGTGACGCCGCCGCCGCCGCCGCCCGCGCGCACGGCCGACGCGACGCCGCCGCCGGCCGCCACGGCCGCCGTGAAGGGCCCGGCCGCGCCGCGGGTCGATACGTCGCTCATCCCGCGCGACGTGCTCTTCGGCAACCCCGACCGCGCGAGCCCGCAGTTCAGCCGCGATGGCAAGCAGATCTCGTTCCTCGCGCCCGTGGACGGGGTGATGAACGTGTGGGTCGGCCCCGCGGAAGATCCGTCGAAAGCCAAGCCCGTGACGGCCGACAAGGTGCGTGGGATCCGGCAATATTTCTGGGCCTACACGAACGACCACGTGCTCTACGTGCAGGACAAGGGCGGCGACGAGAACTGGCATCTCTACGCGGTCGATCTGAAGAAAGGCGAGACGAAGGATCTCACGCCGATCGACGGGATCGCGGCGCGGATCTCGGGCGTGTCGCAGAAGATCCCCGGCGAGGTGCTGGTCGGGATCAACGACCGCGACAAGAAGGTGCACGACCTCTACCGGATCGACATCAAGACCGGCGAGAAGAAGCTCGTCTTCAAGAACGAGGGGAACTACGCGGGCTTCGAGACGGACGACGATTTCAAGGTCCGGCTCGCGATGCGCAAGGGGCCCGACGGCGGCGACGTGTTCATCGATCCGAACGCGAAGCCGAAGGAGAAGGGCAAGGAGCCCGAGCCCTACCTGACGGTGCCCTTCGAAGACGCCGAGACGACGGCCCCCGTCGGCTTCGACGGGTCGGGCAAGACGCTCTACCTGCTCGACAGCCGCGGCCGGAACACGGCGGCGCTCTTCGAGCTCGATTTCGCGACGAAGAAGGCCAAGCTGCTCATCGAGGACGCGAAGGCCGACGTGCAGCGGTTCATCACGCATCCGAAGACCGGCAAGCTGCAAGCGGCGGCCGCGGTGTTCGACAAGCCGACGTGGCAGACGATCGACAAGTCGATCCAGCCGGATCTGGAGCTGCTCGGCAAGCTCGGCGACGGGGAGCTGCGCGTGCTCAGCCGGACGCTCGACGACAAGCGCTGGCTCGTGGCGCTCGTGCCCTCGGACGGGCCGGTGAAGTATTACCGGTACGATCGTGACAAGAAGAAGACGGAATTCCTGTTCACGAACCTGAAGGCGCTCGAAGGCAAGCCGCTCTCGAAAATGCACCCGGTGGTGATCAAGTCGCGCGACGGGCTCGACCTGGTGAGTTATTTGACGCTGCCGAAGGCGTCGGATCCGGAGGTCGACGGTCGTCCGGACAAGCCGCTCCCGATGGTGCTCCTGGTGCACGGCGGGCCGTGGGCGCGCGACACCTGGGGGCTGAACGGGATGCACCAGTGGCTGGCGAACCGCGGGTATGCGGTGCTGTCGGTGAACTACCGCGGCTCGACCGGGTTCGGGAAGAAGTTCCTGAACGCCGGGAACAACGAGTGGGCGGGCAAGATGCACGACGACCTGATCGACGCGGTGAAATGGGCCGTGGACGGGAAGGTCGCGGACGGCGCGAAGGTAGCGATCATGGGCGGGAGTTACGGCGGGTACGCGACGCTCGTGGGGCTGACGTTCACGCCGGACCAGTTCGCCTGCGGGGTCGACATCGTGGGGCCGTCGAATCTGAAGACGCTCCTGGCGACGATTCCGCCGTACTGGGCGCCGATGGTGGCGACGTTCCACAAGCGAATGGGGGATCCCGGGACGCCCGAGGGGACGAAGCTCTTGGAGGAGCGGAGCCCGCTTTCGCACGTGGGCAAGATCAAGAAGCCGCTCTTGATCGGGCAGGGCGCGAACGATCCGCGCGTGAAGCAGGCGGAGAGTGATCAGATCGTGAAGGCGATGCAGGCGAAGAACATCCCGGTGACGTACGTGCTGTATCCCGATGAGGGGCACGGGTTCGCGCGGCCGGAGAACCGGATGAGCTTCAATGCAGTGGCCGAGACGTTCCTGGCGCAATGCCTGGGCGGGCCGGTCGAGCCGGTGGGCGACGATTTCAAGGGGTCGAGCCTGCAGGTGCCGGCGGGCGTGGAGCAGGTGTACGGGATCAGCGAGGCGTTGCCGAAGAAGTAGATCGAGAGACGCGAAGCACGGGAGCGCCGCGGAGGGTTCGTCCTTCCGCGGCGCTTCGTTTTTCGGGGGATCAGGCGGGCTTCTGGAAGAGGACGACCTTGTACGTGTCCGTGCGGTCGACCATGTTCTGGTACAGGTTCGTCCCGGGGTTGCGATAGAAGTTCTCCATCGCGAGTTTCGCCTCGAGCCGCTTCTTGGCGCCGACGACGGGGACGCGGAACGCGGGGAACTTGTCGAGGACGTGGCGCACGTACGCGTCGGCGCGGCCCGCGTCGAGGTCACGCGCGAGGATGGCTTCCTTCGTGACGTCGCGGACCTCGACCTGCTTCATGCCGATCGACTTCAGGAAATCGAAACAAGGCTGCCACGTGACGTCGGGAATGGCGTTGCCCCACGTGAGGAAACCACCGGGCTTGAGGAGACGGTAGGCGGTGCGGAAGAAACGCTCGTCCTCCGGCGTCACGACGCCTACCATCTCGGTGACGTGGGTCTCGTTGACGGCGACGAAGTCCGCGGACCCGTCCGGGATCGAGAGCTTCGTGGCGTCCGAGTGGGTGGCGACGAGGCGGCCGCGAAGGCCGGGGACGAACTTGCGCCTGCACGTCTCAATGGCGGCGTTCTGCATGTCGACGGCCTCGTAGGTGCAGTCCGGCAGCACGTTGTGGCAGACGTGGTGCGCGCCGGCGCCGGTGCCACAGCCCATCTCGATGACGTGAACGCGGCCGTTGCGCGCCTTGACGTACTCCTGGATCTCGTTGAACTGATAGAGGCCCGTGTACGCAATCCGACCGAATCGCTGCGGATCGGAGGACAGGATCGGGCACTTCCCCCAGGCCTCGGGCCACGCGTAGCCCCAGGTGTTGAACGTGAATTCGTACGACTCGCCCGTGTCGCCCTCGACGATGCCAACGGAGCGGTAGAGCGAGTAGAGGAGAGAGTAGATCGACTGCTTGGTGTAGTCGTCCTCTGCGACGTGCCCGTTCGTGGTCGAGACCTTGGTGCCCGGATCGACGAATCCGCTCAGGACCCACGCACCCAAGATGAGCTGAAGTTGCGGCGTGGTGTAGGTCTTCGTCGGATCGAGTCGAGTGAAAATATCCACGTGAGGTCTCCCTTCGGCTATCGGCGCGCACCCTACAAGGACTCGCCTGGGATTTCCACCAGGACGGAGGGGTCGAACCACCTCCGTCAGCGAGGGTGGACCGAGAGCTCGACGCGCGTGGCGCCGGCGGAAGGGCGCACGAGCAAGACGCCCGGGTGCGTGGCGTCGACGCAGCCGTTCGAGAGCTCGACGCGGTAGCCCGCAGGATAATTTCGCTCCGGAACGATAATTTCCGTGACACCGTTCTCGGTGGGCGCATCGTACGCGAGGGCAAACCTGCGGGCTGCCGCATCGTAACGAAACGAGGGCGCCTCACCGGCGACCGCGCGGGGATAGGGGCGCGCGACGACCGAGGTGATCGCGGTGGCTTCCTGGCCCTCGTCATCGATGAGGGAGAGGTCCTCGGCGTTCCAGGTCTCCTTCGAATCGCTGTACTCCCAGTAGGTGAAATGGAGGGCATTGTCGTCCATGGCGTCGTAGACGGCCGTGACGTACTCGCCGGCAGTCTCGAGGTGCCGCGGGACGCCCGATTCGCCGATGAGGACGGGCATGTTCCATTCACGACCCTTGTCGGCCCATTTCGAGAGGTACGTGGCCGCATTCGAAGGGGCCGGGGTGCCGCCGAAGAGGGCAATGGAGTCGTACCAGTGCGGGGCAAAGACGAGGCCTTCGCCCTCGGGTTTGTCGAGGTATGTGGCGGCGCCGATCGCGTCGGTGCCGGTGGCGTCGAAGAAGACGAGCGCCGTCGGGTCCTTCGCGCGGAGGAGGGCGGCCATTTCGGTGTAGAAAGGCGTGAGGACGGTTTTCTCCCACGTCTTCAGGTCGGCCGTGCCCTGGTGCGGCTCGTTGATGGGCTCGTAGCCGAGGACGCCGGGGCGCGTCGCATGGCGGGCCGCGATGCGCTCCCATAAGGCGCGGAACGCGGTGCGGGCGCCGTGCTCGTCGGTCCAGAATTTGTCGAACGCGGCCTTCACGTCTTCATCCTGGGAGTACCGGACGAACCAATCCGGGCAATCGTGGTGGGGCTCGGGCGTGGGAAACGGGAGGGTCCAGCCGGGAAAACCGTCGCCGCAATACACGTCGGAATAAATGTCCTGGTGGAAGTCGACGATCGTCCAGATGCGGCGCTTCCAGGCGCCGTCGAGGAGGGCGTCGTAACGCGCGAGAAAGATCTCGTCGTCGGTGCCCGGGGTGGGCTCGATCGCGGCCCATACGAACGGGACGCGGAGCGCGGAGACCCCCCACGCAGCGGCGCGATCGAGGTAGCGATCGAGCGATTCCTGGAAACCGGCCTCGGTGGACGCAAAATCGAAGGGGACGAAGGGCGCGAATTTGCTGCGGCCGCCCGCGTTGACGCCGCGGAGGAAGACGATGCGGCCGAGGGCATCGCGAAGAACGGTGCCGTCGGGCGCGAGGCGCTCGTCCGGGGGCGCAGGGAGCGCGATTTCGCAGCGCGGGGCGTCAGGGAGAGCAGCGGGTTCGTCCGTGGAGCCACACGCGAGGAGGGGAAACGAGGCGGTGAGGGGGAGGATTCGGAGGAAACGTTGCACGCGGCGGATGGTAGCGGCGGAGGGTGGGCGCTGTCACGGTGCGTGATGGGCAGAAGCGCGAGGGCTCTGCTAAGCTCGCGGGCGTGATGCGTCTGCTCGGCTCGATCGCGGCGGTCCTGCTCCTCTCGGCCTGCAATGGCGGCACGCAGCCGCCCGATTCCCCACAAACGACGGGCAGCACGACGACGGAGCCAGCGCCGAGCGCAACGACGCCGAGCCCGACGACGACGGTCTTCGTGCCGCAAGAACCCACGGTGACCCCGCCGGGAGGCGTGGTGCCCACGGCGAATCCGGAGAACCCGGCGCCCACGGCGAACCCGACGAACGGGGAAGCGTCGACGCAGCCGGGAACGTCGTGCGGGGGAAGGACGTGCGGGGCCGGCGAGAGTTGCGCGTCGTATTATGGGGTCGCGGGGCCGCGCGGGCCGATGTTCCACGAGTGCGTGGTGCGATGCCGGCGCGGCGCGCCCAACGACGGGTGCCCGAGCGGGCGGCAGTGCACGACGATCTCCGATGGTCCCGGCGAGGTTTGTCGCTGAATACCATTCCAGCGAGGTAGGACCGGTCAATCCTCGATCGCGCCGAGGAGCGTGCGCAGGACCTCGGCCTGCGTGCTGAGCGCGGGGTCGTGGCTCGTGCGGGAGAGGGACGCGAGCGAGTCGGCCTGGAGGGTGACGACAGGGCGGAGGCCGCCGAGGGTGTCGAAGCGGCTGCCCTGGAAGATGCGGCCGAGGCGCCGGACCATGGCGAGCGCCGAGGCATACGCGATGACGTCGCCATGGCGGGCGCTGGCGATGCGCTCGACGTCGTCGTCGTACCGAGCCTCGATGGTGCGCGAGGCCGTGTGCCAGGTGCCCGTGGCCGCGTCGCGGTACCGCGCCGAGACGGTGATCTCGCAGGGCTCGCCCGGCACCCACACGGGCATGGCGATGCGCGCGATTTCCGTGCGCGCCTCGCCCGCGTAGAGGTCGCCGAGCAGGAGGCGGTCGTGGTCGATCGAGAGCGCAGCGAGCCCGCCCGAGACCTCGAGGACGCGGACCGGCGCAGGGACGGACTGGACCGTGAGCTCGACGTCTTCGAGCACGACCTCCCCCGGCGGAGGGACGATCCGAGCGACCGCATCCTCGCGATCGGCAAAGGCGCCGCCCGCGAAGACGTCGTCGCCGAGGGGCGCGAGGTGCGCGACGTCGAGGCGATCGGGCGTGCCGACCGCGGAGATCTGCGCGCCTCCGCGGCGCAAGGAGGCGACCTCGTTCGCGAGGCGGAGGCCGGCCTGCGCGACGCCGATGCCGTCGCTGAGGACGAGGACTTGCCCCGCGGCAGGAGACGTCGTGCCCTCGGCAGGTTTCACCCCGACGAACCCTCGCGCGAGGGCGAGGGCGCCCGCGAGGTCACGCGTGTTCGCGACCGCAGCGCCGCCGCGCGGGCGTTCGAGGACACGCGTGATCGCGCCGTCGAGCAAGGTGCGATGCGAGCCGGGCAAGGCAGGGACGACGACACGCGGGCCGGAGGCGTCGATGATGGCGACGCGATCGCGATCGCCGAGGTCGTCGAGGGCGACGCGGGCGAGGGGCGCGGTGTTCGGGTTGCGGCCGTCGAGCACGATGGCGATGCGGCGCGGCGCGCGGACGGAGGGTTTGGCAGCGGGGAACGCGTCGACCGGGGCGATGGCGTCGATGCGGAGGAGGACCTCGCCGCCCCAGCTCGGGACGAGGGTGTCGCTCGACCGAACGACGACGGCGAGGCCACGCCCCTGGAGCGCGACGGGGCTCGAGGTCTTGCGCCAGATGCCGTCCTTGGGGACGAGGAAGCCGGTGGGCGGGGTCCAGGGATCGTTCGGGCTGCGGCGCACGACGGGCTTGGGCAGGTCCGTCGAGTCCATGAACTCGACGCCGTTCGCGGTGATGACCGAGGCGCCGCGGCGGCCGCCGGAAGGCGCAAAAACGACCTGCCCGTCGCGGGTGAGCGCCGGCGGCGCGCACGCAGACAAACCCGCCGCGACGATCGCCACGAAGGCACCCAGGAACCGGCTCGCTCGCCCGCCCGTGCTCATCAGGGTGCCCTTAGGATACGCCAATCGAACCGGAAAGGGGTGATCGAGCGTGTCGTGACCGCGATGACGCGGGCGTCCGTTCGTGGCAAAGCTCGGCGCGATGGAGAAGGCGACGGCGGGCTTCCGGATCGGTGCGGACGAAAACGGCCTCGGGCCCCGGCTCGGGCCGATGCTGGTGACGGCGGTGATGGCACGGGTGACGGAGGAGGGCGCGGCGATCGTGGGGCGAAAGCCGCGCGGAGGCCTGGCCGAGCGGCTCGGGGACTCGAAGGCGATGGTGGCCTACGGGGACGTGGGGCTCGCGGAAGCCTGGGCACGCGCGCTGGTGGAACGAGGCGGGGGGCGCGCGGCGGCGGCGCGGACGCCGGACGAGCTCGCGCACGCGATCGCGAGCGAGGATCGCGCAGAGCTTCGCGCGGCGTGTCCGCCGCACGTGGAGGCGCAGTGCTGGGGCGCGGAGGGCGAGGCGTTCACGGCGCCCGCAGAGCTCGTGCGGACGATCCACGGGGATCTCGATCGGCTGGAGAAAAAGGGGGTGACGATCGTGGCGGTGCGGAGCGAGGTGCTCTGCGCGAAGCGGCTGAACGAGGGGCTCGCGGCGGGGAAGAATCGGTTCGTGATGGATCTGCACGCGATGGAGCGGCTGATCCTGTCGATGCGGAACGACGCGGGGCAGGACGTGCAGGCGGTCTGCGGGAAGGTGGGCGGGTTCGGGAAGTACGGCGGCGCGTTTGGTCCGCTCGGGGGGCGGATGCACGTGGTGCTGGAGGAGTCGCGGGCGCGGAGCGCGTACATGTTCCCCGGGCTCGGCGAGATCGCGTTCGTGCGGGATGGGGACGCGACGGACCTTCTGGTCGCGCTTTCATCGATGGTGGGCAAGTGGATGCGCGAGATCCTGATGGGGAGGATCGTGCGGCATTACCAGGCGATCGTGCCGGATCTGCGCGGGGCGAGCGGGTACCACGATCCGGTGACGGCGGCCTTCGTGGAGGCGACGCGCGTCACGCGGAAGAAGCGGCAGGTGCCGGAGGAGTGCTTCGAGCGGAGGGGGGCGGAGGGAGGCTGATCTAGCGGTTCACGATGTGGACCGCAGCGCCCATCGCGTGCGCGGCGGCTTCCATGAACGCCTCGCCGAGCGTCGGGTGCGGGTGGATCGTGAGCGCGATGTCCTCGGCGAACGCGGCCATCTCGAGCGCGAGGGCGCCTTCGCTGATCATCGTGCTCGCCTCGGGGCCGACGATGTGCACGCCGAGCACCTGCTTCGTCTTCTTGTCGGTCACGACCTTCACGAAGCCGTCGGTCTCCATCATCGCCATCGCCTTGCCCAGCGCCGCGAACGGGAACTTGCCGACCGAGACCTCGATGCCCTTCGCCTGCGCTTCCTCGGCCGTCAGGCCCGCGGTCGCGATCTCCGGGTCCGTGAAGATCGCGCCCGGGATGCACGCCCAGTCCTTCGCCGCCTTGTGGCCCGCGATGACCTCCGCGATGACCTCGCCCTCCTTCGACGCCTTGTGCGCGAGCATGGGCGGGCCCGAGACGTCGCCGATCGAGTAGATCGTCGGGACGTTCGTCCGGCCGAACTCGTCCGAAGGCACGAACCCGCGCTTGTCGATGTTCACGCCCACGTTCTCGAGGCCGAGCCCGCGCGAGTTCGGCCGCATGCCGACCGCGACGAGGACCATGTCCGTGACGACCGTCTCGGGCTTGCCCTCGACGTCGAGCTTCACGGCGACCGAGCCGTCGGCCTGCTTCTCGTAGCCCATGGCCTTGGCGTTCTTGTAGATCTTGCCGCCGCGCTTCTGGATGCGGCGCTCGACCACCTTCACGCAGTCCTGATCGACGCCCGTGAGCAGCGTCGGCATCGCCTCGACGACCACGAGCTCGGCGCCGAACGCCTGGTAGACCATGCCGAGCTCGAGCCCGATCACGCCGCCGCCGATGACGAGCAGCCGCTTCGGGACCTCGCGCAGGCTCACGGCCTCCTTCGCGCCGATGATCTGCTTGCCGTCGAACTTGAAGCTCGGGATCTCGATGGTCGTCGAGCCCGTCGCCAGGACGATGCCCTTCGTCGCCTCGATCGTCTCGACCGAGCCGTCCGCCTTCTTCACCTCGATGCGGTTCGGCGAGACGATCGTCGCCGTGCCCGCCATGAGGTCGGCGCCGTTCGACTTGAGCAGGCCTCGCACGCCGCCCGTGAGGCGCTTGACGATGCCTTCCTTCCAGTCCTGCATCGCGTTCGGGTCGTGCTCGACCGAGCCGAGCTTGATGCCCATCGTCGCCATCGACGAGTGCGCCTTCTCGTAGGTGTGCGCCGCGTTTATGAGCGCCTTCGACGGGATGCAGCCCCAGTTGAGGCACACGCCGCCCACCTCTTCCTTCTCGATGCACAGCGTCTTCTGCTTGAGCTGGCCGAGCCGAATCGCGCAGACGTAGCCGCCGGGTCCGCTGCCGATCACGATCGCGTCGTAGGTCTTCATCCGATTCTCCAAGGTGGAACGCGGGCCGACAGCCCCTTTTGGGCGCGGATTACCATGTCGAGGGAAAGGTGGGGTCGGAAAAAGCGGTCGACCAGAGCCCAGGGGGGTTTGGGCGGCGCCCAGGGGGGTTCGGTCAACGCCCAGGGGAGTTCGGTCAACGCCCTGGGGAGTTCGGTCAACGCCCTGGGGAGTTCGGTCAACGCCCTGGGGAGTTCGGTCAACGCCCCGGGGAGTTCGGTCAACGCCCCGGGGAGTTCGGTCAACGCCCCGGGGCGTTCGGTCAACGCCCCGGGGAGTTCGGTCAACGCCCAGGGGAGTTCGGTCAACGCCCTGGGGGGTTCGGTCAACGCCCTGGGGGGTTCGGTCAACGCCCTGGGGGGTTCGGTCAACGCCCTGGGGAGTTCGGTCAACGCCCCGGGGAGTTCGGTCAACGCCCCGGGGAGTTCGGTCAACGCCCCGGGGGGGTTTGGGGGGGTTCTCGGACCCCCCCATCGTTGACGAATGAGCCCGGGTGGGGGCGGTTCGCCAGGACCTCGGCCCGTTGCTCGGCGAGGTGCCAAGGCAGCTCCGCATACACGTCGTCGAAGAGCGTCTCGCGCGCAGGCGGGCCGAGCGCCTCGACCTCCTGGATCGCCGCGCTGATCTCGGCCATGAGCCCGTCCTCGAGCGCCGCCTCCTCCGCCTCGTCGAGCAAGCCCCGGTGGACGAGGTGACGGCGCAAACGCACGATCGGGTCGCGCTGCGCCCACGTGTCGACCTCCTCCTGCGCGCGATACCGCGTGGGATCGTCGCTCGAAGAGTGCGCGCCCATGCGGTAGGTCACGGACTCGATGAACGTGGGCCCGCCGCCGCTCCGCGCGCGGGCGACCGCGTCGGAGACGACACGGTAGACCGCGAGCACGTCGTTGCCATCGACGCGCACCGAGGGGACGCCGTACGCGCGGCCCTTCACCGCGAACGTGGGCGACGCCGTCTGCTTCCCCGCAGGGACGCTGATCGCCCAGTGGTTGTTTTGACAAACCAGGACACACGGGACCTTGAAGACGCCCGCGAAGTTCAGGGCGTTGTGGAAGTCGGGCTCGCTCGTGCCGCCGTCGCCGACGAAGCCGAGGACGACGCTGCGGTCCTTGCGCATCTTCGCGGCCCAGGCGGCGCCGACGGCGTGCGGGAGCTGCGTGGCCATGCAGCTCGACCACGCGACCTGGTTCACGGCGCGGCCGCTCATGTGCGAGGGCATCTGCCGGCCCTTGAGCACGTCGCCCGCGTTGCCGAAGTACTGCGCGATGTAGCTCTTGAGCGGGAAGCCCCGCACGAGCATGATCGCGCTCTCGCGCAGGGCCGGGAACACCCAGTCCTCGCGCTCGAGCACGAGGCCCGTGGCGATCGGCGTCGCCTCCTGGCCGCGACACTCGCCGGCGAAGTGGATGCGGCCCTGGCGCTGCAGGAGCATCATGCGCGTGTCGATGAGGCGGACGCGCTTCATCTCGCGGTAGGCGCGGAGAAGCACGTGCGGCGGCAGGCCGGGGTCGGTCGCGGGATCGGCGCTGCCGTCGTCGCGGAACACGCGGAGGAGCCCGAGATCCGGGGCCTCGGCGGCGTGGGGAGCCGGCGTCGCGGGCGCCTCCATCACGGGCCCGCGCGCCTCAACGTCGTGGTCGTGCATGCAGGCGAACCTAGCGCGAATCCGCCCGGGTGTAGAGGGGCTTCAGGGGCGGCAGACGCCGTAGAGCGGCGTGTCGGGGGTGCAGGTCTGGCCCGCGGGACAGCCGCCCTTGCCCAGCTCGAGGTCCTGCCAGCCCATGTTCAGGCAGCTATACCGGCAGACCGAGTCGCAGCGCTGGGCCTCGCCGCAGTCGTTGATGGCGTCGCACGGCTCCCCCTCGGCGGCGAACTTCCCCGACGGCGGGACACAAAGCGCGAGCTCGTCCTCGAGCACGGTCAGGCGGCATTCGGTGTCCTCGTCGCACTCCTTCCCGTCGAAGAGCGTGCAGGAGGGGGCGAAGTTGCAGGTCCAGATCCGCTTCGAGCCGTAGTTGATGCGAACGCTGCACTTGGCGCTGCCGCAGAAAAACGCCGGCTCGCTCTGGCAGCAGACGGGCGTGCAGTAGCCGAAGACGCAATACAGGCCGGCCGCGCACTCGCCGAAGGACGCGGTGCACTTCGCGCCGACCCCCTTCACGCCGCCGCCGCCCTCGCAGACGGTGCCCGTGCCGAGCGAGTTCGGCCGGCATGTCTCGTTCGCGCCCTCGCAATCCTGCGCGAGCAGGTTGCAATCCGACTGGGTGACGTCGCCAAAGTCCGTGCACATGGGGAGCGCTCCCCCGGTGCCCGACGACGAGGTCGTCATGCCCCCGTCGCCGCCCATGCCGCCCAACCCGCCCATACCGCCCGTGCCGCCCGTGCCGCCCGTTCCCGCGGAGCCGCCCGGAGGGGTTTCGGTGCCCGGACAACCGAGGAGCAGCCCAGCCGAGAGCGAGACGAGGACGAGGGAAGCCAAGCGGATCGGCGACATGGCGCGACGATACCATGAGCCGCGTCGAGGCTTCGAAAAGGAAGAAGCCGCAGCGATCCCGCCGCGGCCTCTTCGAGATGCATCAGCGTCGGCGAGGGCTCAGGGCATGCCGCCCATACCACCGGCGCCACCAGCGCCACCGGCACCACCGGCGCCACCAGCGCCGCCCATGCCACCAGCGCCGCCCATGCCACCGGCGCCGCCCATGCCACCGGCGCCACCCATGCCACCGCCGCCGCCAGAGCCGCTCTCGGGCGCCAGCGTGCCGAGCGGGTACTTCGACTCGAGGCAGTACGAGCCTTCCTTCGTCTCGGTGCAGGTCGTGCCCGCGATCTGCGCGCAGTCGGCCTGGCCATTCGGGCACTCGAGCGAGAAGAAGCAGAAGCCCGTGCCGCCAATGGTGCGGCACCAGAGGCCCGGCGCCGCGCAATCGTCCTGCTGGGCGCACGAGTTCGAGCAGAAGCCGTAATCCCCGGCGCCCGAGCAAAGCTCGCCCTGGGGGCAGTTCGGCACGGCAGGCGGGATCAGGCAAAGGCCCTCTTCGAGGCCGCCGCACTCTCCCTGGAGCGGATCGCCGCCGAGCACGCAGTAGCCGGAGCAGAAGCCCTTGCCGCCGGGGAGGCCACCGACGCAGAGGCCCGTGCTGCATTCGGCGCCCATCGGATCACAGATCTCGCCGAGCTGCTTGCCGGGGACCTCCTCGCCGATGCACACGCCGGGCGTGAGCTGGCAGTAGCGGTTGTCGCCGCACGCGAGGTCGTTGCTGCACGTGGGCAGGCAGATGTCGCCGTCGGAGCGGCGCTGGCAGCGGAGGTCCTCGCGGCCCTGGCACTTGAACGGATCAAGCTCGGCGAACGGGTTGAAGCCCCCGCTGAAGCCAGGTCCGATCTCGCAGCCGAGCACGCAGCGCCCCTCGGCCGCGCTGTTGTTCGGGCCCTTGTAGCAAATGCTGCCGACGCCCGGACAGTCGCCGCTCTTCGCGCAGGGCTTGCTGCAATACCCATTCTGCGGGCCGCCCAGGAACACCGGGTCGTCCGTGCCCGCCGCGACGCAGGTCCCAGGGGCACACTCGGAGTCGGTCGTGCAAGGCAAGCCGAGCCAGTCGCCCGAATCGACCGAGCCGCCCGTGCCGCCCGTGCCGCCCACGCCGCCGACGCCGCCCGTGCCGCCAACGCCACCCGCGCCGCCCGTGCCGCCTGGGCCGGTGTTGCCATCGTCGCCGCAGCCCGTGCTGTTGACCGCGAGCCCGAGGCTCAATCCAAGGGTCGTGAGGACCCACCATGCGCTCTTCATTTTCATCGGCCGCCTCCACGCGAACGAAAAGAAAGACCAGGCCACCCGCGTGACGGGCAGCAAACCTCGCCTTCCGGAAGGCGGAATCATACCTTCTGCGTCGCACGAGGGCCAGCCGCTCGGCCCTTCGGGAAGGGCGCGTCAGTCGTCGCGAGGGCCGGGCGGCAAGGGCGCGGCCGCCTCTTCATCGTCTTCCTCGTCCTCCGGTCTCCGCGGCTGGATGGTGAAGACGCTGAGCACGACGAGGCCGAAAGCCATCCCCATGCCGATCTTCCCAAAGAGCTCGGCGCGCTTGTGAACAGCCTCGAGGACCTGGCCCTGCGGCGTGTCGTCGCGCTGCACGCCCTGCCTGTGCAGATCGTTGATGCGCGGCGAGAGCGAGAGGGCCACGTAGGCCGCGCAGACGGCCATGAAGAGCGTGCACGAGCGGCGCAGGCGCGAGAGGATCGTGCGGCCGCGACGGCGCGCGGCGATCATGCGCGTGACCTCGGCGGCGAGCACCGCGAGGGCCGCGCCGAGGGCAACCGCGTCGAAGCGCGCGAAGATCGCGCCCATCACGTCGCCCGCGATCGAGCGGGGGAGCATGCTGAAGACGATGGGCGCCGCGCCTGCGCCGAGGGCGATCATGCCGCCGATGTACACGCCGCCCGCGAGGACGGCGACGAGGGCCGCGACGCGGTCGGCGACGGCGAGGAGACGGTCCCGCTTTTCCTGCGGATCGGGGGCCAGATCGGCCTCGGTGAAGGTGTCGTTCATACGTGCATCCTCACGCCGTGGTCGGCGTCGCGCGTGCCGATCTCGAGCGCGGCGGCGCGGCTCTTCACGACGACGGGCGGCCGGCCCGACGCCTCGAAGCGCACATGCGCGCGCGCGAGCTTGCTGTTCAAGCAGTACGTCATGGGGCCGTCCGGGTTCGGATAGTAGAGGCCGACCATGTCGTCCGTCTCCGCCTCGAACGAGCCCTCGATGCGCGCGGCGCGGCTCTCCGCGGAGAAGCTGTAGCGACGCAAGCCGACGTCGCCGTGCGCGCGCGCGATCTCGAGCGGGCCGTTCCACGTGTACGTCACGCCGCGGAAGCGCGCGCAAACGAGCGTGACGAGCGGCGTGAGCACGGGGCCCACGCGGACGCGGCCGGAGAGGGCCTCGACGGTCAAGTCGACGCTTGGGGCTTCGGGTCGTCTGTCGGCGCCCTTCGCCCCAAACCCCAGCTCCGCGTCGCTCTCCCACGTGTTGACGTGGCACCAGGCATAAAGATCAGCGTGCCCGCGGCCCCAGTTGTGCCCCTGCATGCCGCGCCAGTTCGAGAGGTCCCAACGCTCGCCGTCGACCTCGACCTCGCCGGAGAACACGAGGTCCGGGTACGGCGTGAGCGTCTTCGATTTGGGGAATTTGCCGCGGTACATCGAGGCGTGCGGGAACGGGACGAACGGGCTCGCCTCGCCCTCGAAGCGAAGGTCCCAGCGGATCGCGTGCTCCCGCCGCGCGATGCGGCCGTGCGTCTCGCCAGGCCGGATGCGCATGCGCTCCTCGGAGGCGCCGTCGCCGGCCACGGAGAGGCTCCAGGCCACGTCGAGGCCCTCCCTGCCGAAGAGCGCATCCGCGAAGGGGAGCACGTGCTTGACGGCGACGTGTTTGCTCTGTCCGCCGCGACGATCGAAGGCGATCGCCCAGCCCTCGGCGAGGGCGCGGCCGGGCTCGCGCGCGGAGGCGAAGATCGTGGCCTTGATCCAGAGCGCGCGGTCGCCCGCCGGGTCGTTCGCTTTGAGGAAGTAGCTCTCGACGTGATCGGCGCCGGCCGCGGGATCAAAGCGGACGGCGTTCGGATCTCTCGGTTCGTTCATGCCGGTTCGTCCTCCGCGAGCGCGAGGAGCGCCTCGCTCACGGCGTGCGGGTCGGCCCGCGAGGGATCCCCTTCCATGGCCGCGAGGATCGTGCGGGCCGAGCGGATGCGCGCGCGCCCCACGGCGGCGACCGCGAGCGTGCGCTTGTTGCGATCCCACGACCCGAGCTCGCTGACGATCTCGCGCGTGGCGCGCGCGTGGCCCATGCACGCCAGCGCGACACGCGCGTGCCAGGAAAAACGGTCGCGGCCCAGGCCGAACGCGCCGCCGAACGCGCGCCGCTCGAGCCCCGCGCGCGCCTCTTCCAGGCCGAGCGCTCCTGCGAGCTCGATCGCGGCCGCCTCGTCCTCGGCGTCTTCCGTCTTGATCGCGCCGTTCACCACCGACGCGAGCACCTTCGCCCCCGCCGGATCCCCGGCGCGGCCGAGGACCACGGCCGCGGCGACGCGCACCGTCGGGGCGTCGTGCTCGACGAGCGCGCGCGCTCTTGCTGCGAGGATCGGATCGACCACGTGCGCGCCTTCCTCGCCGCCGATCTCCTCGGCCATGCGGAGCGCGATGTGGCAAACGAGCGGGTCTGCGTCGCGCGTGCGGGCGGCGAGCGCCTCCACGATGGACGCGCGATCCGTGCAGACGCGGGCGTACGCGATGACGGCCTGGAACCGCACCTCTGCGCGGGCGTCTTCGAGCGCGCGGGCGAGCCTCTGGGCGGCGCGGCAGTCGCCGATCTCGCCGAGCGCGGTGAGGGCCATCTGCCGCACGTGGACGTCGTCGTCTTCGATGGCGACGAGCAGGGCGGGCAGCGCTTCGTTTGCGCCCACGTCGGCGAGCCCGAGCGCGGCGGCCGAGCGGACGGGGGCGGCTTCGTCCGAGAGCGCGCGTTCGAGGGCGCGCACGACCTGGCTGCGTGCGTCCTCGGCGTGGCGGACGAGGTCACGCACGGCCTCCTCGCGCACGGCGGCTTTGGACGAGCCCACGTCGCGGAGGGCGGCGTCGAGGGTGCGGGGAAGCGCGGGCGCCCGGAACATGCGCGGCGAGGCTAGCACGGCGGGTGCCGGATCACGTCCCGCGGATCGTCCGGAAAGACCTCAGGGACCGCCGCCCGCGCCACCAGCTCCGCCTGCGCCTCCGGCTCCACCAGCTCCGCCTGCGCCTCCGGATCCACCGGCTCCGCCTGCGCCTCCGGCTCCGCCGGCTCCACCGGCTCCACCGGCACCTCCCGCGCCGCCGGCTCCACCAGCTCCACCTGCACCTCCGGCCCCCGTGGGGACCCAGGCCGGCGGCGGTGCGGGCGCCTCGGAGGGCAGGCAGATCTGCGGAATCTCGACCGACACCGGCGGCGGCGGGATCTTCACCACGCAGATGCGCTCGGCGATCGGCTCGAAGTCGATGACCCGCGCGGCGCGCTCGGACGGCCGGGCGCACTCGTAGCCGTCGCGGCAGTCGCTGTTGCCGTCGCAGCCGGCCATGCAGAACGTCCGCCCGAAGCGGCCCCAGGTCGCGTCGTCCGCGGCGCCACAGGCGGGATCGAGCTCCGCCGAGAACGCGACGCAGACGCCGTCACCTTCCGGGCACTTGTCGGGCTCGCAGCCGAAGAGCGTGCAGTAGCCGCCGGGCTGGGTGCTGTCGCAGAGGCGGTCCCCCGTCTGCGAGCAATCGAGCGAGTTGGTGCAGTCGTCCCCGATCTTCGGCGTGCAGCCGGCGAGCGCAGCGACGAGGGCGGCGAGGACGAGCGAGATCACGCGGGGTCGGGGCATCGCAGGGCAAGCGTACTAACGGGCCTCGGGCCGGCGTGCAACCGGGCGCCGCGGCCGACGCGACGACGCCGGGATCCACCGGCCGATCGAGGTCGACCGTGGCGCGCCCGCTCGGGAGCGCGGCGTGGCTCTGGACGGATGGCCCGGGGCACTGCACGATGGGGACGCCGCTCCCTGCCCGCCCATGGTCTGGAGGGCGCGCGGCGCAGAGCCCGGCCCTTCTCGAACGTGCGGAACGCTCGAATTGACAGCCGGGGCGCCGCCCTTTAGATACCGGGAAATTCCGGACCGCACCCCCGGAGGACGAAGCAACCCCATGGCTACCTATATCACCGAAGATTGCATCAACTGCGGCGCTTGCGAACCGGAGTGCCCCAACGAGGCGATCAGCGAGGGCGACGAGATCTACGTGATCGACCCCGAGCTTTGCACCGAGTGCGTGGGCTTCTACGACCACGAGGCTTGCCAGGCGGTTTGTCCGGTGGAGTGCTGCTTGCCCGACCCGAAGCGCGCGGAGACCGAGGACGCGCTCATCACGCGGGCCTCTCGCCTGCACCCGGACGACGCCGAGCTGAAGAAGAAGGTCACCGCGAACGACTACCCCTCCCGTTTCCGCAAGTAGCCAAGAGGAGCGCCGCTTCCGAGGTGCATCCGCCCACGGCCCGCCCAAAGCTCCGGCTGTTCGCCCTCGCCCTCGCCCTCGCGCTCTGCGCGCTGGGCCTGGGTGGTTGTGGCGGCGGCGCTCCCCTCCTTCACCCCGCACACGTCCTCTCGCCCGGCAAGGTCACGCTGGGCGCAGGTTTGTCCGGCCGACCCGTCCTCGCTGCACTCCCGAGCGCGCCTGGGACGGAGGAAGCGCTGGCCGAGAGCATCCTCCAGGATCGAACCGTCGCGCCTGCCGTCGCGCCGTGGGTGGGCGGTCGCGTGGGCATCGCGGGCGCGAACGAGGCGGGGCTCACGTACTCGGGGCGGGCGGTTCGTCTGGACGGACGGCACGCGTTCGCGTTGAGCAAGAGCGTCGCGCTCTCGATGGGTCTCGGCGGCGAGCTGATCCTGTCGGGGCGACCGAGCGAGGGGAAGGATGCGGGCTCGCTGCTCGGCGGGGGGCTCGACGTGCCGCTGCTCATCGGCTGGAAGAGCACGGGGGAGCTTTATTCGGGGTGGATCGGCCCGCGGGCGGGGGTCTCCTGGGTGCGCGGGACCTATCCTTCCGCGGATCTGGACAAGCCGACGACGCTCACGGGCGAGCACGTCCGGGTCGGGATGGTGGCCGGGCTGCGGCTCGGATTCCGTCACGTGCATGTGGCCGTGGAAATCGGCGGGGACTGGCACGCGGTCTCGGGCCGCCTGGGCGCCACGGACGTCTCGTTCAACCAGTTTTCGCTGACTCCTGCGGGCGCCCTGATCCTCGGCTTCTGACTCTTTTGCGCGAATTTCGGCCGAGAATCGGTCCCCGCGGAAGCGACCTCGGGCGAGGGCTTGCCCACCCCGCGGACCCACCATAAACTGGCGATCATGCGCTCCTCGAACGTCCCGCTGCCCGCGCTCCTCGCCTCTCTCGGCGTCGTCGTGGGCGGTTGCTCGGCTCCCGTGGCCGACGCCGACGAGATCACGAGCGCGATCGGGTCCACGACCGAGGCGATCGTCCTCGTCGAACGCAGCGCCGCCGAGGGCGAATTCGTCCAGACGAACGTCTCGGCGAAGTTCATGCGCCTCGCGTCCGGCGCGGATCCCGGCCTGGCCGAGCGCGTGGTCGGCGGATCGTGGCTGGAGCTGCCGGCCGCGGGCGAGTGTATCGCGCTCACGCCGTTCGCCGCGGCCGAGGATTCCGATGCGCTCTCCGCGCTCGGCACGATCGAGCTGCTCGACGTGGGCGATCTGTCGATCCAGACCGGGACGACGCGCATGCCGCTGGCGACGCGGGCGTTCCCGGATGTGGGCGCGTTCGTCTCGGGCGTGTTCTACACGTCGCGCGATGCGCAGAGTGATCTGCCGGCGCCCGCACGGTACGTCCTCGAGAGCACGGGCTCGGCGACGCTGAATCCGTTCTCGATCGAGGCCGACGCGCCGAGCGCGCCGGAGCGGGTTCGTCTGGGAGAAACCGCGCTCGCCGAGGGCGTGGTGTTCGAGGACGGGGCGGCGGCGACATTGCGATGGAACGCGAGCGAGGCGCCCGCGGTGGGCGACCTCGTCTACGTGGATCTCACGGCGTCGAGCGGCACGGGCATTCGTTGCGCCTACAACGATTCCGGCGAAGGCGTGATCCCGCAGTCCGTGCTCGGCAAGAAGACCTGGGGCGCGCTGCCCGCGACGGTCGCGCTCTCGGTGCATCGCATCCGCCAGGGTGGCTTCGCGGCCACGGGGATCGACGCGGGCGAGCTCCGGTTCGACCTGTCCGTCGTTGGCCGCGCAACGATCGTGGCGACGTCGCCCTGACGAACGTTCATCCGGCCAAACCAGCGGGGACCGATCGATGAACCCCGACGAGCGCGAGACGGCAGAGCGTTCCCGGACGCACGCGGAGGCCTCGCGCCGGCTGGAGGAGGCGTGTGATTTCGCGGGAGCTGCGCGGGAGGCGTTGCTCGCGGGGGACGCGCGGCGGGCGGCGCGGATGGCTGCGCTCGGGGGCGACGAGGCGACGGCGCGGGAGGCGATCGCGCGCATCGTGGAGCGGCTGCCGAGGGAGATCGCGCTCGCTACGGCGTCGGATCTCGCGTCGCGGGGGTTCAGCAAGTACGCAGGGGCGCTCTACACGCAGCTCGGCGAGCACGTGGAGGCGGCGCGCGCGTTCGTCGCGGCTGGCGAGGTGATGCTCGCGGCCGAGAACTTCGAGCGCGCGGGGCAACCGGCCGAGGCGGCGCGCGCGCTCGAAGGCGCGCTCCGGCAACGGCCGGAGGACGCGGCGCCGCGGCTCGCGCTGGGCGCGCTGCTCGCGCGGCACGGGCGAACTGAGGGAGCGATCAAGGCGCTGCAACAGATCGACGCGTCGGCGCCCGAGCGGGCCGCGGCGCTGCCGCTGCTCGCGCGGTGCTTCGAGGAAGTGGGGCTCGCCGAGGCGGCGCGGGAGACACGCGCGGAGATGGCGCGGCTCGGGGTGCACGCGGAGCCGCCCGCGAAGGAGGCGCCGGGCGGGTCGGACCGGAAAAACGAGCGGCGCGGCGGAGGCGTCGTTCTTTTCGGCCGGTACGAGACGACGCGGGAGATCGCGTCGTCGGCGCATGCGCGGCTCGTCGAGGCGATCGATCGGATCAGCGGCGAGCGCGTCGCGGTGAAGATCTTCAGCGGGCTCGTCGAGGGCGCGGGGCGCGACGCGCTGCAACGCTTCGAGCGAGAAGCGCGCGCGCTCGAACGGCTGCGCCATCCGAACGTGGTGCCGCTCCATCAGTACGTGCCCGAAGGGCCGGCGATGGTGCTCGCGTTCATGCGCGGAGGGTCGCTCGCGGACAAGATGCGCGAGGGGCCGGTGGCGCCGGCGCGTGCCGTGGAGATCGCCTGCCTCCTTTTGTCGGCGCTCGGCGAGGCGCATCGGCTCGGGATCCTGCACCGCGACGTGAAGCCTGCGAACGTGCTCTTCGACGACGCGGGCACGGCGATGCTCTCGGACTTCGGCGCCGCGCACCTCGGCGACCTGTCGAGCACGGCGACGGCCGGCGCGATCGGCACGTACGCGTACATGTCGCCCGAGCAGAGGCTCGGTCGTCCGGCGGGGATCACGAGTGATCTCTACGCGGTGGGCGCCGTGCTTTACGAGCTGCTCACGGGCGAGGCGGCCGAGCCCACGCGCGGGCGTTTTCATCGGGGAGCGCCGAGCGAGACGAACCCGGAGCTCGGGGCGGAGCACGACGCTGCCGTGGCCGCGCTGCTCGCGGACGAGCCGGATCGCCGGCCGGAAGACGCCTTCGAAGCGCGGCGCGCGCTGTCGGCGTTGCGCTGGCCGGAGGCGTTGCCCCGACGATGGGTCACGCCGAACCCGAGCGAGCGGCCCGCCGCGCCGAGGGAGGGCGAGCGCCTCGGTCCGCCGCTCGCGCTCGGCGACGGGCGCGACATGGCGAGCCTGCGCCACGACGCGTGGCTCGATCGCGAGGTGCTCGTGATCCCGATGGACGAGGCGTCCCTCGCCCGCGCGCGCGCCTTCGCGCGGACCGGGTCTCCCGCGCTGCCGACGGTGCTGCGCGTGGATCGAGCGGCCGGCGAAATCTGGGTGGCGCCGCCGCTCGGCAAGGCGCTCGCGGATGCGCCGCGGGCGATCGACCCGGCGGCGATCGAGCGGCTTCGGCAGGCCCTCGCGACGCTCGCGGCCGTGGGCGGAGCGCACGGCTACATCGACGCGCAGCACGTGTACTGGTTCGACGGGGAGATCGAACTCGCCTGGCCGCGAAAGCCTGCCCCGCCGGACGCGGCCGAGAGAGACCTCGCGGCGATCGAGGCGCTCACGCGCGGGACGCCGCTTTCGCGCTGAGCCCCGCGCGCGCTTCCTGCATCCACGTCTCGCACGGGCGAGAGGGCTCGCCCCGGCGCGGCGGACCATGGAGCAGCTCCCGATCCTCCGAGATCTCGCGATCATCTCGATCGTCGGTGTCCTCGTCGTCCTCGTGCTCGGCCGCGTGCGTCTGCCCGCCGTCGCAGGGCTCCTGCTCGCGGGCGCGTTCATCGGGCCCACGGGATTCGGCCTGCTCAGCGACGCGCACCGCATCCAATCGCTCGCCGAGATCGGCGTCGTGCTCCTGCTCTTCGGCATCGGCCTCGAGTTCTCGCTCGAACGGCTGCGGCAGATCGCCAAGACCGTCACGATCGGCGGCTCGCTCCAGGTGGGCCTCACGATCCTCGCGTCGGTCCTCTGCGCGCGCCTCGCGGGACAGACGTACGCCCGTGGGATCCTCTTCGGCTTTCTGTTCGCGCTCTCCAGCACCGCGCTCGTGCTCCGCACGCTCGCCGAGCGCGGCGAGGTCGACGCGCCGCACGGCCGCTTCATCGTCGGCGCGCTGATCTTCCAGGACCTCTGCGTCGTGCCGATGGTGCTCGTGATCCCGATCCTCGCCGGCAAATCCGGCGGGGATCCCGCGCATGATCTCCTGCTCGCGCTTGGCAAGGCTGCGCTGCTCGTCCTGGTCACGGTGGTCGTGGCGCGTTCGCTCGTGCCGCGCTTCTTCGCGCTCGTGGACCGCGCGCGGAGCCGCGAGCTCTTCCTCATGGCTGTGCTCGGCATCTGCCTGGCGACGGCGTTCTTCACGTCGCTCGCGGGCCTCTCGCTCGCGCTCGGCGCGTTCCTCGCGGGCATCCTGCTCGCGGGCAGCGAGTACGCGCACCGCGCGATCGGCGACGTCCTGCCGCTGCGCCACGCGTTCACGAGCCTGTTCTTCGTCTCGCTCGGCATGCTGCTCGACGCGCACGTGCTCCTCGACAGGCCGCTCTCGGTGGGGCTTTATCTCGCCGCGTTCGTCATCGGAAAAGGGTTCATCGCGACGCTCTCGGCCCTGTCGATGCGTTTCCCCGCGCGCGTCGCGTGGCTCGCGGGCGTGGGGCTCGCGCAGTTCGGCGAGTTCGGCTTCGTGCTCGCCACGCTCGCCGAGCGGAACGGGCTCATCACGCCGAGCGAAGATCGGGCGCTCCTCGCGGCCGGCGTGCTCAGCATGATCATCACGCCGCTCGCGATGCACCTCGCGCCGCGCGTGCGCGCCGGGGAGAAGATCCTGAAGCCGCTCGAACGCCTGCTCGGGGCGCGCGGCATCGACGAGCCGATGCCCGAGCACTCCGCGCTCTCGGAGCACGTGATCATCGTGGGGTACGGCGTCGCCGGAAAGATGCTGGCGCGCGCGCTCGCCGAGACGTCGGTGCCCTACCTCGTGCTGGAGCTGAACGCGGAGACCGTGCGCACCGCGCGTGAAGCCGGCGAGCCTGCGTATTACGCGGACGTCACGAGCCCGGAGGCGCTCGCGAGCGCGCGCGTCGAGCACGCTGCTGCGCTCGTCCTGCTCATCAACGACCCCGAGGCCACGCGCCGCGCTGTCGCCGCCGCCAAGCAAAGCGCGCCGAAGATCCCCGTGCTCGTGCGCGCGCACTACATCGCCGCGGACCGCGCGCTCACCGAGCTCGGCGCCGAAGAGGTCGTCTTCGAGGAGCTCGAAGCCGGGCTCGAAATGATCGCGCGTGTGCTGCGCCGGCGCGGCATCCCGCGGAACGTGATCATCGAGCGCGTGAACGTCGCGCGCCGCGAGAGCAAGGGGCTCTTCATCCGGAAGCAGACGCTGCAGCGGCCCACGCTCGCGACCTTGCCCGAGCTCGGCGAGCTCAAGGTGGAGACGTTCCTCGTGCGGCGCGGATCCTTCGCGTGCGGCAAGAGCCCGTTCGACCTCGATCTGCGCCGCAAGACGGGCGCGAGCCTCGTGGCGATCCGCAGGGGCCGTTCCCTCTGCGAAGACGTCACCGCGAGCGCGCCGTTTCGCGAGGACGACGTGCTCTACCTCGTCGGCAAGCTCGTCGCGATCGAGAGCGCGGTGCGCCTGCTCGACGAGGGGGACTAGGCGGAAACCTCAGGCAGCCTTGCGCCGGCGACGCGCACGCACGGTACGCACGACCGCGCGCACGCCGAGGCCCGCGCCGAAGAGCAAGCCGAGCGACGACGGGACCCCCGCCGCCCACACCACGATCGGGATCGGCGGCCGCGTCGGGCACGTCGAACGCAACACGAAGCGGCACGCGTTCATCCCGTCGATCTCCTCACGCGCGGCGGTGGTCTCCGGCGTCTCGGGCAGCGCTCGCATCGCCCCCGACGCGATCAGCCACGCCGAGGCCGCCACCTGATCCGCCGAGGCCTCCCGCGGCACGTGGTCCTTCATCGCCACCGCGAGCGCGCGCGCCCGCGCCGCGGGCTCGATCTCCACGAACGCCGCCGCGAAGGCCGACGCGACCGACGTCGAGATGCGCCCGAGGCACACCACGGCCCGATCCTCGGCCGGCCGCAGGTACACCGTGCTCCCCTCCTGCGTCAGGTGAGGGATCGAGCCCATGACGGGCTCCTCGCGCGTGAGCGCGCGCCGCGCGCTGAGCACGCACGGCTGCAGGCGCGGCGGCTTCCGCAACCACACCGCGGCGTACTGGAAGTACGAAACGATCGCGCCCGCGAGGCCGAGCGCGGAGAGCACGAGGAGCGCGGCGATCACGTGGCGCGCACGACGCCCCCGCGCGGGCTCGGCGGAAGGGGAATCGGTCGCGCTCATGGGCAACGCTTTTGCTCGCCCACCCCGGGCCTGTCAACCGCGGAGCGCCTCGCCGGGGGTCTGCGCGACCTTCACCCAAACCGAAGCCGCTTGTGGCTGGCCCATCGCCGCCGACAGGTACGCGAGGAACCGCGCGCTCGCTTGCTCGGCCTGCCGATCCGACGCCTCGCGGGCGCGCGCGAGCGCCGTCAGCGTCTCCATGAGCGCGCGATCCATGTCGCCCGCCGACGCGAGCGCGATGCCGTAGGACAGGAGCGCGCGCGCTCGCTCGCGCGGCGAGCTCGCCGCCTCCTTCGCTTCCTTCAGCTTGCGCAGCGCCTCGCCGGGATCGCCCCGGGTGAGCAAGACGAACGCGCCCATCCGCTCGACGAGCGCGTCGTGCTCTCCCGTCACCCGGAGCCGCACGAGGATGTCCTCCAGCGTCTCGATGTCGCCCTCGACGAGCGCCTGGCGCAGGAGCTTCGACAGCCGCTCCGCCATCACCACGGGATCCTCGACCGCTTCGGGATCCTCGCCGAGCGCCGCGACCGCCGCCGCCACCGAGTTTTTCTCCGGCGGCACGGACCCCGCGCTCAAGCTCTCGGGCGAGAGCGAACCGAGCGACAACGGCGGGTGCGGATCGGAGGCGCGCATCTGTCCCCCCTCCCCCATCGCCGCCTCGATGATCGACGCGATCGACAGCTCCTCGGCGCGCGGGTCCATGAGCAGCTCGCCCTCGTCCGAGAGCTCCGGCACCTGCACGTCCGGATCGAGGCTACGCGCCTCGTCGATCAGCGCTGCCGCCGCCCTCCGCAAGCCCACGCCCGCCGCCGCGAGCGCCGCCTCCGCCGCGAGCACCGCCGCCGAGGCCCGCTCCCCCGCGACGGCCGCGTGATACGCCGGCTCCGCGAGCCCGAGCGGCCCCACGTTTTGCTCCAGCACGCGCCCGGCCATGCGATGCCAGAGATCACGCGTCCCCGCGTCGAGCAGCCCGATCAGCGCACGCGACGCCGTCCTCGTCGTGATCGAAAGCCACCCTTCTTCCGGCCGGTACGCCCATCCCGCGCCGACGAGCGCGTCCTCCACGACCGCCACGCGCGCGCCTGCGCCCGCCATCAGCGTCGATACGGCGTCCACGATCTCGTTTGGCGCATCCGCGCCGAGCAACGCGACCCCCACGAGCGCCGCGCGCTCCCCGGGTTCGAGCCACGTCGCGCGCCGCGTGATCCACTCGTGTGCCGGCGCCGGCGCGCCTCGACCGCTCGTGCGATCCCGCGGCTCGGCCACGTCCCCGACCCAGCGCAGCTCACCCGTCGAGAGCCCCTCCGCGAGCGCCTCGCGGATCCCGAGTGGCATCCCTTCCCCGCGACGCGCCCACCTCTCTGCGGCTTCTTGCGTGATCGCCCCGCCGCAGAACGCGCGCGTGAGCTCCACGGCCGCCTCCTTCGGCAGCGGGCCCAGCGTCACCTCCGCGACCACCGGGATCGACGAGAGCACCTCGGGCAGCGCCTCCTCCACGTCGATCCGCACGACCGACCGGAAGAACCCCGGCGGCGGGATCGCCAGCGACACCACCTCCAGCGTCGCGATGTCGATCAACGTCACGTCGTCGACTGTGAGCAGCCCCGATCGCCCGTCCACCGGCGCGAGCCACGCATCCACGAGCTCCGCGGCGGTCCGCGGGTCGAGCCCTTCCCCCGCCAGGAGCTTGTTGAACGCCGCGGCGAGCGCCTCCGGCAGCTCGGGCGCCTCTTCCCGCGCGATCGACCGCGCGAACGCGTTGCGCAGCGCCCCGAGCGGCTCCCGAGGCAAAAACGTCGGCGCGATCCGGAGCGAACGCGACGGCGCGAGCCTCTGCGCGAGCTCCTGGAGCAGACGTGTCCCGCCCGCGCCCGGCGCCGCCCGCAAAAGACCTGCACATCCGAGCGGCACCGAGAGCTTGCGGATCTCCGCCTCGCGCCCGACGAGCGCCGGCGCGGCCACGAGCTTGTGCACGTTCGCCAGCGTGTCGCCCCGCAGCGGCGCGTAGATGTCGAGCCGCTGCCCTCGCACGATCGACCCGTCCGCGGCGCGCCCTCGACGCAGACCCGCGGTCACGAGGTCGCCGGACTGCACCGCCGCGACGTCCGGATCGAGCAGCACCTCCCCGGGACGCGCGATCAGGGCGAGCCGCTCGGCGCGGACGAGCGGCGCTCCCCACGCGAGCCCTTCCGGCGACCCGAGCGCTTGCATCTCACCCTGCGCGAGGCCGATCCGCAGGGGCTCGCCGTCTTGCGCTTCGGCCACCTGTTCGAGCACGAACCCGAGCGCCTCGTCGAGCGCCTCGGCTGCAAAGTCGAAGCTGAACGCCTCGCCGCTCCACGCGCACAACGCGCCTCCATGGGCCTCCGCGCGCTTCCGGATCGAAAGCGATCTATCGAGATACCCCGATCCGGAGCTCGCCGCCGGGCCGCTGGGCCCGCGGAAGCTCACCACGATACGTTCCGCCACGCGCGCATCGTCTCTCATCGCGCCCGGCTGTCAAAGAGGGTTCTCAGCCGAAAATGATGAACCCGAGCTTCGTGAGCACGAAGTCCGCCACGAGGATCGAGATCGAAACGCCCACCACGGCCCGCGTGGTCGACTGCCCCACGCCTTCCGTGCCACCCCGCGTGATCATGCCGAAGTGACAGCCCACGAGCGCGATGATCGCCCCGAAGAACGGGCACTTCATGAGCCCCATCCAGAAGTCGCGGAAGTTCATCGAGCCGAGCGCGGAGCGAAGGAAAAAGCCCCACGGGATGCCGAACTGCCAGTCGCAGATGATCATCGCGCCCGAGAAGCCGATCACGAGCGCCAGCGCCCCGAGCACCGGCATCACGATGACGCAGGAGATCAGACGCGGCAGCACGAGCTTCTTCATCGGGTCGGCCCCGAGCGCGCGGATCGCGTCGATCTGCTCCGTCACGGCCATCGAGCCCACCTCGGCCGCGATGCCCGATCCGATCCGACCGCCCACGATCACCGCCGTCAGCGTCGGCGCGAGCTCGCGCGAGAACGACAAGCCGATGACGCGGCCCGTGTACTCCATGCCGCCGAACTTCTGCAGGCCGAAGGCGAACTGCACCGCCATGACCATGCCCGTGAAGAGCGCCGTCGCACACGCGATCCCGAGCGATCGGATGCCGAGCTGCTCCATCTGGTGCATCGTCGATTGGAGCTCGAACGGTCGCTGGAACATCGCCGCGAACGTCTCGCGCGTCATCCGCCCGAGCTGCCCGAGGTGCACGAGGAAGTTCATCCCCCGCTGCACGAGCCGCTCGTAAAACGGCGGCTCCGGCGGAAGCCCCGGCAGCGACTTCGGCTTCTGCGACTCCACGCCTGCGGAGCTACTCATCGGCCGGCACCGTGGCGAAACCTTTGACGAACTCCCGGAACGGCCCGACCGCGGCCGGGAAGCCTGCGGGGTCGGCGATGCAGTAGAGGTCGTAGACGCAGCCGTCCTTCTTCAGGACCCACACGTCGAACTGCCGCGGCACGCCGTCGAGCTTCGCCGTCACCACCGTGTGCAGCGCCTCCCGCCCGTCGAACGCCACGACCTCCTCCGTCACCACCTCGCGCTCCGTGAACTGCAAGAACAGGTGCTGCACGAGCGAGCGGAGCGGCACGTCCTCGCCGTCCACCTTGCAACGACCCGAGGCGGCGATCATCGCCTCGTTCGCCGTGTCCTCGAACGCGAGGGCCTCGCCGTCGAGCTCGATCCGCTTCCACGTCGAGGGCGGCGTCGGCACGCGGAAGGCGTAGCCGCGCCCTCGGTACACCGAGCCCGTAAAACTCGGCCCCGCGCACGCGCCGATTCCGGAAAGCGCGAGGCAGAGGCCGAGCACGAACGCTCGGGGGCGACGAAAGGGGATTCCCATCGCGCGGGCGAAGCTAACACGCCCGCCGAGGTGTCTCCGGCGGAAACCGACGCCCTGACCATGCTGTGACGAACTGCGTAGACCGTTTCTCACCAGCCCCAAGGGTCGCGGCCCGAGGGCCGTCGCGGCGGCGGCGCGCCGTAGGGCGGGCCGTAGGGGGATTTGGGCCTCTGGGCGGGCGGCCGGAACTGGGTCCAGCGGTCGTGATCCCGGGGGGGCTTGTCGCGCAGGAACACGCGGACGAGCAGAGCGCCCGCGACGAACCCGCCGAGGTGCGCGAAGAACGCGACGCCGCCGCCCGTCCCGCCGAGCGAGCCGAGCCCGCTGAAGAGGTTCACCACGAAGTACTCGAGGATGATCACCCACGCCGGCAGCTCGAGGAAGAGCCCGAAGAAGAGCCAGAGCGGGAGGATCGGGTTCAGCACCGTGATCGGCGAGCGCGGGTAGAGCGACCCGTACGCCGCAAGCACGCCCGAGATCGCGCCCGAGGCGCCGACCATGGGCACGACCGACGACGGGTTCACGACCACCTGCGCGAGCGCCGCGGCCATGCCGCAGAGGACGTAGAAGAGCGCGTAACGCCGGCTGCCCATGGCGTCCTCGACGTTGTCGCCGAAGATCCAGAGGTAGAGCATGTTGCCGCCGAGGTGCGCCCACCCGGACGGGTCGTGCATGAACATGCTCGAAAACATCGTCGGCAGCGCGGCGAGGGGCTCCTGCACGAGGCGCGCGGGCACGAGGCCGTACTCCATGAGCAGCGTGTAGGCCCTCGCCTCGGCCCCGCGGGGTCCGGCCACCGAGAGGAGCGCCTGCGTCCACACGAAGACGCAGACGTTCGCCACGATGATCAGCCAGTTGACGTAGGGGGGACGCCGAACCGGCAGCCGGTCTCGAAGGGGCACCATGGCGGGACTGGCTTACCATGCGCATGCCATGCCGGCCCTTCAAGGACACGAAGGTCCGCCTTCCCCCTCGTGACAGCCGTGGATCATGCTGGTAGACGGAGAACGCGATGCCTCCGATCGGCCTACGCCTCCACGACACGATGACCGGCAAGCTGACCGAGCTGGTCCCGAAAAGGGCCGGCGAGGTACGCATCTACTGTTGCGGCCCCACCGTCTACGACGTCGCGCATGTCGGCCACGCCCGCGCCGCGCTCGCCCCCGACGTGCTCGTGCGGCACCTCCGCAGCCAGGGTGTACGGGTCGTCTACACGCGGAACGTGACGGACGTCGACGACAAGATCCTCGCGCGCTCCCGGGAGAAGGGCGAGACGCCGCTCGACCTCTCGGCGCGCATGACGGCGCTCTACCAGGAGGACATCCGCGCGCTCGGCTGCCAGGACCCGGACCACGAGCCGCGCGTCTCCGACTCGATCGCCGACATCGTCCGGATCGTCGAGACGCTCATCGCGAACGGCAACGCGTACGTCGCCGACATGCCGAACGGCGCGAAGGACGTCTACTACGCGGTCCGCTCCTTCGCGCAGTACGGCAAGCTCTCGCACCGGCACATCGAGGATCTCTGCTCGGGCGCGCGCGTCGAGGTCTCCGAGCAGAAGCACGACCCGCTCGATTTCGCGCTCTGGAAGGGCGCGGGCGAGTGCACGTGGGGCTGGGACAGCCCGTGGGGGAAAGGCCGCCCTGGCTGGCACATCGAGTGCTCGGCGATGAGCGAGCGCTACCTCGGCTACGGCTTCGACGTGCACTGCGGCGGGATGGACCTCATCTTCCCGCACCACGAGAACGAGATCGCGCAGAGCGAGGCCGCGCATCCGGGCGAGGGGCCCTTCTGCTCGCTCTGGATCCACAACGGCTTCGTCAACGTCGACAAGGAGAAGATGGCGAAGTCGCTCGGCAACTTCGTCACGATCCGCGACGTCTACCAGCGCAACGACCCCGAGGCGCTGCGCTACTTCCTGCTCACGGTGCACTACCGCGGCCCGATCGCCTTCGAGACGGAGAAGCGCGACGACGGGCGGGTGGTCTTCCCGGGCATCCTGGAGGCGGAGCGGCGGGTCGATTACCTCTACCACACGCTCGGCCGGCTCGGCTCGCTGGCCGAGCTCGCGAAGGGCGCCACGGGCGGCGACGACGCGCCGGCGCCGACGATGCGTTTGCCGCGGGAGATGGCGCCGATGATGGACCTCGCGTCGGCCGCGCGCGGCAAGATCGACACGGCGCTCGACGACGACCTCAACACGCCGGTCGCGCTGGCGGTCGTGGGCGAGCTCGCGCGGGCGGGCAACGAGCTCGTGGACCTCGCGCAGAAGCGCCGCAAGGACCCGGAGATCGCGAAGGCGGCGCCGCTCGTGGCGAAGATGCTGGCGCGCGCGCTCTGGTCCACGGTCGAGCCGCTCGGCATCTTGCAGACGCCGATGGACGTCTACCGCGCGCGCACGCAGGCGCGGCGGCTGTCGATCATGGGCAAGACCGCGGAGGAGATCACGACGCAGGTGGAGGAGCGGCGGCAGGCGCGGCAGGCGAAGGACTTCGCGCGGGCCGACGTGATCCGCAAGGAGCTCGAGGCGCTCGGGATCGAGGTCGCGGACAACCCGACCGGGACGACCTGGCGCATCGGCGTGTAGGACCTCACCCCCAGCCCCTCTCCCTCACGGGAGAGGGGAGATGGGGCCGTTCGGTCGTTTCCGACCTGCCCCCCGTGACGTAGCGACCTCCGGGATTTACCCTTCCCCCGGCCCATGGCTCGCGACCTTTACTCCGTGCTCGGCGTCGCCCGGGACGCAGACGAAGACACCATCAAGAAAGCTTTCCGCAAGCTCGCCGTCCAGTACCACCCGGACAAGGCGCCTGGAAAGGCGAACGAAGCGAAGTTCAAGGAAATCAACCGCGCGAACGAGGTCTTGTCGGACAAGCAGAAGCGCGCGCTCTACGACGAGTTCGGCGAGGACAGCCTGCAGCAGGGGTTCGACCCGGAACGCGCGCGCTTCGTGCGCCAATACGGCGGAGGCCGCGGCCGAGGCGGCGCGCCCGGCGGGGCGGGCGGCGTGCCGTTCAACGTCGAGGAGATCTTCGGCGGGGGCGGCGGCGGCGGATCGGGCGATTTCGGCGACCTCTTCGGCAACATCGGCGACATGTTCGGCCGGGGCCGCGGGGGCGGGGCGCGCGGGGGCGCGCGCGCGGCGCGCAAGGGGCAGGACGTCGAGAGCGAGGTGACGATCGAGTTCGTGTCGGCGGTGAAGGGCACGACGGTGCAGCTCCAGCGCGAGGGCGAGGAGCCGATGACGGTGCGCATTCCCGCCGGCGCGAACGAAGGCAGCCGCATTCGTGTCCCTGGGCAGGGCGCGCCTGGCATGGGCGGCGGTCCTCCCGGGGATTTGCTGCTGACGATCCACGTGACGCCGCACCCGCTCTTCAAGCGCGAGGGGGACGATCTACGCCTCGACGTGCCGGTGAGCATCGGGGAGGCGTATTTCGGCGGGAAGATCAAGGTGCCGACGCCGGACGGCGAGGTGACGCTGAAGATCCCGGCGCACACGCAGAGCGGGCAGGTGTTGCGGCTCAAAGGAAAAGGCGTGGCGCGAAAAGGGAAAGAGCCGGGGGATCTTTATGTGCGATTCTTGATCCAGATTCGCACGGAGGATGAGCCGGGCGTGGCCGAGGCGGTGAAGGAGCTGGATGTGCCGGGGGAGGAATTGCGGACGGAGCTCCGGTTCTAAAGCAACAGCAGGTGATCCGGACTAATTTGGATCAGAATGCGGTGCCGTTCAGGATGCGGTCCATCCCGACATAGTACCCGGCACTCGTTGCGAAGACGCGGGCCTTCGTCGCCTTCTTGCCATGCGCGTCCGTCGCGACGACGTAGAGGGTGAGCGCGTAGTGGTTCTTCCTGCGGCTCGTGGTGTCCAACGCATCGCCACATGGCAAGTCATAGCCGTGCATGATGACTAAATGTGGCCAAAATACGTTGTGTTTCTTCAGCTTCGCTTCGATCTGATCAAGAGTCGCCTTGTCCCAGGGCTTGACTTTCTGGCACTTCGCGCAGTGCATGGGTTGATTTGCATCGATCTTGGGCGAGCATTTTACAATCGGCATTGAGACCCCTCTCCCCTTCGTGCGTGCGCGGCAGCTTCCCGCGCCTACGGAGGACGCATGGTGGGGACGCTACCATGTGAATCCTACGGGGCGGTAGCGGTAGAAGTTCGGCGGATGAGGTAAGCGTGGCGTGCCGCGACCTCCTCCACGAGGACCGGGCACCTCCTCCACGACCTCCACGACCTCCGCGACCTCCTCCACGAAGACCGGGTGCCTCCTCCACGAGGACCGGGCACCTCCTCCACAACCTCCGCCACCTCCTCCACAACCGCCGGTAACCGCCCGGCCAACTACATCCCCCAGCGCCGCGCCCGGCACCGGCGCTGTCCGCGCCCCGGCCGGGTCTGTCGACACTCGCGCGGCGCTCTCGCCGCCCGTCAGCCTTCCGACGTCGCCAGGCC
>NZ_JARZHI010000019.1:0-188622 GCF_029946465.1 Polyangium sorediatum
CCGGCGCGACCCGGTCGGGCGGCGCGGGGCGTGACGCGGGCGGCGGCTCGAAGGCGAGCGGCGGCGGCGGCGGGACGGACGACGGGGGCCGCATGGGCGGCGGCACCGGCGGCGGCGCGGGCAAGGCGGCCCCCAGGACGGCGAGCGGGGGTTTGACGAAGGGCAACGCCGCCCCCGGATCGAGCCGCTGGGAGTCGGGCGAGATCGTCGTCGTGTCCTCCAGGGAGAGCCCATCCGCCTCCGTGTCCGCCGGATCGCTGGGCGTGAAGGGCAGGGCAGGGGAGACGGCCGCCTGCTGGCTCGAGCGCCAATCGAGCTTTACGGTGCCGGGCGCGCCGCTCCCGGAGAGCTGACGATCACTCGCCTCGGTCGTCACCACGACGCACCCGTCTTCGTGCGGCGACACGAGCGGCAAGCTGCCCCGCCACGTGAGCGAGGCGATGCCCCGGTTCGTGTCGAGGAAAAGCGTGTCGCACCGGAAGCGCAGATCGGCCGGCGCCCCGCTCTTCTGCACGAGCGCGCATGGCTTGACGAGCTGGAGGCGCGTCGAGAGCACGGGGACGTGCGGATGCAGGTTCGTGAGCGAGATCCGCTCGTCGCCCACGAGCTCCGCGACGCGCTGGTCCGGCGGCGCCGTGTTGAAGAACGAGGCGTCGATCCCGGCGGGCAACGGCCACGCCCTGAGCTGGTGATGATCCCAGCCTGCCGCGTGCCGGGGGAGGTGTTCCTGGCGCGCCGGCCACGTCGGCGCGATCGGCCCGAAGCCGACCGGCGGGATCACGTCCGAGGGCCGCATCAAGCGGAAACCGGGCGGCTCGAAGTTCGGCACGCGTCGGAGGTGCCGCGCATCCGGCGGCGCGTTCGGCGGCACGCCCACCGGGTTCGTCGTGCCCGGCCCGCCCGCGGCCCGCTCCCACCGCAGCGCCACGCGGCCCGCGGGGGGCTCTTCGAGCAGGCGCCCGTCGGCGGTCCATGCGCGCTCGCCATGCACCTCGATCGCCTTGTCGAGCACGTCGCCGACCCCGAGCCGCGCGAAAAAGGGCCCGCCCGGAGACGCGTGGGGCGCGTAGGCGTGGCCGACGAGGAGGATGTCGGCGCCGCGCTTGAACGGGGCGAGGTCGCTCGCCGCGCTCAGGCTGCGCCGCGCGTCGTCGTCCCAGTACTCGTCATGCTCGTTCGGATCGTCCTGCTCCTCGGCGAGGCTGGAAACCTCCGGCGCGAGGGTGAAGGTCGCCTTGCAGACGACCGTGAGCACGTACGCGCCCTCCCGCGGCTGCCAGAGGATCGAGCCGACACGAAGGGGGCACGCCGAGACGACTTCCATCGAGGCCATGCGCGTCCACGCCGCCGCGTCAGGGCGCCAGGAGGAGCACGCGCACCTGGCTCGGGACGATGCGCATCCCCGGCGCGTTCGTGCTGTTGTGGATGTTCACGCTCGTCAGGCGTGTGCCCGGCAGGCCCCCGACGAGCACGGAGAACGCGGCCGTGAGGCTACGCGTCGGGCCCATCACGGTCCCGGACGCGATGCCCGTCGCGATGCCCGGATTGTCCCCCATGCTGATCGGGATCATCGTCGCGAGGTTGTGCGCGGGGGTGCCGCCGTAGAGCACGACGGGGACAAACGGGATCCCGAGCGGGCCGATGGACAGGTTCGGGTACGGGATCGGGATCGGCGCGGGCGCGGGCGGCACCGGGGTGAGGCACACGTCCGGAAAGCCCAGGTTCAGCCCGCCCATCTGCGAGTTCGCGAACATGGTCTAGCGCCTCCTAGCCGAGCTGGATCTGTTTGCCGTCGACCTTGATGAGCTCCTCGGCGTGCACGACCGCGTGCGCGGCGCGCATCGCGAGCGTCGTCTCGGCCGCGTAGTCGACCTTGTTCGCCTTGAGCTGGTCGATGTCCTCGACCGTGCGGAACGAGCGTTTTACGCGCTCGGAGACACGCTCGAAGAAGGAGTCCCGTGTCTTGCCGACGGTCTTGATGGCCTCGACCTCGGCCTTGAGGCGGTCGCCGAGGTAGGCGAGCTTCTGCACGAAGAGCGAGCCTTCGAGCGCGCTCACGGAGAGCGCGCGGCCGACGAGGTTGAGCTCGTCGCCCGACGTGACGCTCACGCCCTTGGCCGCGCGCAGGCCGAGCTTGCCCGCGCCGACGGAGATTTCGAGGTCGCCGTCGACGTCGAGCTTCGTCGTCGCCTGTGTTTCCCCCGCGGGGCCTTCGAGCACCGCGAGCACGAAGCTCCGGCCCCCGGGGCCAAACGAGCAGAGCACCACGTCGCCCGGCGCGGGCGCGACGAGGCAGCTCTTCGCGCGCCGGGCCGCGCACTCGAAATCACCGACGCGGACCGTGAAGACGCCGTCCTTCACGTCGAGGACCGTGCCTTCGTCGATCGTCGTGACCTCGCGATTCAACTTCCTTGCGGCAGCTTGCATGCGTCGCTCCTCTACGAAAGGTCAATACGGCGGGTTCCAGTCCTCGGACGTCGCGACCTCGGCCTCGTCGCCGAGGGCGGCGGCGCGGCTGCACCAGATCGTATCCTGGTCTTTGACGCGGTGGAAACGCGTCCGGAAGACCTTCGCGCCGGTGAAGTCGGCCGCCGAGACGTCGGCGTGCGTGAAGTCGGCGTAGGTGAGGTCGCAGCCGGTGAGGCGTGTCCCCTCGCACGCGGCGCGGTGGAAGATGGCCTCGTCCACGCGCGCGCCCGAGAGGTCGGCGAGGGGCATCTTGGCGTCCGCGAAGAGCGCCCGCGTGAGGCAGGCCTTCGTGAGGGTCGCGCGCGCCATCTTCGCCTCGACGAAGATCGCCTGCTGCGCCTCGGCGCCGTCGAAGCGCGCGCCCACGAGGTTCGCCCGCATGAAGTTGCACTGGCGCACGATCGCCCGCTCGAAGGAGGCGCCTTCGAGGTCCGCGTCGAGGAACTGCGAGAGCGTGAGGTCCATCGCGGCGAAGCTCACGTCGCGGAGGTTTGCCGCGATGAAGAGCGTGTTCTCGAAGCGCGCCTCGGCGAAGTTGGTCTTCGTGAGGTCGGCTTTGTAGAGCGTCGTTTGCTTGAGGCACGCGCGGGCGAGGATCATGCCCGTCACCGTCGACTCGACGAAGCCGGCGCGGTCGAGGTTCGTGCCCGCGAGATCGGCGCGCGTGAGGTCGCTTTGCGCGAAGCCCGAGATCACGAGGTCGGAGCCTGCGAGCCGCGCCTCCGTGAGGTCGCATTGGTAGAACTTCACGACGGGCAGGGTGCCGCCCGTGAGGTCGGCGCCGCGCAAGGTGGAGCGGTTGAAGACGGCGTGGCGCAGGTTTGCCTTGTCCATGCGGGCGCCGTCGAGGTCACACTCGCTGAGCACGCTCTCCTTGAACAGGCAGCCGCGGAGGTTCGCCCCGCGGAACGAGACGTGCTCGAAGATGCCGCCCGAGAGATCGGCGCCGGCGAGATCGAGGCCCGCGAGGTCGACGCCGGCGAGGATCTCCCCGCCCTTCACCATCTGCACGAGCTCGGTCTTATCCACGGCTCTCCTTGCTCGTCGGCTTTGGCGTGGCCCGCGGCGCGCTCGGATCCACCGTCGTCGGGGCGCCCGCGCTGCCCTTCGGCGAGACACGGACGTGCGTGACGAGGGCATCGAAAAAGCTTGTTTTGTCGTCGCCGACGGCGCGCAGGAGGTCGGCGCGGAAGAGGTTCGCGCCCTTGAAGTCGGCCCGGCCGAGCTTCGCCTTGAGGAAGATCGCGCCCTCCAGGTTCGCCGCGACGAGGCTCGCGCCCGTGAGGTCCGCCCGCATGAACAGGGCGTTTTTGGCGACGACGCGGTAGAGCTTCGCTTCCCGCAGGACGCACTTCGAGAGGTCGGACGAGGAGAGCGTCGCGCCGCTGAAGTCCGCGTGGCTGAAGTCGGCCTCGCGCAGCGTCGCGGCGGCGATCGTCGCGCCCGTGAAGTCGGCGCCGACGAAGGAGCAGGGCTCGGCGAGCCGCATGCCGCAGAGGTTCGCCTTCAAGAACGACGCGCCGTCGAGCGTGCACCGGACGAGCGAGGCGTGTTCGAGCGTCGCGTTCGCGAAGTTCGCGTTTCGCAGGTCGACCTCGACCAGCATCGCGTGCACGAACGTCGATTCCCGCAGATCACAGCCGCGGAGCAGGTTCCCCTTCAGGATGCACTTATCGAAGCGCGCCCCCGTGAGCGCCGCGCCGTCGAGCAGGACGTCGGAGAGATCGGCGAGCTCGAAGACGACGCCGCCGAGCGACGCGCCCGTGAGGTCGGCCTTGGCGAGGATGGCGCCGCGGAGCGTGACGCCGTCGAGGTTTGCGTTTTTGCCGTTCGAGGCGCCGAGGTTCGCCTCGGCGAGGTCGGCGCCCGTGAGATCGGCTCCCACGAACGCGGCGCCCGCGAGCACGACGCGCGCGAGCTTCGCGTCCGCGAGGTTCGCCCCCGAGAGATCGGCGTTCTCCAGGAACGCGTCCGTGAAGTCCACGCCGGGGAGGTCCATCTCGGAGAGATCGGCCCCCGAGAGGTCGATCCGCGCGAGGCTCCGGCCCTCGGCGTGCGCGGCGGCGACGCGCCTGCGCAGCTCGCTCCGCGCAGGCTCTTCGAGGCGCGCGGGGCGGTGCTCGGCGAGGTGCGCGCCGTCGCGATAGGCGTTTCGGGCTTCTTCCTCGGCCTTGCGGAGCTTCTGCTCGGTGGCCGGATCCGCGAGCGCCGCGTCGAGGTCGGGCGTCGCCACGTTTGCGTTGTGGCAGAGCGTCTGGATGTCGCGCAGGCGTTCGAGCTCTTTGTCCGCGGAGAACGTCGGCGGCCCGGAGGCCTCCTTTTTCATCCGGCGGACCTCGGCGTCGTAGTCGAGGCCCGCCGCGGCGTAACGTTTGCGCGTATCGGCGAGCGCTTTTTCATGCGCCTCGTCCATCTTGCGCTGCGCCTCGGCGAGATCCCGCTCCGAGCGCTCGACGAAGTCCGGCAGGTCCCCGAACGAGGGCCCCTCGACCGGCTTTGGCCCCTCCACGACCGGCACGCGGTCCGGATCACCGCCCGCCGCCAGGATGGCCGCGCGGGTCTTTTCGGCCTCGCGGCGCGCGCGCTCCGCGAGGTTCTTCTGGAGCAGGTTCTCCGAGCGCGTGAGCTCGAACATCGCGTCGATGTCGCCGCCCCCAGAGGCCTTGCCGCCCGCGTCGGGCGGCAGGAGGTCGCCGTCGCGGAACACCTCGGAGGCCTCGCGTTTCGGATCGAGCCGGCGATCGAGCACGGCGCGGTAGTGCTCGATCGGCCGGGGCGCCGTGCGATCGTCGGCGGCGACGAGCAGATGCAGGATGTCGTCGGCGTCGTCCTCGGTGATGGCCCAGAGGCCACGGAAGGAGAGCGCGACGCGCTCGTGGTGCGGGAAGATCTGCACAGTGTCGAGGTGCAGCGGGATCTCGCGGAAGACGTCACCCTCGGCCGTCCGTTGCGTCACGAAGCATCGGCCGACGACGCCCGGCAAGCGCCCCTCGATCCGGGGTTTTTCGGGGTGCATGTTCTCGAGGAGGATCTCCTCGGTGCCCTCGAAGAAGCCGGCCGGGAGCTTCTGATCGTTCGGCGCGGCGTTCCACATGGAGAGGTCCATGTCCTTCGCCAGGCCCGGCAGATCCTCGCGCGCCCACTTCGTGTCGTAGGTGCCGATCTTCGGCCACCGCTGGGCCCAGAGCAGATCGTAGGGGCCAAAGCCCGCAGGCGGAGGGCGATCGGAGGTGCTCTTGAGGAGCTTGTCCGGCAGCTCGATGTTCGGGAGCCGGTGCACCGTGCGCCCGTCTTCCTTCGTGGGCGCGAAGCCCACGCCGATCGGGTTTTGCGGAAAACCCTCGCCGCCGAACGCGCGCGCGTAGTGGATCGGCATCTCCGTGAAGAGCTCGGGATCGCCGGGTGTGCCGTCGCGGCGGAAGACACGATCGCCGATGACGTAGAGCGTCTTGTCGATCGGCCCGAGCTTGGCCCGCACGGAGGCGGCGGGGCGCGGGACGTGGTTCGCCGTGTAGCAGCGGCCGTGGACGAGCAGCTCGCCGCGTTGCTTGGGCATGCACTCGTCGAGCACCGCGTCCTTGCCGAGCTCCGCGGCCGCGAGGCGCCAGAGCTCGACCTCGGAGAGCAGGCTCCGCGCGGGCCCGAGGTCGCAGAAGACGAAGACCGTCGGGACGAAGTAGTGCTTGTGATCGAGCTCGAACGTCCGCGTGAGGACGCCGAGCTTCATGGGCTTGATCGTCTTCACAGGGCCGTCACGTGAACGTATGCACGCCCGAGGGGTGGATGAGGACGCCGATGGCCACGAGCTTCACGCCGTCCTCGTCGAGCTTCGCGCCCGCGGCCGTGGACTTGAGGCCCGTCGTGCGGAGGTTCAGGCCCGTGAACGAGATGGCCGTGCCCTTCGCGGAGGCCGTGAGCGCGCCGTAGCTCGACGATTTGCCCGTCGCCGCTGCTTTGAACACGAACATGGAAAGCTTCACCCCGACGAGGTGCACCTTGAGGAACATGTTGATGTCGAGGCTCGACGCCTGGTGCGTGATGGGGCCCGCCGCGACGTGGATGGTCGCGGCGCCGACGTCCACGGTCTCCGAGCCGCCGATCTCGGTGTCGAAGTTGCCGCCGACGAGCGCGCCGAGCACGGCGCCCGCTTGGATCGTGCGCGCGCCGGCGATGTTCGTCGTCTGGTTGCCGCCGTAGTCCTGGAGGGTGAGCGCACCGACGGTCTGATCACGGGTCGCGCCGTAGCTCTCGGTCCAGTCGGCCGCGAGGCCCGTCGTGCGGGTGGCGCCGTACGTCTCGCCGACGTCGCCCGCGACGTTCTCCTTCAGCGCGCCGCCGACGATGTTCGCGTGGCTCGCGCCGGTTTGCCGCGTTTCGTTGCCGCCGATGACCATGAGCCGGCTGCCGCCGATGATGCGGATCTGGTTCGCCCCGATCGTCTCGGTCTGGTTTGCGCCGACGAAGAGCGTGTCGTTCGCGCCGATCTGGATCGTCTGGTCGCCGCCGATCTCCTCGGTGTTGTTCGCGCCCACGGTCATGAGCGCGTCCGCGCCGACGTTCTCGACGCGCTGGTTGCCCACGTTCGCGAGCATGTCCTTGCCGGCGTTCATGTAGATGCGCTCGCTGCCGGCCGTGTCCTCGAACGAGATCTCGTTGCGCACGCCGCCGCCGGGCGTGGAGAGCGACCACATCGTGCTGTGCGTCGGGGTCGTCTGCGCGGGGCGGTTCTTGCCGTTATAGACGCGGCCCGTGACGAAGGGGCGGTCGGGATCGCCGTCCTCGAACTCGACGATGACCTCGCTGCCGACACGCGGGTGCCAGATGCCGCCCTGGCCGCCGCGCGCGAAGGGCTCGCTCACGCGGACCCACTTGCTCGAAGGCTCCTTGGCGAGCCGGGGTTCGTCGGTGTCCCAATGAAAGCGGAGGCGCACGCACCCGATCGAGCTCGATCCGCCGAGGTTCACCTCGGCGCCGCGCGCGCTCGGCTCGGCCGTCACGAACGCGGTCTGCGCACCGAGGATGCGCGGCTTGCGTGTGCTTCGCGCGGGGCGGTAGCGGCTTTCCGCGACGTCACTCCCGCGGCCGCGGCAGGCGCACTCGATCTCCATGCGGAAGGGCTCGGCGGGGGCGCCGCCCGCGTCGACGGAGAGCACGCCTTGTTGATGGCCGACGGCGTGCAGGCGCGTGACGAGGTACTCGCCCTCGTACCGGGTTTTGGGGTGCTCCAGCGTGAAGATCGATCCGGCCGAGAGAACACGCGTGGCGCCCTCGCCGACGGCGAACGAGGCCTCGGTGTGGAGCTCGTCGAGCCGCGCCTCGGCGAGGGGCTCTCCGAGCTCGGTGCTGTCGAAGGAGCCGCCGTGGAAGGTGTACACGGAGAGATCCCCCGGCTCGCCCGCGGCTTTCGCGTCGACGTCGAGCGCGGGTTTCTCCCAGTTGTAGGCGCCGAGGTGGACCGAGGTCTCGCGCATCCGCGCGCCGAGGCGGAAGGTGCCGATGCCGCGGCCGGGTTTGCCGGGCCCGAAGAAGTCGTCGCCCGGGACGCGGGATCGGCCGAAGTCCTTGTCCGAGAGCACGAGCAGGCTCGCGTCGTCCGTGTGCTCGAAGTGGTAGCTGATGCCTTCCTCTTCGAGCAGCCGCGCCACGAAGTCGAGGTCGCTCTCGTTGTACTGAACGACGTACGGCCGCGCCTTCGGGTCGTCGAGGCGGCTCGTCTTGGTGCGCCACGTGAAGCGCGCGGACGCGGCCGTGAACGAGGGCGGGCCGACCGGGGGATCGAGCGAGGCGCCCGCGGTGAGCGTCATGCCCGCGTCGTTGCGGAGGACGCTCTCGACGATCTGGCGCAACGTCTTGTCGAGGAAGACGCGGCTCCGCGTGCGGTAGCCCGCGCGCGCGAGCGGAGGCTCGACGACGACGCGGTAGACCGAGCCCTCGGGGAGGGTGGTCGCGTCCTCGGCCTCGGTGATGATCCCATGCACGAGCTTCCACGCGGGCGCCGAGAGCGTCGTGATCCAGAGGCTCGCGCGCTTGCCGATCATGGCCTCGGGGTCGAGGTCGGCCTCCTTCGCGAGGAGGAGGATCTCGTAGCGGAAGAGGCGGCTCATGCCCTCCTCGCCCTCGAAACGCGCGACCCGCAGGGGCTCGGGCGTCTGACCTTCTTCCTCCCACGCGAAGACGAAATCGTCGGTGTTCATCGGTGTCCTCGTGCCGCCGCGTGCGCCTTCAAAGCTTGATGATGAGCCCGACCCGCGTCTTGACCCCGTTGTTCTGCATGTGGCCCCCGTCGACCCGCGTGAGCAGGCCGAAGAAGTCCACGTCCGCGCCGACAAACTCCACGTTGAGCCCGGCCGCCGCGGCGCTCACGCCCATCGTCGACGACGAGTACCCCGTGGCGCCGAGCGCGATGCCGCCGATCGTCACGTCGAGGCCCGTGAGCGTGTACTTCGCGACGTCGACGTCGCTCCGGTTCGCGTCCTGCGCGCTGTACTTGGGCGCGATGTAGACCGCGCCGCCGCCCGCCGAGAGCGTGTGATCGCCCGTGATCTTCGTCGTGACCGAGCCACCGACGATGCGGATCGAGGCGGCCGAGACCGTCGTGTCGAGGCTCGCGCACGAGAGCTCCCGGTTGCCCCCGACCATTTTGAGGTGCGCGGCGCCGAAGGACTGCGTGTGCGCGCCGGTGATCGTGGTGGATCGGTTGCCGCCGAGGGTCTGCGTCTCCGACGCGACGACGCTCGTCGTGAGGGTGCCGCCGATCTCCTCGGTGACGCTGCCGGAAGCGATCTCGTTGTGCGCCCCGCCGATCGTGATCGCTTGATCCGCGCCGACGAAATGCCCCTCGTTGGCGCCGATGATCGTGGTCGCGTTCGCGCCAATCGTCGTCGACAGGTTGCCCCCGATGAGGGCCGTGTCGTTGCCGCCGACCGTGACCGTCTCGTCGCCGCCGATCGTCACGGCGCAGTTCGCGCCGATGGTCTCCGTGTCGTTCGCGCCGACCTTCATCGCGCTGTTCGCGCCCACGGTCTCGGTGCGCTCGTTGCCGACGTCGGTCTCCATGTCCTTGCCGGCGTTCGTGTAGATGCGCTCGGCGCCCGACGTGTCGTCGAAGGTGATCTCGTTGTGCACGGCCCCGCCCGGGCTCGCGTTCGACTTCAGCGTGCTGATCGTGGGCGCGCCGCCGTGGTAGGGCCGGTTCTTGCCGTTGTAGACGCGGCCGACGACGAGCGGCCGATCGGGGTCTCCCTCCTCGAAGTCGACGATCACCTCCGTGCCCACGCGCGGGTGCCAGACGCCGCCCATGCCGCTGCCCGCGAAGGGCTCGCTCACGCGGACCCAAGCGCTCGAAGGCTCCTTCGCGAGTCGCGCCTCGTCCGTGTCCCAGTGGAAGCGCAAGCGCACGCAGCCGATCTGCACGCCCGGCGGGCCGCCGAGGTGGATCTCCGCGCTCGGCGCCGAAGGATCCGCGGTGACGATGGCCGTTTGGGTGCCCACGATCCGCGGCCGCGGCGTGACGCGCGGCGGGCGGAACCCGCTGTCTTCGACGGCGGTGCCCTGGCCGCGGCGCGCGCAGACGAACCGCGCGAAGAAGGGCTCGATCACGCCGCCGCCCGCGCCGCTCGGGAGGACGCCGGCTTGCTCGCCCACGACCTCCAGCGAGCTGACGAGGTACTCGCCTTCGAGGCGGGGTTTTTTGTGGTCGAGCTCGAAGATCGTCCCGGCGCCGAGGACCCGGAGGTGACCGTCGCCCCGCGCGAAGCGGGCCTCCGTCCGGTGCCGTTCGAGCCGCGCCTTCGCGAGCGGGCGGCCCTGGTTCGCCTCGTCCGGGTAGCCGCCCGGGTACACCACCTCGAAGAGGTCCGCGTCCTTGCCGCCGACACGCGCGTCCATCGGGAGGCCGGGCTGCTTCCAGTTGTACTCGCCGAGCGAGACCGCCTCGGGCCGCAGCCGGCCACCCGTGAAGAACCCGCGGACCTCGCGCCCGTCGATGCCGATGCCGACGAGGTCGGGCTGAAGGCGCGGGCGGCCGGCGTCGCTGTCCGTGAACACGAGCAGGCTCGTCTCCGCGCCGTTCTCGACGTGGTAGGTGATCCCTTCCTCTTCGAGCAGGCGCGAGACGAACGCGAAGTCGCTCTCGTTGTACTGCACGACGAAGGGCCGGACGCGCCGGTTGTCGAGGCGCGAGGTGTCCTCGACGCGCCACGTGAACGCCTCGTCGGCCGGCGCGAAATCGGCGCCGCCGAGATCGGGCGCAGGAGGCTCGGCGCCGGCCTCGCGGACGAGCGGATCGCCGAGGAGGACCGACCGGACGATCTCGCGCAAGGTCTTGTCGAGGAAGATGCGGCACCGCCTGCGATGCGCGCCGCGCGCGAAGGGCGGGGCGAGGACGACGCGCAGGGTGCGTCCTTCCGGCAGCCGCGCGATCTCCTCGGCCTCGACGACGATGCCGTGCACGGTCTTGAACGCCGGGGCCGAGAGCGTGGTGATCCGGAGCGTCGCGCGTTTGCCCACGAGCGCCGGGGCCGACGTGACGCCGGCCGGATCGAGCAGGAGGATCTCGTAGCGGTAAAGCGACGAGATCGCCTCGGCCCCCGTGAAACGCGCGACGCGCAGGGCCGACCAGGGATCGGCTCCGGCGACCTCTTCACAAGCGAACGTGTAGTCGAAGCTCGGCATACGTCCTCTTGGTCTCAGGCCTCGACGTTTGGCCCGCCGCCCTGGTTGTCGACGCCCGACGCGACGAGGCCGACGGCGGCGATCTTGAGGATCCCGCCGCACATCCTCTTCTCGAAGCCGTACGCGCTCGGGCTCGCGCCGGCCTTCGACTTGGCGATCCCGGTGACGTCGCGGGTCATCCCGATCGCCTCCAGCGTGATCACGTTGTACGAGGAGGAGGAGCCCTGCGCGTCGAGCTTCGCGCTCTTGATGTCGTCCTCGAACGCCGAGAGCGTGAGGTGCAGCGGGCCGGATCGCGTGATCGAGCCGCCGACCTCGAGCGTCTGCGGGCCCCCGCTCGCCTCGATCTCGACCGCGCCGATCTGCGTCGTGACGTCGCCCGTGACGACGGTCGTGTAGTTGCCGCCGATCATCATGAGCCGCGCGGCGCTCACGGAGAGCGTGTGCGAGGCGGCGCTCTCGTCCACGTTCCCGCCCACCGTGACCTTCATCATCGCGCCGAAACTCTCGGTCACCGCGCCGCCCACGGTCGTCGTGCGCGAGGCGCCGTAGGACTCGCTCACGTCCGCGCCGACGTTTTCCGTGAGGCTCCCGCCGACGCCGATCGTCTGCGAGCCGCCGACTATGTTGAGCTCGTTCGCGCCGACCGCGTGGGCATGGTTGCCGCCGACGATCGTGACGGCGTTGCCGCCGATCGTGATCGTCTGGTTGCCGCCGATCGTGAGCGTGTCGTTCGCGCCGACGTTTTCGGTCCGGTTCGCGGCGATGGTCTCGGTGTTGTTGCCGCCGACGGTCATCTTCGCGTTCGAGACCACGCTCTCGCGGCGGAAATTCGCGACGTCCGTCGTCTGGTCCTTGCCCGCGAAAGAGTGGAGCAACTCGCCGCCGGCTGCGTCGCCGAACATGATCTCGTTGTACGTGCCGCCGCCGGGCGTCGAGAGCGACTTCATCGAGCTCTCGTGCCCGCCGCCGCGCGCGGGCAGGTTCGCGCCGTTGTAGACGCGGCCGACGACGACGGGCCTGTCGGGGTCGCCCTCGTCGAAATCGACGATCACCTCGTCGCCGACGCGCGGATGGAACACGGCGCCCTCGCCCGCGCCGGCGAAGATCTGGCTGACGCGCACCCAGAGGCTCGAAGGCTCCTTCGCGAGGCGCGCCGCGTCCGTGTCCCAAGGGAACCGCAGCCGGACGCAGCCCACGCTGAGCCCGTCCGGGCCGCCGACGTTCACCTCGGCCCCGGAGGCGCCGGGATCGGCCGTCACGACGGCGGTCTGCACGCCGCGGATGCGAGGCTTCGGCGTCCTTTGCGCCGGGCGGAACCGCGAGGCCGTGGCGGCGTTGCCCACGCCGCGCCGCGCGAGGTCGAAGCGCGCCTCCCAGGGCAAGGCATCTTCGGCCGCGGGCTGGGCGAGCACGCCCTGCTGCGCCCCGCGCGCGTCGAGCCGCGTGACGAGGTATTCGCCCTCGTGATCCGGCTCCTCGGTTGCGAGCGCGAAGATCGATCCGGCCGAGAGCACCCGGACCCCGCCCGCGCCGGCCGCGTAGCTCGCCTCCACGTGATACCGATCGAGGCGCGCGGCCGCGAGCGGCTTGCCCTTTTCGGCGGCGTCGCCGTACGCGCCGGGATAATGGTACTCGGCGAGATCCCCGCTGCCGGCCTTGGCCGTGATGTCGAGCGTCGGTTTCCGCCAGTCGTGGTCGTCGAGCACGACGCGGGTGGGGCGCAGCCGGCCGCCGAGCGCCAGGTGGCTCACGTTCCGGCCGGGGATCGACGCGCCGAGCTCGGGAGGATCGAGGCGCGGCCGGCCGGCGTCGTCATCGGAAAGGACGAGCAGGCAGGCCTCGCGGCCGTTCTCGAAGTGGTAGCTGATGCCCTCGTCTTCGAGCAGGCGCGAAACGAACGCGAAGTCGCTCTCCTCGTACTGCACGACGAACGGGCGCGCGCGCGGGTCGTCGAGGCGCGAGGTGTCCGTCACGCGCCAGGTGAAGAGCTCGCGGGCGGGCGTGAACGTGGGCGGGTTGTCGTCGTCCTCGACCTCGGCGCTCGCCTGGTGCTCCATGCGCGGGTCGCCCGTGAGGACCGCCTCGACGATACGCCGGAGGCTTTTGTCGAGGAAGATCCGGCACCGCGTGCGGTGCTGCGCCCGGGTCCAGGGCGGCTCCAGGATCACCCGGAGAAGGGTGCCCTCGGGCAGGTCGGAGAGCTCCGAGGCCTCGCGGACGATGCCGTGGACGACCTTGAAGGGGGGATTCGAAAGGGTGGCGATGCGGAGCGTCGCGCGTTTGCCGAGCAGGTCCCGCGGATCGACCTCGGCCGCGCCGGCCTTCGCGAGCAGCGTGATCTCGTAGCGGTACGGCTCGGAGAGGGCCTCGCGGCCGCGGAGACGCGCGACCCGGAGGGCGCCCCAGGCCCCGAAAGCCCCCTCGCCGGGGACGGCCTCGCACGCGAAGGAAAAATCGTCATTGGGCACGCGCGGTTCCCTCTTCCTGGCCGGCGATGTTCACAGGTCACGGCCGGTGGTTCAAGCGGGATGTTTCCCGGTTGCACCGAGATTCCGTGCTCCGCGTCGGCTGGATCGCTTGATCGCAGCGGGAAATTGCGCTTGGGCGAGCATTGTATTGCGGCCACCAAGGCACCCGCATTGAGGGACGACGCGTCGAATGCTCTGCACGTGTATACCCAGGTTCTTCGGGATGCACCTACCGGTCCACGCCCCCGGGTGCGAAAATCATAGAGATCGTCCCTCGGGCCGGCGTATGTTGGTCCGACCTCCGTGCCTACACAGCGCCACGTCGGATCGTTCGGCTCACGCCTCGGGCTGGTCAGCATTGCGGTCGGGGTGTCCTTTGGCCTCGGCGTCGGCTGCACTTGTACGGGCTCGGACCAGGCCACCGTGGACGCGGGGGCCACGCAGCCGTCGGCTTCGGTCTCCGCGGCCTCGCCCGCGACGTCGGCGGCGCCCGCCACGAACGCCGCGTCGATCGGGCCGCGGCAAGGCAGCGTGCTTTCGCGGGGCGTCGGGGAGGAGGCGCTCTACGTCGCCGACGAGGATCACGGCGTGCTCCGGCGCGTGCCCTTGCCCCTTTCGCCAGGCGGGGCCGGCACGGCCGTGGAGATGCCGGGGCCGCCCGCGCAGGTCGTGACGTTGCCCGGGCGCGTGCTCGTGACCATCCGTGATCCAGGTCTGCTCGTGGAGTTCCGCGCCGAGCCGAGCGCCGCGCTCGTCGAGGTATCGCGCGTAAAATTGCCGGCCGACGCCTGGGGGCTCGCGGTGACGGCGGATCAATCGCTGGCGCTCGTGACGAGCGCATGGACGCACAAGGTCAGCGCGGTGGATCTGCGCAGCCACGAGGTCCGCTGGACGGTCGACGTCGCACGCGAGCCGCGGGGCATCGCCCTCCGGAAGGACGGGCAATCCGCCTACATCTCGCATCTCACGGGCGCGGGGCTGACGCGCCTCGACGAGCTTGGCGGCAGCACGCCCATGATCCGGCGCGTCGAGCTGCCTGCGTCGCCGCTGCGCACGCCCGTGGGAAGGGCGCTGAACGCGGCGCTCGGGTATGCGATCACGTTGTCCCCGGACGAGAGCCTGCTCTATGCGCCGCGGCACGCGCTCGGCGCATTGGGGGAGATTGCGTGGTTCGGGGCGGCCACGGTGGACGTGCTCGTCACGGGCGCGGACAAGGGCCTCGCGCCGCTGCATCGGGATCATACGACGCTGGTCCGCGCGGAAGGGGAGGGACCGGCGCCGGAGCTGCAAATCCCGGGCACGAGCCTCGCGGTGTTCACGCAGCCGCGCGCCGTCGTTTATCGTCGCAGCGCGGATACGCTGCTCGTCGCGGGTGAAGGCGACGATCGGCTCGTGGAGGTCGACGCGCTCGCGGTGGATCCGACGCTCTCCGTCGTCGCTACGTATGACGTGGGCAGTGAGCGTGATCCCGCGCTGGGAATCGCGAATCGAGGCGGAGCGCCCGCGGGGGTCGTGCTTTCGGAGGACGAGGCGACGGCGTTCGTGTTTTGCGGCGCGACGTACGATCTCGTGGCCATTCCGCTCGCGCCGCGCGCGCCGCGTGGCGCCTTCAGCAACGAAAAGGCGCCCGCGCCGACGTTCGTCCGTGTCGCGGACGATCCGATCGGCGGCGACGCGGCGATCGGCCGGCGGCTCTTCTACAATGCGACGGATCGCCTGATGAGCGGGGGGCTCGGCTGCGCCGGCTGCCATCCGGAGGGGCGCGACGACGGGCACGTGTGGCACGAGGCGAAATTCAATACCGAGGACGGGACGAACGTGAATTTCGTGGGCACGGCCGAGAACGTGCCCGAGACCGATCGGACCCGCGGCGTGCCGCGCCGAACGCCGATGCTCGCGGGTCGCGTGAGCTCGCCCGGACCCTATGGCTGGGTGGGCGAGAGTCCCGACCTCGTATCGCGGCTGCGCGGGGGTTTTGGCCTGCACCGCTGGGGCGGCGTGCCGAAGCACGAGCCGCAGAACCTCGACGCGCGCGCGTTGCGCATCGCCACCTTCGTGCGGGCCGGCCTGAAGCCGCCGCCGCGCGAAAAACGCACGCTCGACGCGGTCGAGCAGCGCGGCAAGGAGGTCTTCATGAACGACGCCGTGCAATGCGCGCGTTGCCACGTCCCCGGGACGGAGTACACGGATCGTTCGGTCTATCCGCTGCCGAAGCTCGCGCGCCGGCCCGATTTCGACGAATTGAAGACCGGCGAGCTTCGCGTGCCATCGCTCCTTTATCTCGAAGGCCGGGCGCCATTCCTGCACGACGGGAGCGCGGCGAACCTCGACGAGCTGGTCGCGAAGAACAACGATCGCATGGGCAAAACGAACCAACTTTCGAAGGAAGATCGCGACGCGCTTGCGGCGTTCTTGCGGACGTTATGAGAGCCTTCCCGCTTCCCCTCCTCGCGCTCGTCGCGGCGGCGACGGCATCCTCGCCGGCCCCAGCGCAGGCTCCGCCCGCCGGGGCCGCTTCGGCGGCGGCGCCCGGGGATGCCGTGCCGCTCGACGTGGATCCGCCGGGCAATGAAAAGACGAAGGCGCCCACGTTCGACGAATGGTCGAAGGCGACCAAGGTCCGATTGACGCGCACGGGGCCGGCCGCGGCGCCTTGCACCGCGTACCGGGTGCGCGAGTGGCTCAAGGTGCGCTGTCTCGGGACGAAGCCGCATGCGATGGTCGTTCTCGGCGGGGATGCCGCCGAGGTCTCGTTCTGGATCGATCGCGACGAGCGGCAGGGCGGCGAGGTGCAGTTCCCGATGCGGCGCGGCGATCGGCGCGTGGTGCAGATCTGGACCGGCGGGGTCGACGCGGCGGGCGTCTTCAAGCCCAAGCCCTCGCTGATCCTTCAGGAGCATTGGCTGGAAGATCGCGCGTCACCGACCGTGACGGCGATGTAAAAATGGGGTTCGGGGCGAAGGACGCGGAGGCGAGAATGATGTCGGTGAGACGATGGACGAACGTTTTGCACGGGGCGCACGCGGGCGCGGTGGCCATGGCCCCGTTCGCGTGGGCGACCGCGTGTCTCTTGGCCTCCGTGAGCGCATGCGGCGGCGCGAGTGAGCCGCCCCCCGCGGGGCCAGCGAACGTGGCGGGAGGCGAGGCAAACCCCGCAGCGCCCACCGCGACGCCCGCGGCCACAGCCGAGCCCGCGCCGAGCGCGGCCGCGACCGCTGCCGCGCCGGAGACGTCGGCGGCCCCCGTCGCGAGCGCAGCACCGCAGCCAACCGCCGCGGCCACGCCGGCGCCGCCGAGCGTGCCGGACACCGGCGGATGCCCGGCCGGAATGGTCCGCATCAAGGGCGGCTCCTTCAAGCTCGCCGCGATCAAGGCCCAGGTGACCGTGAAGGACTATTGCCTCGACGTGAACCTGGCCACGACGGATCAATATGCGGCGTGCGTGCAATCGAAGAAATGCAACGACGGCGCGGTCAAGGTCTGCGATCCCTCGACGTACGGCGCGGAGGGGAAAGGGAACCTGCCGATGATCTGCATCGATTTCCCGCAGGCGACCGACTACTGCAAAGCGCAAAACAAGCGCCTTCCCAGCGGCGAGGAATGGGAGTGGGCGGCGCGCGGCGGCCCGGAAGCATGGACGTACCCCTGGGGGAACGAGCCGCCCGCGGAGCAGCTCTGCTGGTCCGGAAAGACGAAGCGAAACGAACCCTGCCCCATCGGTAGCTTCCCGGCCGGCGCGAACCCGCAAGGGGTGCTGGATCTCGCAGGCAACATCTTTCAATGGACCACGACGGGCAACGACGTCGTGAGCTCGGCCCGCTTCGGGCGCGGCGGGAGCTGGCGCGACAGCGGCGACGAGGTCAAAGCAGGGAAGACGGCCGTGTTCAAGACGACGTATCGCTGCGGCTACCTCGGGGTCCGCTGCGCGATGAGCGCGCCTTGAGGGCGTAGCGCCGGGGCGTTGCGCCGGGGCGTTGCGCCGGGGCGCTGCCCCGGCCCCCGCGGGGGCTGTCCGCCCCTCGACCCGGACCAGGCACGGCCTGGACCGAAGGTGGAAGAACTGCGCAATGCGCAGTTCTTCCAACGGGCCCGTGGCAAGACCACGGAGGTGGGTTTCAAGCCGGCGACGTGTGCGTTGCCAGTTGAACCCGCAGCGCTGCTGCCTTGGTTGGCAAGGTCGTTGAGGGTCTTGACTTGCGGCTGTTCGATGAACTGCGCGGAGCGCAGTTCATCGACCCCGGGTCCAGCGCCTCGCTGGTCCGGGTCCAGGGGCGGACAGCCCCGGTGGGGTCTGGGGCAAAGCCCCAGCTCCGCGCCTCGCAGGGAACCACCCTCTCAAAGCCCCCCATCGCGCTCCTCGCGCGCGAAACGCCTGAGCTCGCCGAGGACCCATCGCGCGGTCTCCTCGGCGCCCACGCAGTCGAAATGTAGACCATCGGGCCGGATGGGCTGGCCGTCGCTGTCGATGCGGCACGCGGGGGTCGGGCAGACGTGCCCCATCAAATCGAGCACGGGCCATCCGCGCGTCCGGGCGGCCCGCTCGAGCATCTCGTTGAAGCAATCGACGCGGGCCGGGACGTCTCCGTGCCGCCAGTCCTTGATGGGATAAGGGACCCGCGTCAGCACGATGCGGCCCGCGTTCGTGCCCATTCCGTCGGCGAGTTCGAAGATGCGCTTCTCGTAGGAGGCTTGCCAGGCCGGCTCGCAGGCTTTCTCGTTGAAGAAGGCGCCGCCCATGACGACGAGCGTCATGTCGGGGTGCAGCTCGGCGGCGTCCCGGACCCAGTGCTCCGAGCAGCTCGTCCCCCGCACGGTCTTGCCCTTCTCGATGCGCGTCTTGGCCTCGAAGATGGAACAATCGCCGACCCCACGAAGGGCGACGAACGTCCCTGCCTCCTCTTGCCGATAGCGGAGTGCCATGCCGAGGAAGTTCGACACCGAGTCGCCGACGACGAGAAGGCGCAGCGTGCCCGGCCGGAGCGCCTCACGGGGCGGGAGCGCGGCCGTCGGCACGGAGAAGGGGGTGGGGTAGGAAAGGGGCGGCGGCGCCGCGACAGGGGCCGGAGCGGGCGGCGGCGGGGCGGGCGTGAGGGGGGCGGGGGCCGGCGGCTGTCGGAGCAGGAAAAACGCCGCCGCGGCGAGCCCGAGCAAGAGCCCGAGCATGAGCCATGGTGTTTCGCGCCTGCGCACCGAAGAGGCTCCCTGCTTCGCCATTACGGGATGTACGACAGCGGCCCTTCTCGTTCGAGCAGGAAATAACTCGGCGTATTCACCCGGGCGAGGCCGAGATCGAGGTACGTCCAGCCGAGCAGGCGCTCCACGCGCCCCTCGTCGAGCGAAACCAGCGGATCGCGCCCCAGGCGAATCGGATCGAAACGAGGGTTTTCGTGGGCCCGGTTGTAATCGATCACCAGGCCGTGCCGCGCGGCCACGGGCATGTCGTAGGCGCGCCCGTCGCCTACCTCGTAAAACCCGAAACATCGCGGTTTGCCCTTCGCGTCGCGCATGGGCTCGCGTGGGCCGTCGAGCCCCGCCTGCTGCATGCGGACGTTCCAGCCGCGCAGCGCGCCCGTCCTCGGATCGCGGTGGAAGGTCTTGCGGAAGGTCAGCCACGTGAGCGCGACGATCGGCGCGGGCAGCCCGAGCGAAACGCCGCGGTACTCGCTGTCGTCGAGCGCGCTCGGATCGATCGGGTGGCCCCGCTCCAGCAGGGAACGAAGCTCGGCGTGCGAGAGCGTGAGGAAGTCTTTCGTCGTCATGCCATCCCCGCTTCGTATTCGTAGGCGCCGAGATCGATTTCGCCGCGCAGGAGCGCCGGGATCGCCTCGTCCCAGGTGGCGGGCATTCGCGCGCACCAGCGCAGGTAACCGGTGAACGAGGTGTCCGGATCGTCGGCCTCGTGCGGCGCGAGGCGCACGCCGTGCGCGAGCGCGTGCTCCACGGCCGCGAGCAGGTTCTCGTGGTAGCCCTCGAACACCACGAGATCCCGTAGCCATTCGGCGCGCGGATCCTCGCCGTTCACCACGCGCCGCACGCGCTCGCCGAGCTCTTCGAGGGCGCCGGGGTGGATGCCGAGCAGCTCGAGGTCGTAGGCGAACTGATTCGCGTCGTGGTGCGCGCCGAGCAGGTGGCGCAAGATGCGCTCGCGCGAGCTCGCGAGGCCGGAGAAATCGAGCGGGGCGATCGCGCGCTCCCGCAGGAGGAACGGGAAGCGGAGCGGGCGGTAGGCGAGCAGGCGCGCGCGGAGCGTGGGGCGGACGTGATGCTCGGTGCACGTGCCGATGGTCTCGGGCCGCGTCGCGAGGCGCACCCACATGCGAATCACGCCGAGCGAGATTTGCACGAGGTTCGGCGCGCGCGGCACGAGGCCGGATTCTTCCACGCGCGCGAGGTTTTCGGCGATGCGCCGCGGGAACAGGAGCAGCGCGCCGGTCCACAACGGGTCGTTTGTCACGAGGGCCTCCCTGGTTGCGTGCTTACCACCTTGACGACGCAGAGGACACCGGTATCGTCGCGCCGTGCGATCGTCCTGGATGCCATCGAGCGGCTGCGCCCTCGTGATGTGCGTGCTCGGGTGTGGGGCTTCTTCGCAGCACGCCGACCCGGCCCCTTCCGCGCCGACGACGTTGTCGAATCGGCCCGATCGTCTGAGCCGCATCGAGGGCGGCGTCCCTGGCGCCACGCTCGAGGACGCGCCGATATGCGCGCGGTTCGACGTGAAGGCGAGCATCGAATCGGGGGCGCGCCACATCCGTTACGAGCTTCGCGTGCGCCGCGCCGCGGGCGGCGACATCGAGTTCCAGGTGTTCCCCCGGGAGATGGATCCGGCGCCCCACGCGGCGTCCCCGGCGTCGTACCCGTCGGAGCTCGCGAAGATCGTCTCGATGCGGGGCACGGCGCGTGAATCGGAAAGCGCGGGGATCCGGGACGTGGTGCTCGTCGCGGAGCCGATGATCACCGAGCTCATGCTGGAGCAGGTCTTCGAAACCGACGCCCCGGACGCGCTCCTGCACCTCGTCGTCCCGGACCTCCCGCGAGCCGGCGAGGGATGGGCGTGGGAGAAGGACGCGCCGAAACAAACGCGCCCGATCTTCATTCAAGGGGAGCGGACGTCGTTGGTCGCGGACAGGCGGCCTGCGCGGACCCTCCAATGGCGTGGTGTCACCCCGGCGCGAAAGGCCGCGGGAATCGAGGTGAAGATCGACTGGACGTCGAGCGCGCCGCAGCAAACGTGGGCCGGGGCCACGCTCGAAGGGTGGGACGACGTCGGCACCGATGAAGGGCGTTATGGGGCGGACGGGTTCGTTGAGGAGCTCCGCACGACGTGGTCTTCGACGATCACCTACGCCGTGGCCGGTCAGCGCAGGGTCGAAAAGGTCAAAGACGAGCGGTCCATCACCCGCATCGGGTCCTGCCTCTGACCGTGCAGCCGCGTTTCCTCTTCCTCACCGGCGAGCCCGCCGCCACGCTCCCGCTCTTGAAAGAGCGGCCCGCCTGGGCCCCCGTGCTCTCCGCGATCACCTTCGACGTGATCGCCGGGCGCCTCCACCGCCGGAGGAGCGCCACCGACGATTTCCGCGGCGTCATTTATTTTGCCGACGTCCGCGACAAGGACGTCGAGCAGCACAACCTGCGTATCCTCGCTGAAAACAACATTCCCTGCTGGCCTGATCCCGCGGCTTTGCAGGACGCTTCCCAGCGTCACGCGGCGCTCGCCCGCTGCGTCGCTGCGGGGCTCGTCGAGCACCCCGTCGTGCAATCGCGGTTCACCCGCGAGCCGCTCCTGCCCTTCCCCTACGTGCTCAAGATTGGCGAGGAGCATCGAGGGGAGGGCAAGCACCTCATCCGGTCGGCGCGGGACATCCCGCCGTGGGACGGAATTGCGACGGCGGAGCCGTTTTTCGACGGGGAATCGGTGCGCGTGCTCCTGCTCGGGGATCACGCGTTCGGCGTGCGAATCCAGAATGAGAGCACCTGGATCAAGAACGCGCCCGGCGCTTCGTTCGAGGTGTGGGCGCCGGACGAGGCCATCGTCGCGCACGCGCGCCGGGCGGCCCGGCTCTTCGGGCTCACGGTCGCCGGCGTCGATTACGTGCTCGATCGCGGTGGCCCCCATTTCATCGAGCTGAATCCATTCCCACGCGTCGGCCTCTCCAGCGAAAGCGCCGCTCTCGCGCGAGAGATATTCCGCGGCGCGATGGACGCCGTCGAAGCCGCGGCGCGTGCGGCCGGACGGATCGGCTGAGACATACAATCGCGCAACGTCCGCTTGCCCTTACTGCATAACGGGCTATGCTCCTGTTTAGGGAGGATGCCATGCAACACGTGCTTTTCGCGTTGTTCGATAATGAGAAAGACGCCGAGACGTGCATGCAGGTCGTGCGCGCATTGCCCGGGCTCTCCGAGGCGTGCACGGTGCTTTTGCACCACGACAAGGTGAATCGGCACGACGTGCCGCTCGCCGAGACGAGCGCGCGGGAAGGCGTCACCACAGGCGCGCTCGTCGGCTCGGCAGCCGGCGGGCTCCTCACCGGGCTCGTGCTCGGGCCGCTCGGCTTCATCGCGGCGGGGCCGCTCGCCGCGGCGCTGTTCGGCATTCTCGGCGGCGGCGCGGCCGGGGCGCTCGGCGGCGGGCTCGTCGGCGCGGGGGAGCCCGATCCGGTGCTCAAGGACGTCGAGCGGGAGGTCAAGGCGGGCAAGGTGCTGCTCTCGGTCGAGGTCGAGAACGCGACCCAGGCCGACGACATCGAGCGGATCTGCCTCGACCACCACGGGCGCATCGCGCGCAAGCCCGTCTTCGGCTTCTGGAGCGACCGGCTGCATCGGCACGACGCGGCCTGAAAAGCCGCTCGCTCGCCGGCTCGGGGGGTGGTGCGTCTGCCTCGGACGTGCTAGGTCGCGCGGCCCTCTTTACCCCCCGAACTGCGCCATGGCCCTGAAAGTCGCGATCGTCGGTCTGCCGAACGTCGGCAAGTCCACCCTCTTCAACGCCCTGACCCAGACGGCGGCCGCGCAGGCTGCCAACTACCCGTTCTGCACCATCGAGCCGAACGTCGGTGACGTGGCCGTGCCCGAGCCGCGGCTCGACAAGCTGGCGGCGCTCGCCAGCTCGAAGGAGATCATCCCGGCCCGCATCAACTTCGTCGACGTGGCGGGCCTCGTGCGCGGCGCGTCCAAGGGCGAGGGCTTGGGCAACCAGTTCCTGGCCAACATCCGCGACTGCGACGCCGTCGCCTTCGTCGCCCGGTGCTTCCAGAACGACGACGTCACGCACGTCGAGGGGCGCGTCGACCCGCTCGCCGATCTCGACATCATCGAGACCGAGCTGATGCTGGCGGACATCGACAGCCTGGAGAAACGCATCCCCAACCTGGAGAAGCGGATCCGCGGCGGAGACAAGGAGGGCGCGAGCACGCTGCGTCTCCTCAAGCTCGCGCTGGAGCAGCTCCACGCGGGCCGGCCTGCGTTCACGGCGAAGGTCGAGCCCGACGATCAGAAGGCGTGGCGCATGCTGCAGCTCCTGACCGCGAAGCCCGCGCTGTACGTGTGCAACGTCGACGAGGCCGCGGCCGCGGCGGGCAACGCCCTGTCGGCGAAGGTGGCCGAGCGCGCGGCGAAGGACGGCGCGAAGTCCGTGGTGATCTCGGCGCAGATCGAGGCGGAGGTCGCCCAGCTCGGCGCCGCCGAGCGCGCGGAGTTCCTGGAGACCCTGGGGCTCACGGAGCCCGGCCTGAATCGCCTCATCCGCGAGGCGTATGCGCTGCTCGGGCTCCAGACGTATTTCACGGTCGGTCCGAAGGAGGCGCGCGCCTGGACGATCCCGATCGGCGCGACCGCGCCGCAGTCCGCGGGCGAGATCCATACGGATTTCGAGAAGGGCTTCATCTGCGCCGAGACCATCGCCTACGACGATTTCGTCAAGTTCGGCGGCGAGGGCGGCGCGGCGCAGGCCGGCAAGATGCGCAAGGAAGGGAAGGCATACGTCGTCAAGGACGGCGACGTGATGCATTTCCATTTCAACGTCTGACCCGAGCCGCACCCAAAGCCGCCGCGCGGCCCGCGCGCGTGGCTGTTCCCCACCTCGTTCGCGCCATGGTGTGACGGGTTCAAAAAACCGGTTCCCACATGCGCGGCGGTTCGCCAACGTTTGTCCCGGGGTTTGTCTTTCCGCAGCGTCCATGGTAGGAGGCTCAGCACCCTTACGCGTGAGCAGGGAGAACGACAGTGCCCCGAAGAACGGAACCCGATGTCTTTTGCATGAAGGTCGGCGGGCGCATTCGTGCGCTACGAAAGGAGCGCGGCATGTCCTTGCAGGACCTCGCCGAGGCTTCGGCGACATCAAAAGGCCATCTGTCGAGCATCGAGCACGGCCTGGCGGCGATCACCATCCAGACCGTCGGGCGGATCGCGCATGCGCTCGGCGTGCCGTCGCTGTGCGTCGTCACCTTTCCGGAGGACGGCGAGCTGGATCGGATCGCGGACCTCGCTCGCAAGCTGGAACAGAAGGAACGCCGGACGCTTCGCAAGGAACTGGAAGTGCGCATGAGGCAGAAGCGCACGACGTGATCTGCCAGTCACGTTCCGGTGCCGCCTTCCTCGTGGGCCGCCAGAACGTCAGCGCTGCCTGAGATCGAGGACCCACGACCGGCAGAAGAGGGCAATGGAGGCGAGAGGTGCTTGCCCAGATACACGCGCCCTCATCGCCCACTTCTGCCGGTCGTCGAGCCCTCGGTCGTGCAGCACGCGTGCCCGCCGGAGGCCCGCGTCTCGCCCTTCACCTGCACTACATGACCGGGGAGGCGATCCGGATCGATGAACGCGAAAAAAAGCGGGCGTAGGTCCTACGCGGGCGGCAGGTCGAACGGCGCGAGGCAGCAGAACGTCACGACCTCTGCAGGGTCTTCCGAGGCCGCGCCCGTCGGCTCTCCGCCCGTCGCGAGGCAGAGGCCGGGCACGTAGGAGAGGTCGGAGATCGCCTTGCTCCCGAGCGCTCCACCAGGTGGCGAAACGTTCACGCACTGATCCACGAACGACGAAATCGCGTTCTTGTGTGCCTCGACCGTGCACGCCGCGTCGCCGTACAAGTGCAACTTGCCTTTGCACCCGCTCCCCACAGGCTCCCCGCCGCACGTGCATGCCGTGCAGCCGCGCGTGTCGACCGGCAACTCCCCGTAGAGATGGATGGGGTTGTAGCGATCGTAGTTCCCAGGGCACTTCTCGTGCTTCCCCCGGAGCGCGACGCACTGGAGAAACGGGGACGGCAGATCGTACATGCATCGGTGCGTGGACGTCTCGCACGTGCCCTCGCGCTCCTTCGCTTCGCAGGCGAGGCCGATCCACTTCCAGTCGGTCGTGGTCGTGAAGCTGGCCGGCTTCGTGAGGGACGGGCAGGACTCACTCGTCGGGCCGGGGAGCGGCGAGGCCCCCACCGACTGCGCGCAAGGCTCGCCGCCGCAGTCCGCTCCCGCCGGCAGGGCGTTCATGCTCGTGCACGAGCCGTCCCAGCCGGCGGGTCCGCCAAAAGGGAGCGCGGAGGCCCCGTCCTCCGCGCACGTGCCGGCGCGGACTTCGATCGTCTCGGGGAGCTTGGTGCATGACCCTTCCGCGTCCGGGCACGTGCACGCGCACGCCGCGGGCGGCGCGTCGAGGAACGCGTAGCGGCGGTACTTTTCGAAAAACTCCACGTCGTCGCCGTAGCCGCCCAGCTTGCGCGCCTCGTCGCAGTTCGCGGGCGCGAGGTCACGCTCTCCGGCGCATACACTGCTGGCTCGGACGGAGGGGGCGCGGGCAGCGGCTTGAGCGTGATCCGCACCGGCCGGTCCTCGCCCTTCAGCGCCGTGAACGTCTCCACGGCTTCCTCGTATCCATCGAGCTTCGCGCGAACCACGTGCTCGCCCGCGCGGACGAAGAACCACGATGCCGTGTGCCCGCCCGTATCCTTCGGCTCCCCGTCGAGCGTCACCTGCGCGCCCGCGTGCGACACGATGAGCTCGATCCAGGATCCTTGCGCGCGCGCCGCCTCGTGCGCCTTGAAGAACCCTTCACGCTCCTTCGGCGTCGTCGACGCGCGGTGAATCGCGTCCAGCAGAAGCTCGGGGGCGAGCTCGGGGCGACCGAGCTGCACGAACAGCACCCCGAGCCGCCCGCCGACGAGCGGATCGGAGCGCACGTCGAGCGCGGCCATGTAGGCCCTCGCCGCCGCGCGGAGATGGCCCGCCGTGCGTTCACCATCTCCGAGGGATGCGAGCGCACGGAAGCGCATGTCCTCCGCGCTCTCTTCGCCCTCCTCCGTGGTGTCGATCGGGGACTCTGCCCATGCGGGCGACACGAATCCGCAAAGGAGAACCGAGACGAGTCCGAGACGGCGCATCCCCGCGAAATAACGCGACCCCATGGCAGCGTCTACCAGGACCAACCCTTCCCACCGACCGGAGAATGCCGTCGCGACGAGGGCTTCACGACGAACGGATCGGGCGATGGCGCGGTCCTCTGCGCAGGCGTCGTCAGCAGCGGCGTCGTCAGCGGCGGTGACGAAAGCAGCGGCGACGAAAGCGGCGGCGACGAAAGCGGCGGCGACGAAAGCGGCGACGGCGTGGGGGCTGTCGCCGAGCCCAACACCTCCGCCGCCTTTGCCACGCCTGCCGCCGACGCCCCGATGACGTGCGCAGCGCCGGTCGCGACGGCAGGCGCCTCCGGCGGCAGGGGCCGGTACAGGGCAAAGAACAGCGACGCGAGGAGCAAATGCCCGAACGGGTACACGTAGTCGACCAGCCTGCGCACGAGGGCACGGCGGCGGAAGAAGGCGAGCGGCACGGCGCCGAGGTACTGCTCCTTCGGACCGAGGGCGCGCTGCATGTTCGTGCGCGCCGCGAGGAGCCTCGATTTGACGGTACCGAGCGGGATGTCGAGCAGCTCGGCCGCCTCCGAGCACGAGCACTCGGCGAGGTCGACGAGGATGAGCACGGCGAGCTGCTCCGGCGAAAGTGTCATCAACGCCGACAAGAGCGCGCGGCGGGCCTCGAAACGAAAGGTTCCCTCTTCCGGGGACGCGTCAGGCGTCGCCGTGCGCTCGGCATCCCCGAGGTCCGGACAGAAGTGCTCGCGCTCGCGCCGTGCACGGCGCTTCTCCTCACTGCGGAGGTTCTTGGCGATGCCGAACAGAAAGGGACACACCCCGTCGGGGTGGGGCGTGTAGTCGGAGAGGGCCGCGAAGGCCCGCAGCATGAGCTCCTGCATCCTGTCGGTCGCGAGGGCGTCCGACCGACGTTGCAGAAGACCTGCCACCTGGGAACGAAGCGCGACCAGCTCGGTCGTGAGCGGAGAGGGGATCGTCGTGCGCGCCATGTTCCCCCTACATGATCGGGCGACGCGTTTGGATCGAAGGAATCGGCCGGTGCCTGGCGGTCCTTGTGCATGCAGCCCGCGAACAGGCGCAAGAGACATCTCGACCCTGACAGATGCAGCAACGGACCACGCGCGGCATCATGCGCAATCGCTCACGTCCTCGCGGAACGGGCATCGACGCCCCGCGCATCCATCCCTCGCCGCGCCGAACGACCTCTGCGTCCGCAGCCGCCCCCTGTTCTGCCGCGGAACATCCTTCCTTTCCGGCGGCCACCCACCCCGATCGCGCCTCACCTGCCTGGGGGCGACGTGGCCGCCCCCAGTTCCGCCTGTGAACCATGGCTCGACGCTCGGACCGTCTCCCGTTCGGCCTCACGCCCCATCCCGAGCACGCCGCGCCGGCCGGCCTCCCGGGCGAAACAATTCCCGGACGCAAATCCCCACCTCTGCTTGTTTCGCGAAACCACGCCCGACTCCCTCCGCAGCCGCCCCTCCTTCCTCCCTCGAACAGGCCTCGCCCGCCTCCCGCCCCTGTTCCGTGCCGAAACCGCCCCCGGCCTGCCGCGCCCTTCGTCGTTCCGCAGCCAAACAACCCCCGTCCCCCGCAACCCGTCCCCGTTCACGGTCCCCTGGATCCGCGACCGCCAAACGCGTGGCCGGTTCGGCGCGCGCCCATGACGAGAGCACGACGGCCGCAGCTCGTCCCGGCGCAGCCGCCGCGCGTGTCGGTCATGCAAAACCCTGTTGCATCATCCGGAACGGCTGAGTACGGTGGCCGAGATGAGTGTTCGTGTTCTCAGTTATCGTATCGCCCTATTCACCCTTCTGCGAGAGCTTCAATACACCCTGGCGCAAGCCCTCCAAGAGCCGTTGGCGGCACCCCATCTGCCGATCTTCCAGGCGCTCCGCGAGGAGTGGAAGATCATTCTTCTCGAAGAAATCGCAATCCTCGACCTCTTGTCGCTCGCGCAAGCCGCGGTCGACAGGGCAGACGGGGGGCTCGACACGTTCGCCGGTCGCGTCTCGCGCACCGTCGACGATCACACGCATGGCAATACACGCAAGCAACTACGGACGGCCCTCTTCAAGAACAAGCCGCTCGGGAAATTCCGGCGGCCCGTGCTCGGCGGGCAGCTCGCGGCCATGGCCGATTGGAGCGATACCCTCATGAAATGCGGCGTGCCGGCGCTCGTCTCCTTCGCGCCCGAGGCCGACACGCTCATCGCTGCGGGTCGAAACGCCGAGGAGCTGCGCAAGAAGGCGCAGGGCAAGAACCGCGATTTCCGCGACATCGGCATGCGCAAGCAGTTCATCGACAAGGTCAATGCAGCCCGCAAGGAGTCCCACGGCGGGCTCGCAAAGCTGCCCTTTCAGGACACCACGCTGCCGCCGGACTTCGCCGACGGCTTCTTCTATAGCGATCCCCCGCGAGAGGAGGAGGAGACGATCGACGAGGTCAAGACGTCGATCGCCGAGCTCCTGGCCCAGCTCGAAGAGCGTCAGGTCCTCCTGAAGAAGCTGGAAGAAGAGGCCGAGGCCGAGGCCAAGGCTGCCGCGGAGCAAGCGGCGCAAGCACAGGCCGCCGAGGACCTGGAGGCGCAGGCGCGCGCGCTGCTCGCGCAAGCCGCGGCGCTCAAGGCAAAGATCAAGAACTGACCACTCCCGCGGAGGCTTCTGCTTCGACCTCCGCCTGTTTCGCCTCTGCTTCTACCTCCCCAAGCGCACGAGGACGCCCCAGCCAGGGGACACCGTGGACGTGCGCATTATATTTCGGCCGAGCGGGCTCGCCGGCATGGCTCCCGCTCGAAATGGAGGGGTGTGCCATGAAGCGTGGACTCGCGTGTGTGTTGGCAGCGATTTCGCTCTTGTTCGTGCTGCCCGCGTCGGCGGCGGAGGACGTGGAGGAAAACACTGATCTCGTGGAGGAGCCGCTATCCGCGCAACCGGCGCGGCGGATCTGCAATCAACCCATCGTGACCGGCCCGTGCCGCGCGGCTTTCCGCCGGTTTGCCTTCAACCCGGCCGTCGGCCGGTGCGTGCGTTTCATTTACGGCGGCTGCCAGGGGAACCAGAACAACTTCCAGTCCCTGCGCGCCTGCCAGCGGGTCTGCTTCCGCGGCCCCTTCCGGCGGTAATCCAAAGGCGCGGGGGTTCTTCCGGACCCCCGCGCCTTCACGCAGGCCTTACTTCGGCCCGTCCAGCGTGCAGAACCCGTTCAAGCAGATGAGCTCGGGGTCGCAGCAATCGGCCGCCGTCGTGCACTTGTCGCCTTCGTTCGAGCACATGCCGTTCGGAGGCGTGTCGCCGCAGACGAGGGCGCCGCTGCCCATCGGATCGGGCGAGCAATAGCCGTTGCAGCATTGATCCCCGGACTCGCAGCCGGCGCCGTCGGCGCGGCAGGGCTCCTGCACCCAGAAGCCACGCGCATTGCCGGCGAGCAGCTCCTGCGCGGGGAGGTAAAACGCCGGGTGGCTCCCGTCCACGCCCGCCGGCGCGTTGAGATCCACGGCCGCGACCCAGAGCTTCTTCGGCGTGATGTTCGTGAAGAGGTTCACGCCGCGCGGATCGCTGCAGAATGGCGGGATCGTGGCGACGTTGCCGTACATGCGGCGGCTCGTGAAGACGACCCAGGCATACCCACCCGACCCGATCGGGTTCACCGTCGGCTCGTAGTTCAGGTTCACGTCGTCGCCGTGGTCCGCATTCATGCCGCCGACCTGCGCGCCGTCACCCGTGCAGGCCATCGCCACGGGCTGCGCGAGCTTCGGCAGGTATACGTTGCCCGCGTCCTTGCCATTGAGCTGGTCGAGCGGAACGGGCGCGGCGCCGTCTTCGCGGACCATCGCGATGTACGCCTTGGCGCCCTTCCTCGTGCGCAGATCCCCGAGGGTGTTGCCGTCGACGCCCGCCGCGATCTGCTGGTGATACACGACAGCCTTGCCGTCCGGGAAAAACGCCGCCCAGCCGGGCCGCGTCTCCGCGGGTTGTCCGGCGTTGTCCACGACGACCAATGGGTTCGAGAAGGCGTTCGTCGCCGGATCGAAATCCATCAAGACGAGCTTCTGCCGCGGGGTCGGGATGGACGCGCTCGTCATCGGATTGAACACGACGCGCTTGCCGTCCGGCGAGAACGAGGGCGTCCCGACGTCCGTGGCGGTCCCTGTGAGCCCCGTGCTCGGCACGATCGCACCGCTCGCGAGCGAGACGAGCGTCGCCCCGGTCGTGAGCGCAAGCGCGCCGTCCGGCGTGATGCCCGGGAACGAGCTTCCATTCGGGAGCGATTTCTCCGTCACCATGTTCGGCGCGATATCGTAGGCCCACCGCGTACCGCCGCCGTTGGCCGTGGCCACGAGGCGCGACCCGTCCGCCGCGACGGAATGGCAGACGCGGCACTCCGCCTCCGAACCGCTCTTGCCCGCCGTGAGCTTGGGCGCCGTGTCGCCGACCTTGATCGAGAGCACCGCGCCGCCGAACATGCCGTCGCCGCCGACGGCGCCGCTCAGGTTTTTCGCGAGTTTCGTCCCATACGAGATGTAATAAATGGCGCCCGAGAGCCGCCCCGGCGCCACGGTCCACGTCTCCGTGATCGGGCCATACGCGACCTCGCCCTTCGCCACCGTGAGGCGCACGATGAGCTGATCGGGCGTGCCGTCGAGCGTCTTTCCGCCCGCCGTATTCGTGGCCATGGCCCAGACGTCCTGCGGGATCGGGTGGCGAAGGAACGGGCGCCCCGTCTGCGCGAGGATCTGCGGCTTGCCGAACGTGCCTTTCCACGAGAACGAGCCGCTCGTGGTGGCGAGATCGATCTTGATGGCGTCGACGTCACCGAGCGTCGATTCCCACTGGAGCAGCGGCGCCGTCATGCCGCGCGGCCAAACGGTGCGATCATACGGATAGAGGAATTTCAGCCCCTCGGCCTGCCCATTGCCGCTCGGCGTGTCGAGCGCGGCGATCACGACAGGATTGTCGACGCCGACGCCGAGGCCCTCGCCGCCGACCCCCCCGACGCCGCCGCCCTCCGTGAGCTGCGGGATCGTCGTGGCGATCTGCCCTTGCTGCGCGGGGTTGTTCGGGTCCGCCCCATTTTGCTGTGATGTGAGCTTGACCAGGAGATTCCGCTCGACGACCTGCCCGTTGAGGCCGGCGCGGACGCGGACGACGCCGCCGGCCGTGCCCTTCGGCGTGAACGTCGCCGTGCTCGCCGGTCCCGCCGGGACGCTGCCGATCTCGCCGCGATCGACGCTCCAGCCCGCGCTGATGGGGTTTCCGTCGAGGTACGAGGTGTACGTGACCGTCGGGGTATTTTGACCCGCAACGACCGTGATTTCTTGCGGCGCGCTCGGCAGGACGTCGAAGCCCTGCGTCTGGGTGCCGCCGCTGCCGCCTACGCCCGACGAGGAGCCGACGAAGATATCGCCGCCGTCCCCGCCGATGCCGCCGTTCCCCCCGCTGTTCGAGCCGCCCGCGCCGCCTGTGCCGCTCGACGTGGTCCCGGGCAACCCGGTGGAGCCTCCGCCCCCGCACGCAGCCGCGAGGACCGCGGTGCCGAGGGCCGATACGAGTACAAATCCAAGGCGAGATCGTTGCAACATAAAGGCAATGCTACAGGGGAGGGGAGCGCGGTCGCAAGGGTGAAGGTCGAGGGCGCGCGCGGCACAGCCTTTGCCAAAGCGCGGCTGTATGGGCCACCAATCCTTCATTCCTTGCCTTCTCGACCATGATCCTCGTGTCAGGGTGCCAGGTCTCGAGGCGTCGGCGAGGAGTTCGTCGGCCACACGCCCGGCGAGCGCGCGCGTCGCTCCGCGCAATCGAATCGGTGCGTCTCGGCTCGGGCCTCAAGGCATGGCAGGGACGACCGCGCAATGCCCCGCCACGCAATCGGCCTTCCATTCCGACGGATGAATCGGAGCGCATTCCGGGCAGCCCATCTGAGGCGCGCAGACGAGATCGTAAATCGATGGGAGGGCGCTCGACGCGACCGCGACGAGGTCAGGCACGCCCCCGGCGCAAGGCTCGCAGCAGTTCATGCCGAACCGCAACGTGCAATCGGCGGCGGTCGTGCATGCGCTGAATGCATGCGCCGCGACGTCGGCCTCGGCGCAGCTCCCAGCCTCGCAATATGCAAAGAGGCCGGGGTTCGGCGCGCCTGCGCAGGCGGGGCAGGCCGAGGGCTCGGGGCAAACGAAGGTGTTGTATTCGTCGACGCGGTCGACGTGCACCGGCTCGACGTCCGCGAGCGTGGGCTCGCTGCACGTGCCGCAGCAGCTATTCTTGACGAGCGTACACTGGCCGGGCCCGGCGCAGGCGCCGAAATTCGGAGCGCCGCCCGCGCCGCCGCTCCCCCCGCCGCCGCCCGCGCCGCCGTTTCCGCCCTCGACCTCGCTTCCGCACGCCATCGGCAGCGCGGCCACGAGGAAGGCCGAAACCAGAACAATTCCCCAATTCGATCGAGGTTGAAGCATGGGGGCCAGCCTACGAACGCGCGCTTGCCCGAGGCAAGGGAGAAGTGCGCGGGGATGTCCTTCCTGGATCCGTCGGGGGCCCCTGTCGTGGTAGGATGCGGGATCCCGGCGCGCGGGCTCGACCGGCGGCCGAGGAGAGGGTAGTCCTCGTTCTGGCATGAAGCAGGGGCATCAGCAGCAGCGGTACCGCGTCCTCGATCGGCTCGCGTCCGGCGGCATGGCCGAGGTGTTCCTCGCGGAGAGCGCGGGGATCGAGGGATTCAAGAAGCGGGTGGCGATCAAGCGCGTCTTGCCCCACCTCTCCGAGAAGAAGCGCTTCATCGCGATGTTCCTCGACGAGGCGCGCCTCTCGGCGAACCTCACGCATTCGAATGTCGCCCAGGTATTCGACATCGGCGTCGGCGATAACGCGTACTTCATCGTGATGGAGTACGTCGACGGCTCGGACCTGAAGGCCGTCATCGAATACATCCGCAAGATGAAGCGGCCCTTCCCGGTGGAGGTCGCCGTCTACATCGCCGAGAAGATCTGCGACGGCCTCGCCTACGCGCACGAGGCGAAAAACCCCGAGGGCCAGCCGCTCCGCATCGTGCACCGCGACGTCTCGCCCGCGAACGTGCTCCTCACGAAATACGGCGAGATCAAGATCGTCGATTTCGGGCTCGCGAAAGCGACGAGCCAGCTCGAGAAGAGCGAGCCCGGCATCGTGAAAGGAAAGTTCGGCTACCTCTCGCCGGAGGTGACCCAAGGGCTCGAAGTCGACGTGCGCACGGATGTGTTCGCGGTGGGGATCATCCTGTGGGAGATCCTCGCGCAAAAGCGGTTGTTTCAGGGCGAAAACGATCTGAAGACCGTGATGCTGGTCCGCGAGGCCGTCGTGCCGCCGCTCGCGCCGCTCAACAAGGACGTGCCGCCGGAGCTCGAGACGATCATCAACCGCGCGCTCGCCCGTGAGCCGGAGAAGCGCTACCAGAGCGCGCGTGATCTCGGCCGCGCCTTGAACGGCTTTTTGTTCAAGCTCGGCAAGCCCGTCGGTGCGCACGACGTCGCCGAGCTCGTGAGCGGGGTCGTGGCGCTGCGGAAAACCACGGCGCAGGAAAAAGACACGACGCTGCACAAGCTGATCGAGGCCGCGCTGCTCGAGTTCAACTCGCTGCAAGACGAGCCGCGGCCAGGCGCGCCGCGGGAGAAGTCGAAGCCCGAGATTGCCGCGCCCCCGCCGCCCGAGGAGCGGCCGCGCGGGCGGGTGTCGCACTTCGAGGACATCGGCAAATGGGCCGAGGAAATGGATCTCGCGCCGCTGAGCAGCGAGGCGCGCTCGGGGCGGTCCGAGCCCGCGCCCGTGAGGAGCGAGCGCGGCCCGGAGAGCAAGCCAGTCCCGAGCAAGCCAGCCGAGGGCAACGTCGCGGAGAACAACGTCGCCGAGAGCAAGGCGGCCGAGAGCCTTCCCACCGAGAGCCTGCCGGCCGAGACGGTCAAGGCGACGCCGCAGGCAAAGGCCGACGAGAGCGCGCCGATCGAGAGCCTACCGGCCGAGACGATCAAGGCGACGCCACAAGCGAAGGCGGACGAGGGCGCGGTCGTCAGCGAGCCGGCCGAGACGGTCAAGGCGACGCCGCAAGCAAAGGCAGAGGAAGGCGACGTCGAGAGCGCGCCGGTCGCGACGAGGACGCCGTCGCCCGCGAAGGTCAAGGACGCCGCGGGCAAAAGCGGCAAGGCCGTGAAGGCGGTCGCGAAGGGGAAGAAGCGCGCGGACGCGAAGCTCAGCCAGGAGAGCACGGCCGCGGTCGCGAAGAAAAAGAGCCTCGTGAAGCCCGCCGAGGCCGCCGGTGGCAGCAACGTGATGTGGCTCTACGTCGCCGCCGCGATCCTGCTGCTCGCGGCCAGCGCGTACTACGGCGGGTTGTTCGGGCCCTGAGCGCGCTTGGCCGGGCCGCGGGTCTTCGGCCGCGTGCGGCCCGGAGCCTGGGCGCCTTGCCGGCGGATCGGCGGGACCTCGACGGCCACGCTGAGCCGCTGCTCGCCGCGCCAGACCTCACCCGTGATCACCTTCGCGTCGTGCCGGAGCGCGCCCGCGACCACGCCGACGACCACGCCGACCGAGGTCGCCGGCGCGCCGCCGATGCGCGTGAGCACATCGCCGTCACGTAGCCCCGCGCCGAAGCCACCGACGCCCTGAAGCGCGAGCCCCGCGGGCCTTGGTCCACGCGCTGGGACGGGCACGCCCGAGGGGACGACGCCGCTCTGCAGCGCCCGCGCAACGATCTCGGCGCGCACATGAATGCCGCCGCGCAGCGCAGGGGATCGCGCGGACGAACCTCTCCGTGCCGGATCGTGTGTCTCGCGCGGCGGCTCGGCGGGCGTTTGCAGTACGTCGAGCCCGGGTACGTGCGGGAGGTCGAGGCCGAGATCGAGGGAGGCGGGGTCGTGCGCGCGGTCGTCGTGTTCATCGGCGTGTCGCCAGGCGAACGCGCGATCGAGAGCATCGGCGAGCTGCGCGCCGAGGGAAGAGGCGCCGCGATCGATGAGCGCGCGTGTGGCGAAAGGGAGGGTTACGAGCGGAAGGACGATCAGGAGCGCGGCGAGCAAGCGAACGAGGTTCGTTCGCTGCTCGCCGCGGACGTGCGAAGAGGAGAGCTGTTCAGCTCTCTTCCTCGTCGTCATCCTCGTCATCGTCCTCTTCTTCGTCGAGCTGCTCCTCGAGCTTGCGGAGCGCCTCGTCCTGCTCGTTGAAGGCCGGCGCGGTGCGGCCCTCCTGGATGGCCTTCTGCCGCGCCTTCTCGGCGGCGGCGCGGGCCTGCGCGACCTTCTGCATGACGGCGGGCTTGGGCGCGATGAGCAGCGTCATCGTGCGTTGCTCCATCGCGGGTCGCACCTCGACGTTCGCGAGCTCCTCGCACTGCTGCACGATCCAGTCGAGCTGTTCCTGCGCCTTCTCCGGGTGCGTGATCTCGCGGCCGCGGAAGCGCACGGTGAACTTGACCTTGTGACCGGCCTCGATGAAGCGGAGCGCCGCGCGCGACTTGAACGCGAGGTCGTGATCGTCCGTCTTCGGGCGGAGTTTGATCTCCTTGATCTCGACCACGCTCTGCTTGCGCTTCGCCTCGCGTGCCTTCTTCTTCTCGTCGTACTTGTACTTGCCGAAGTCGAGGATCTTGCAGACGGGCGGGTCGGCCTTGGGATTGACCTCCACCAGATCGAGGCCTCGCTCCTGGGCGCGCCGCAGGGCCTCGTGGGTCGGCATGATGCCGAGCATCTCGCCCTCTTCCCCGATGACCCGGATCTCCGGAACCCGGATTCGCTGGTTGATTCGGATCTGCGGTCCTCGCTGGGCCTGCCGAGGGTCGAAGCGTCGCATGCTCATGTGTGGTCTCGCTGTCTCCTTGCTTGTGATCTACTGACAATCCGCGGTCGGCCCCGTTCGCCCGTCGGGATGACGGGAGCAGGGCCTCCACAATCTCGCCCGGATGGTCCGCGTTATCAACGGGCGCAAGCTGCCTCCGCGCCCGAAGTCACGCTTGGTGCTCGTTCTCCGCCGGCGGAGGCCGGTCGGGAGGCCGCTCGCGCGGGCTTCCCGAGGACGATGGCCCGGAGACGTTGGGGCGCAGCGGTCCGATGCCTCACGCCGCGCGTGGTGTTCTCCGGGTGCGTTCCGCGGGCTACGTGTTCTCCACGCGCGGGAACCGCGGGCGTCGCGTGCACGACGGAGACCCCGTGCACAATGCGCGCCGCTCGCCCGGCGTGCATCACGCACACCACGTGTGCAGCCGTTCGGACGATCCGGACGTCATCGACGTCCTTGCTGACCCCAAAGGTCCTCACGAGGACGGGCAGGCGGCATCCGCCAGGAGGCGGGAACCTGCAGAAAGGTCCTCGTAACGAAACTTTGTAGGCGCGGCCGGGTTCGAACCGGCGACCCCTACCGTGTCAAGGTAGTGCTCTACCACTGAGCTACGCGCCTGTACTGCTTCCTTCGCCGCCCGCCGATGTGCGGTGCGTCGAAGGAGGCGCATCGGTACCAAGCCCCTTCGAGTTGGTCAAGAAAAAAAACGAAAGCGGGGGTGCTGAGGAGGGGACCCGGGACGGTCGGGGCCGGGAGGCACGGGAAGGGGGAGACCATTTGTTCCAGGGTCTCCGGCCGTTCCTTGCATGAAACCGCGATCGTGGGTATGGACGGCCGCTTTCCGAATGATCGGGGGCTCGCATTCGGGGAGCCAAGCTTCGTCCCCGTGGAGGTTACCGCCTCGTGACCACGCTGTTTTTGTCTCAGCCGACCACCGTCTCTCCGGGCCAAGGCGCCCCGCCCGCGCCCGCCCCTGCCCAACCTTCCCAGGGCGCTCCCGCGCAGTCCCCCGAGGGCGGCGGCGGCGGAGGGCAGCCCTTCGGCGGGATGACGATCCTCTTCTTCCTGCTGCCGCTGCTCTTCGTGTTTCTGATGACGCGGAGCCAGTCGAAGAAGCAGAAGGATCTCGAGGCCGCCTTGAAGCCCGGGGACAAGGTCGTCACCCAGGCAGGGCTCATCGGGAAGCTCATCGAGGTCGGCGACAGGACGGTCAAGCTGGAGATCGCGCCCGGCGTGAACGTGCAGGTCCTGAAGGGGGCCATCCAGGGCGTCGACGGCGAGCCGAAGCCCGCGGCCGAGGCGAAGGACAAGGCGCAGGAAAAGAAAGCGTAGCGCGCGCGCTTCGGCTAAGAAGGGCTCGCGACCGCCCCCCCGAGTCGACCCTCCCATGATCTACAACATCCTCCAGTACGCATTCGCTGGCCTCGGCGCGCTGTCCCTCGGGCTCGGCGCGTGGCAGAGGTCGAAGCGCGGCGTCTTCATCATGTCGGCGATCGCCTCGTTCTGCACCGCGATCGCCGCGCACTACCACGTGTTCTGGGCGACCGCGACCTTCGGGCTCTGCGTCCCGTGGGCCCTGTTCTGCGCGCTGAACACGATCGATCTCTCGTGGCGCGTCAAGGCAGGGTTCGTCCTGTTCCTCGCGCTCGGATCGTGGCTCGCCATCTACCCGACGTACTCGGACGAGCGGTACGGCCGCATCGATCGGTCGGGGCTCGGGCCCGAGGAGCGCGCGAAGGTCGAAGAGGACGCGCGCGTGGGCAACCGCGGCGTGCGCGAGTGGCTGCTCTCGAACATCGAGTTCCGCCTCGTGCGCGGCCTCGATCTGAAGGGCGGTCTGCGGCTCGTCTACACGGTCGACGTCGACGAGGCGATCAAGGACAAGCGCGATCGGTACTACGACGAGCTGCGCCAGACGCTCGCGCGCTCCTACGGGATCGTCGGGGCGGAGCAGCAGGCGTCGGTCGAGGATCTGAAGAAGCTCACCGGCAAGGCGCGCGTCGAGAAATCGAGGGACAACGTCGGCACGCTCTTCATCCACTTCGAGGACGCGGCGGACGCGGACAAGGTGAACGACGAGTTCATGCGTCCGTTCCAGGAGATGCAGCGGCAGTTCTCGTCGGATCGAAAGCGGGTCACGCTGCGGATCAAGGGCGACGTCGAGAGCCAGATCCGCGACAAGGCCGTGGCCCAGGCGAAGGAGACGGTGCTCCGCCGCGTCGACAGCATGGGCCTCAAGGAGGCCGGCGTCACCACGCGCGACGAGGACATCATCATCGAGATCCCGGGCGACAACGATCAGACGTTCGCCGAGATCCGCGACATCGTCAGCCGCACGGCGCGCCTCGAGTTCAAGCTGCTCGACGACGAGGTGAACTACTTCGAGGCCGAGGTCCGCAACCCGAAGAACAAGGAAGTGAAGGGCCTGCGCTTCCAGCAGGAGCAAGTCTCGGTCGGCCCCGGCAAGCAGAAGGTCAACTACTACGCGGTCCTCGAGCACATGGAGGGCGAGGACATGCGCCAGGCGCTCGAGCGCCTGCGGGAGTGGGCCGCGACGCTCTCGGTGCCGGACGATCACGAGATCGGCTTCGGCAAGTACCAGGCCTACAACGAGGAGAAGGACCTCGTCGAGGACGTCGGCTGGAGGACCTACTACCTCTTCAGCAAGGCCGAGATCACCGGCGACATGGTGAGCGACGCGCAGGCGATGCCCGATCCGAGTGATCGCGGCCTCGGCGGCTGGCTCGTGCAGATGAAGATGACGAGCGTCGGTGGTGATCGCTTCGAGGACATCACCGAGAAGAACGTGAAGCGTCGCTTCGCGATCATCCTCGACCAGAAGGTCGAGAGCGCGCCGGTCATCCAGACGAAGATCCCGGGCGGCGTCGCGACGATCACGATGGGATCGGCGAACGTCGATCAGCAGGTGACCGACGCGCGCAACCTCGAGCTCGTGCTGCGCTCGGGCGCGCTGCCCGCGCCGATCTCCCCCTCGAACGAGCAGCGCATCGGCCCCTCGCTCGGTCAGGACGCGATCGTGCAGGGCGCGAAGGGCGGCCTCGCCGGCGTCGTCCTCGTGCTCCTGTTCATGCAGATTTACTACAGCCGCGCGGGCGCGATCGCGAACCTCGCCGTGCTCTTCAACATGGTGCTCCAGGTGGCGATCCTCGCGATGTTCGGCGCGTCGATGACGCTGCCCGGGATCGCGGGCCTCGTGCTCACCGTCGGCATCGCGGTCGACGCGAACGTGCTCATCAACGAGCGCATCCGCGAGGAGCTGCGGCAGGGCAAGAGCCCGCGGGCGGCGGTGGACGTGGGCTACGACAAGGCCTTCAGCGCCATCCTCGACGGCCACGTGACCACGCTGATCTCGGGCCTCATCCTGGCGCAGTACGGCTCGGGTCCCATCAAGGGCTTCGCTGTGACGCTCATCGTGGGCATCGCGGTCAGCCTGTTTACCGGCGTCGTTTGCACCCGGCTCATGTTCGATTGGGCAGTGCGGGCTCGCAAGGTCAAGAAGCTCTACCTCGGCTGAGGCGCAGCACATGGAATTCATCAAGCCTGGGCGACAGTTCGATTTCATGGGCAAGCGCTGGCTCTTCATCGGCCTCAGCGCGCTGCTCCTGCTCGCCTCGATCGTCACGTTCTTCAAGCCGGGCCCCCACCTCGGCACGGATTTCAAGGGCGGCACGGAGCTCGAGGTCGCCTTCCTCAAGGCGACGGAGGCGGGCGACGTTCGCGCGGCCGTCGAGTCGCTCGGCTTCGAGGCGCCGGACGTCATCCGCGTGAAGGACAGCGGGGCCGAGGACACGCACCGCTACCTGATCCGCGTGCAAGAGGTCAGCGCCCTCGGCGAGGACCAGAAAGAGGCGATCCGGCAGAAGCTCTGCACCCTGCCCGAGGGCACGGCGCCGAGCGCGGATTTCGAGGCGCGCTGCCCTGCAAACGCGCGCGCCAGCGAGATCAAGTTCAGCCCCGGCGGCGACAAGGTCACGATGCGCTACGAGGTCGAGCCCGACCTCGCGGCCATCCGCGCCCAGCTCACGGGCATCCCGGGCGTGGAGCTGCGCACGGGCGAGAACAACCCCGTCGTGGTGAGCGCGCGTGACCACAAGGTCGAGGCGCAGCTCAAGTCGCGCGGCGATCAGCTCCTCGACGGCCTGCGCAACAAGCTCGGCGCCGACCGCGTGCCCGAGCGCGCCCTGCGCGTCGAGTGGATCGGCCCCAAGGCGGGCGCGCAGCTCCGCGACGCGGCCATCAAGAGCATCGCGATCGCGATCGTGTTCATCATGGCCTACATCGCGTTCCGGTTCGATCTCCGGTTCGCGCCCGGCGGCATCCTCGCCCTCGTCCACGACGTCGGCATCGCGCTCGGGGCCATGATCGTCACGCACCGCGAGATCACGCTCTCCACGGTCGCCGCGATGCTGACCATCGTCGGGTACTCGATCACGGACACGGTCGTCGTCTACGACCGTATCCGCGAGAACCTGACGAAGCATCGGAACATGTCGTTCTCGTCGATCATCAACCTGTCGATCTCCGAGATGCTCGGCCGGACGATCATCACCTCCGGCGTGACGGCGCTCTCGATGGTGTGCTTCCTCGTGTGGGGCACCGGCGTCATCAAGGATTTCGCCTTCGCCCTGCTCGTCGGCATTGTCGTCGGCACGTACTCGTCGATCTACGTCGCCGCGCCGTTCACCGAGTGGATCGACCGCAGGTTCTTCGGCGGCCAGGCGACGGCGCAGAAGAAGGTCACCCGCACGAAGGCCGTCAAGCGCGCCGACGCGGTGGTCTAGACCTCGCTCCTCCCCGCCACGCAAGACGCCCCGCGGTGTGCTTCACCGCGGGGCGTTTCGTTTTTCCAGGAACCAGCCGCGCCAAACGCAGAGGTTTTCCGACCGGCATGGACTCTGGACGGGGGCTGCGCTACGCGTGGATCTCACGGATGCTGAGCGACGCCGCGTGGACACAGGCGACGGATTCCGAGGCGCGTGGCCTCCTCCTTCCGGTCGCCGCGGCAAACTTGGCGCGCGAAGGCGCGATCCGTGATCCGGGCGAGGCGTCTGTCGAGGCGCTGGAGCTCTCGCGGGCGCTCGGGCTCTCGATCACGGTCGCCGACGCCTTGTTCCGCGCGGGGCGCCGCGCCGACCCCGAGACGCGTCTTTTCCTCGATCCGCGCCTCGCCCACCTCACGCCGCCCGACGCGATGGCGGATCGCGAGCTCAGCGCCGATCGCCTCGCGCGAGCGATCCGCGCCCGCGAGAAAGTCGCCGTCTTCGGCGACTACGACTGCGATGGGATCACGTCGTGCGCGATCGTGACCGAGGTGCTCCGCGCGCTCGGCGGTGACGTCGTGCCGCTGCTCGCGACGCGCAAGGACGGGAGCTACGGCTTCAACGCGAAGGCGCTCGAGCGCGTGCGGCAGACGGGCGCGACGCTGCTCGTCACGTGCGACTGCGGATCGAGTGATCACGAGCGGCTCGCAACGGCGCGGAGCTACGGCATCGAGACGCTCGTGATCGATCATCACCTCGTGCCCGCGGAGCCCTTGCCTGCGCTCGCGTTCTTGAACCCGCATCGGCCCGAGTGCGGCTTTCCATTCAAGGGGCTCGCGTCGTGCGGGCTCGCGCTCTCGCTCGGCGCGGCGGTGCGGCGGGCGCTCGGCGCGAACCTCGACATGCGGCAGTGGCTCGATCTCGTGGCGATCGGGACCGTGGCCGACGTGGCGCCGCTCGTCGGCGACAACCGCGCGCTCGTGCGGGCCGGGCTCGCGGTGCTCGGCCAAGGCGCGCGGCCGGGCCTGCGGGCCTTGGCCGAGCTCGCGCGGCTGGATCTCGGCCAAGGCGTGAGCGCGGACGACATCGCGTTCCGCGTCGCGCCGCGCCTCAACGCGCCGGGCAGGCTCGACGATCCGGATCTCTCGCTCGCGCTCCTGCTCGAACGCGACAGCACGCGCGCGGCCGGGATCGCGGCGATGATCGAGCAGCTCACGGCGCAGCGGCGCGCGATCCAGGAGGAGATGATCGGGCAGGCCCTGCGCGAGATCGAGGCAAACGGCTGGGCGAAGGAGCCGGCCATTTTGCTCGCGCGCCAGGGGTGGCACCCGGGGATCGTGGGGATCGTGGCGGGGCGTGTGGCGTCGAAGTACGGAAAGCCTACGATCGTCGTGGCGCTCGACGGCGCGGCGGGGCGCGGATCGGTGCGCGGGCCGGCGGGGTTTCCGCTCCACGACGCGCTCGTGCTCTCGCGCGCTGGGCTCGTCGGGTTCGGCGGGCATCAGGCTGCGGCGGGCGTCGAGGTGCGGGCGGATCGGGTCGATGCGCTGCGCGTGCTCTGGTGCGACGCGGCGGTCGCGCTTGGCGCGCTGAACCTGGGCCCGCTCGAAGGGGAAGCGGACGTGCGCCTCGACGACCGCGACGAGCCAGCCGTGGTGGCGCGAGATTTCGAGCGGCTGGAGCCTTGCGGGCAGGGCAACCGGGCGCCGCGGGTGCTCGTGCGTGGGGCGCCCGTGCGCGTGTCGCGCGTGATCAAGGGCCACCTCAAGCTGGAGATCTCGCTCAGGCGGCACGTGATCGGCGCGTTCGGGTACGAGCTCGGGGCCCTTTCGAGTGGCCTGTCGGGCGGGCGCGTGGACATCGTGGGCCGGCTCCGGCGCGATACGTTCCGGGGTGGCAGCGCGGTCGAGATCCGCATCGATCGCGTGGAGCGAACGAGCTAAGAAGGATGACCGTGAGCGAGCCGATCATCCGGTTCCGCGATGTGCGCAAGGCGTTCGGCCCGAAGGTCATCTACCGGGGCTTGAACCTCGAGGTGTTTCCCGGCGAGACGCTCACCGTCATCGGCGGTTCGGGCGTGGGCAAGAGCGTGATGCTGAAGCTCTTGATCCGCCTTCTCGAAGCCGACGGCGGCGCGATCACGTTCCACGGCGAGGACATCACGCAGATGAAGGAGGCGAAGGCGCGCCTCATTCGCCGTCGGATCGCGATGCTCTTCCAGGGCGCTGCGCTCTTCGACTCGATCTCGGTGGGCGAGAACGTCGCGTATGGGCTGCACGAGCACTACCGCGACGAGATGACCGAGACGCAGATCGCCGAGCGCGTCGACTGGGCGCTCTCGCTCGTGGGGCTGCCGGGCATCGAGGCGATGCGCCCCTCGGATCTCTCGGGTGGCATGAAGAAGCGCGTCGGGCTCGCGAGGGCGATCGCGGTGCAGCCCGAGGTTTTGCTCTACGACGAACCGACGACCGGGCTCGATCCGATCAACACCGAGCGCATCAACCACCTGATCCGTGGGCTCAAGAAGGCGCTCGACGTGACGAGCATCGTGGTCACGCACGACATGAAGAGCGCGTTCACGATTTCCGACCGCATGGCCATGGTGCAGGCGGGCGAGATCATCCTCTCGGGGCGGGTCGACGAGTTCCAGCAGTCCAGCGATCCGCGCGTGAAGAACTTCATCAACGGCATCGCCCCGGTCAACGAGGACGTCGAGACGCTCCTCCGTGCGTGACGAGCGGGGCTTCTTCGCGCAATATGCGGGGGTGTGGGTGTGCAGCTTGGCGATGCCAAGCGTAGCCCCCACCGCCGAACAGGGTGCAGATGAACAGGTCGCGCGACGTCAAGGTCGGGCTCTTCGTGCTGGCGGGGCTGCTCTTCTCCGCGCTGGTGATCTTCTTGATCGGCGATGAGCGGCGCTTCTTCAGCTCGTCAGTGAAGTTCACGACGACGTTCTCGGACGTGCAGGGCCTCAAGCCCGGCGCGCCGGTGCGCATGGGCGGCATCGACATCGGCAACGTCAAGAAGGTCGGCTACCGGCCGGGCCAGGCGGAGGCCCTCGTGTACGTCGAGCTCGACGTCGTGAAGGCCGAGGCCGAGCGCATCCGCAAGGACAGCATCGCGCGTGTCGCTGCGAAGGGCCTGCTCGGCGACAAGATGATCGAGATCTCGAAGGGCAAATCGCCGGAGGCTGTCCCGCCGGGCGGCGAGATCCTGAGCGAGGAGCCCACGGATCTGATGGGCATCGCGCAGGGCATGACGTCGAAGGCCGACGCGGCGCTCGGCAACATCTCGAAGATGAGCGAGAGCCTCGCGGACGAACGCTTGCACCAGGATCTGCGCGGCAGCGTGTCGTCGATGAACAAGCTGCTCAAGGACGTGGCCGAGGGCGATGGCTACCCGCGGAAGTTCCTGACGGACAAAGAGGAAGCCGAGCGCATCTCGCGCACGCTGCAGAACATCGATCGGGCGAGCGCGGAGCTCGCGCTCACGCTGGCCGAGGTGCGCGGCGTGGTGACGCGCGTGAAGGCGGGGCCCGGCTTCGCGCACGACATCATCTACGGCGACGGCCCGCAGAAGGAGATCGCGCAGTTCGGCGCGGCGGCGGGCGAGGTCGCGTCCACGCTCAAGGGCATCCGCGAGAGCGACAGCTTCGCGCACGACGTGCTCTACGGCGGCAAGGGCAACGGCGCCGAGGCCCTGGCGAACGTCACGGCGATGACCGCGGATCTGCGGGCGATCGTCGCCGACATGCGCAAGGGCAAGGGGACCGTGGGCGCGCTGCTCGTGGATCCCTCGATTTACGAGGACGTCAAAGCGATCGTCGGCAACGTGAGCCGCAACGACATCCTTCGCGCGCTCGTGCGTTACTCGATCAAGCACGACGAGAAGAAGCCGGGTGTCGACGTGGCGCCGGACAAAGACGAGTCGGCGGCGCAGATCAAGTAACGAAGCACTTCATGAAGCAGCCCGCGTGGCGCCCTTCGTGGGCAGCGCCGCGCGGAGGCGCGTGATGCCCTCGTGGATCTCGCGCTCGTCGAGCGCAGCGAATCCAGCCCGGAAGAAGGGGCGCGAGCGGCCGTCGAAGGCGAAGCGACGCGCAGGGTGGATGACGACGCCACGAGCGAGGGCGCGCTCGGCCCAGGCGTTGACGTCGATCTCCGGCGCGACACGGATCCACATGGCCATGCCGCCAGGCGGTGGGGCGAGCTCGACCGCGTCGCCGAGGCTGCTCCGCAGCGCCTCCGTGAGGACGTCGCGCCGCGCCTGGTAGATGCGGCGCATGCGGCGCGTGTGGCGTTGCACCTCGCCGTCTTCGAGCAGCTCGGCCACGGCGCGTTCGAGCGCGAGATCTCCCTGCCGATCGACGAACGTGCGGATCGCAGCGAGGCGCTCCACGAGCGGCGCGGGCGCGACGACGAAGCCGATGCGCAGGCCCGGCGCGAGAATTTTCGAGAGCGTGCCGATGTAGACGACGACGCCCGCGCGATCGGCGCTCGCGAGCGGCAAGACCGGGCGGCCGTCGTAGTGGAACTCGTGATCGTAGTCGTCTTCGAGGATCGCCATGCGGTGCGCGCGCGCGAGATCGAGCAGGCGGATGCGGCGCGCCGGCGAGAGCAAGGCCGTCGATGGGTACTGGTGATGCGGCGTGACGTAGACGGCGCGCACGGGCTCGCGCGCGACGAGCGCCGCGAGCGCGTCGATCGAGAGCCCCTCCGCGTCGACGGGGAGCGGGACGAGGCGCGCGCCCGTCTGCGCGAGCGCTTCCCACGCGGGGCGATATCCGAGCGCTTCCACCGCGACCACGTCGCCGGGCCCGAGCAGCGCGCGCGCGCAGAGATCGAGCGCCATCTGGCTGCCACGCGTGACGAGCACGTCCCCTGCCGACGCGCCGAGCCCTCGCACGGATGCGAGCATGTCCGCGAGCGCCGCGCGGAGCCGATCGTCCCCGCGCGCGTCGCCGTACTCGAAGAGACGTCGCGCCGAGCCACGCAGCACACGCCGGTACGCGCGCGCGAGGATCTCCGTGGGCAAGAGCCGTAGATCCGGCATGCCCCCGGAGAACACGATCGCGCCGGGCGGTGCCTCGGTCGCCCAGCCACCGGTAGAGACACGCGCCGGGAGATCAAAGCCCGCGCGCGCTGCGATCGTGCCGAGCGTGGTGGGCGAGGCGCGACGCCGTGGGACGTCGGGCATCGTGGTGGAGACGTACGTCATCGTCGCGCTGCGGGTCTCGACCCAGCCTTGCGCGGCGAGCTCGCGGTACGCCGCGACCACGGTGTTGCGATGGACGCCGAGGGAGCGCGCGAGCGCGCGGCTCCCCGGGAGCGCAGCGCCGGGCCGGAGCCTCCCGCGGCGGATGTCCTCGATCAGGGCGCGCGTGATCTGCACGAAGATCGGGACGTCGGGGGAGGGATCCAGGGCGAGTTCGAAGGGATGTTCGCGCACCCAACTGGTCTACCCGATTTCTCGGAACTGGTCCTTCTCGGGGTACCAGCTCCGGATCACCTTTCGGCGATGCGTAGGGAGATCTTCCGGATGGATCGCGCGAGCGCGGCTGCGCTGCTCGCGCGCGCGCCCGTGGTGCACCTCGCCTCGACGACGCCCGAGGGCGAGCCCGTGCTGCGCGTGGTGCATGGCGTCGTCGTGGGCGATCACCTGCTCTTTCACGGCGCGCCCGTGGGCGAGAAGATGGACGTCGTCGGCAGGCGCGCCGTGATTTCGGCCGAGGAGGTCGTCGCCTCGATCCCGAGCTACTTCGTCGATCCAGATCGCGCGTGCCCGGCCACCACGCTCTACCGCAGCGCGCAGGTGCACGGCACGATCGAGCGCATCGAGGCGCCGCACCGGAAGGCCGAGATGCTCGCGGCGCTCATGAAGAAGTACCAGCCCGAGGGTGGGTACGCGCCGATCGACGCCGAGCATCCGCTCTACAAGAAGGCCGTCGCGGGCGTGCTCGTGCTTGGCGTCTCGCTCGAACGACTCGATGGAAAAGCGAAGCTCGGGCAGAACCGCACGCCCGCGGAGGTCGGTCGTCTCCTCGATCTGCTCTGGGCGCGGGGCGCGCCGGGGGACGCCGCGGCGATCGAGCTCGTGCGTGCGTCGAACCCGTCTGCGGCGCTGTTGTCGTTCCTCGAAGGTCCCGCGGACGCGACGCTCGTGTGTGCGATGGGGGAAGCGGACGCCGACGCGGCGACGGCCCTCCTGAACGGTACGTATTGGTGCAAGGGCACGACGGCCGAGCACATTCGCAGAAGCTTGCTGGGTTCGTCGGCCTGGGTCGGCGCGCGGGATCGCTCAGGCGCGGTCGTGGGAACGGCGCGGGCGATCGCGGACGGCGCGCGGCACGCCTGGATGTACGACGTGATCGTCCACGATGCGTGGCGAGGTCGCGGGCTCGGCCGCGCGCTGATGAGGCTGCTCCTGGATCACCCAGCGGTGCGCAGCGCGGAGACGGTGCTCTTGCGCACGCGGGATGCCATGGGGTTCTATGAGCCGTTTGGCTTCCGGACGCGGTCCGTGCAGCGGACGGAGGGGCCGGAGATCCACGAGATGATCCTCGTGCGAACGGGAGCGAGGGGAGAGCCCGTCTGTCCGCTTGCGTCGGCAAGGAAAGGCACGTAGTTCAGGTGAGAAGGGTCCCCAGAGATGCCTCGAAAGCTCGCTGATCGTCTCTCCGCCGTGGCCCCGAGCGCCACACTCGCGATGGCCGCTCAGGCCGCTCGCTTGCGCAGCCAGGGTCACAAGGTCTACCCCTTCAGCGTCGGGGAGCCGGACTTCGAACCGCCGCGCCACGTGCTCGACGCCGCGCAGGCCGCCATCGACAAGGGCGTCTCGCACTACACGGCCGTCACCGGCACGCCCGAGCTCAAGGCCGCCATCTGCGCGGCCACCGAGCGCGACCGCGGCTACCGCCCCGCGCCGAACGAGATCACGGTGTCGTGCGGCGCGAAGCATGCGCTCTTCAACGTGGCCCTCGGCCTCTACGAGCCCGGCGACGAGGTCGTGATCCCCGCGCCGTACTGGGTGAGCTACCCCGAGCAAGTCCGCATCGTCGGCGCCACGCCCGTGATCGTCGAGACGCGCGAGGACCAGGGCTTCCGCATGGATGCCGCGTCGCTCGAGCGCGCGATCACCGAGCGCACGAAGGCCATCATCCTCTGCACGCCCTCGAACCCCACGGGCTCGGCGTACGCGGAGTCGGATCTGCGCGCCCTGCTCGACGTCGTGCGCCGCCACGACCTCTGGCTCGTGGTCGACGAGATCTACGCCGACCTCACCTACGACGGCTTCCGCCACGTGTCGGTGCCTGCGATCGCGGAGGATCTACGGAGTCGTACGATCGTGATTTCTGGCGTGAGCAAGACGTACGCGATGACGGGATGGCGCATCGGCTGGAGCATCACGCCGCCCGAGCTCTCGAAGGTGCTCGACGTCGTGCAGAGCCAGAGCACGACGAACGCGGCCGCTGTCGCGCAGGTCGCGGCCACGGCGGCGCTCTCGGGCCCGCAGGATGCGGTGCGCGACATGCGGGATGCCTTCGCGAAGCGCCGTGATCGGATGGTCGAGGGCTTGCGCAGCATCCCCGGCGTGCGCTGTCGGATGCCCGAAGGGGCCTTTTACGCGTTCGCCGACGTCCGGGGCCTTTACGGCATCCCGTACAAGAGCGGCACGATCCAGACCGACCTCGACGTCGCGATGTGGCTGCTCGAAGAGGCGCATGTCGCGAGCGTGGCGGGTACGCCCTTCGGCGCCCCGGGGTACGTGCGGTTCTCGTACGCCTGCTCGGAGAGCGACATCGACGGGGGGATCGAGGCCATTCGCGCGGCTGTCACGGCTGCGCGGGGCGGGGGTTGAAACTTCCGAACGTCCCGATCATCAAAACACTTGTCGGACGACATGGCTTGCGCTAGTCATGTCGCCGTCGTCGAGCCGCGGCGCAAGGCGTGACCCACGCCCCGCCAAACTCTCGAATGGGCGCATAACTCAGCGGTAGAGTGCATCCTTCACACGGATGAAGTCACAGGTTCAAATCCTGTTGCGCCCACCCCGCACCCGACCTCGTTGACCTTGCTCCTCCCGGAGCCCTCGCGAGGCACGAACCAACGCTCCCTTGCATCGACCGCATCGCGGTCGATGCACCAAAGGTCCAGGGCTGGCCCTGGTCCGGGTCGAGGGGCGGACAGCCCCTCGTGGGGTCCGGGGTAAAACCCCGGCGCTACGCTGCGAAGCGAGTTCCCGCTCAGTTGCCCGAAGCGCTCGCCTGCTCCACGCGCTTCGTGATCGCATCGATCGTCGCGCGAAGCTCCTTGCGATCGCCGAGGCATGCGAAGCAGTCGGTCTGGCGGTGCCAACTGCAGCCCTTCGTCGCCAGGAGCGGCTTCAGGTGCCCGAGTGCACGCTCGTCGCCTTCCTTGGCTGCGCGCGCGAAGAGCTTCTTGCGATCACAACCCGTCGCTGCGCGAAGATCGTTTGCGATGAGCAGCCCGGGCCCTGCGATCTCCTTGACCTTGGGATCCGCGAGCAACCTCGTCGCGCGTTCCTTCGGAAACTTGCCGAGACCCGACGCGCTGAGGAGCTCGTAGAGCAGCTCGGGGCCACGCGCGCCCATCTCCGTCCCCATGATGTCGAGCGCCGTCGCCGCGACGTCCACCGGCCCGTTCGCCACGATCAAGAGTGCCTGCTTGACGTCTGGATCGCGCGCCATGTCCGGCGCGACGGCGAGGAGCTTGCGCACGGTCGTCATCGCTTTGGCGTAGTTCGCCTTCTCGCGCGTGTACGCACTGACCAGCGCCTTGAGCACCGCAGGATCCTCGGCATACCGCTCTGCGAGCGTCGCGAGCGCAGCCGGCCCCTTCTCCCGCGCTGCGCTGAGCTCCTCCGCCGATGCGTGATCGTTTGTCGCCGGCGTTGGCTCCTTCGTCGCGACTGGCGTCGACGCTGCGATCACTGGCGCTGCGTCCTGTGCCGAACCTGCGTCATGCACCTCCGCCACGGACGAACTCTGCTCCAGCGCGTCGATCGGCCCCGTGCCGCGCAACATGACCGCGAGCACGACGATCCCCACGACGCACACGAGCCCCACGCCTGCGAGGATGACCGCTTGTACACCTCGGCTGCGCCTCGGTGGTGCAGGCCGCGCGCGCGGTGCCTGTCCGGGCAATGCCGGCGCATACAACGTGGCTGCCTCGGCGATCACGCCGCGCTCTGCGCCCTGCCTGGAACCCGACGACCCAGCGCCGCTCATTCAGGTCCGCATGATACGGGCGAGATGCGGCGCGCACCAAGCAGCTCGACGCGGCGCTAACGGATGGACACGATGCGTCCGCCCGCGCTGCGAAGCGCGAGCGGGCACGGGGGTGCGAGGAGGAATCGGAAGGGGAGGGGGAGGGAGCGCGTGAACCGCGGGCGGCCGGGTCGCAGCCGCCCCACGGGGATCACTCGTAGTCGTCGCCGCCCGAGGGAGGCTTGGGCGCCGGCGGCGGCGGCTTCGGCTTCTCGGTCTCGGCCGGCGCTGCCGTGGGCTTGGGCTCGGCCTTGGGTTCCGCCTTGGGCTCGGCCTTGGGCTCGGTCTTCGTCTCCGTCTTCGGGGGCTCCGCGGCGGGCGCCGCCGACGCGGGAGGCGCCGCTGCGCTCGCCGTCGTGGAGGGCGCTGCGTTCGCCGAGGACGAAGGCTCCGGCGCTGCCGACGCCGAGGCCGCGGGCACGACCTCCGGGGTCGGCGCGGTCGTCGGCGTGGCCTTGACCTCGGGCTTGACCGTCGGCTGGACCTGCGGGGTGGGCGGGGGCGGCGTCTCGTTCTTGCTCTGGCCGAGCGCGAGGAAGAGGCCACCGCCGATCGCCGCCGCGATGAGCAGGATCGTGAGGATCCGGCCGCCGCCGCCGCTGCTCTCCTCGACGGGCTCGGGGGGCGGAGGTGCCGCCTTCGCCGCGGCCGCCTTGGGCTTGGTGCCGCCGCTCTTGCCTTCCCCGGCCTTCGCCTTCGTGCCGCGGACGTCGACAGTCTTCGCCTCGCGGCGATCGTCGCCTTCGCTCTTCTTCGTGGTCGAGGCGGCCTTCGTCTCGGGCTTCTTCGAGACCGGCTTCTCGGAGTCGGCCTTCTTCTCCTCGGCCTCGGCCTCGGGCTCCTCGGCCTTCGCTTCGGCCTTGGGCTCCTCGGCCTTCTCTTCAGCCTTGGGCTCCTCGGCCTTCTCTTCGGCCTTGGGCTCCTCGGCCTTGGGCTCCTCGGCCTTCGCTTCGGCCTTGGGCTCCTCGGCCTTCGCTTCGGCCTTGGGCTCCTCGGCCTTCTTCTCCTCGGCCTTGGGCTCGGCCTTCTTTTCCTCGGCCTTCGGGGCTTCCTTGGCGAGCTCGATCTTGCCGCCGCTCACGTCGTCGAGCGAACTGCCCGTGCCCGCGAGCGCTTGCTTCAGGAGCTCCGCGGCCTGGCGCATCACGGTGCGCTCCTCCGGCGGCGGCATGTCCTGCTCGGGATTGGTGGACGGGAAGAATCCTCCGCCGCCGCTCGACTCGCTCTTCTTCTCCTCGCCCGTCGTCGGCTTGCCTGCGGCCTTCGCCGCGGCGCCGACGGCGCCGAGCCCGAGCATCGTCGACGCGCGCGGACCGGTCTTCGACGCGGCCGCTGCGGGCGCAGGCGTCGCGGCTCCGTCCCCGTCGTCGCTCGTGCCTTCGGGTTTGCCCGCGTCGTAGGCGTTCGGGCCACCCTTCTGGTTGTCGACGAGGCGCTGGATCATCGCCTTCGAGTCGTCGTCGATCTTGATGAACTTCACGCCCATGCCGGCGGGCGACCCATCGGTCGACTGATCCGAATCGCGCTTCCAGACGACGCGGCCCACGCCGCTCAGCACGGACTTCTCCTCCTGGATGCGGATCTCGAACTTGAGCAGCGTCCCCGGGGGGAAGGGCGACGGCGTCTTGATGAAGATGCCGCCCTTGCTCACGTCATGTGAATGGTTCTCGATGAACTCGTCGACGGTGGCGCTCTTGTAGCGCACGGTCATCGAGAGCACCTTCGCCCGCGGGTCCTTACGAGTGTCCTCAGCCATCAGGGTAGAGCTCCCATCTCGATCAACGAAGGGTCGCTCCGGGTCGCCCCGGCGCGAGCAGCGGCGCGGATGTTACCTTGAGGTCGCACACAAACCCAACTACGTTGTAACGGCCTCCGGCCGGAAAAAGTTTTCCGTGCCTCGATTGCACCGAGGCGTCCGCACGCTTGGGCTCGCTCGCCGATCCAGCGGATCGAGCGGTCCGCGCATGTGTCGCCTCTACGATAGAGATATCATTTCCGCATGTCCGTTCGGGACCACTTCCGCGCGCACGGACGAAAGCGCATGGAGCTCGAGGCCACCCTCCTCGACCAGGAGGGCCGCGCCCGCGGTGTCACCATCCGCGACCTCGGCCTCGGCGGCGCCGGGATCGAGGTCCTCGAACGTGACATCTCTGCAGACGCAGGAAACGAGCTGACCCCCGATACGTCCGTCACGCTGGAGGTGACGACGCCGTCGTTGTGGGATCCGCTCCGCTTGAACGGCACCGTCGCCTGGATCCGCCGCGGCACGCCCGGCGGACGGCGCACCCGCGTTGGCATCCGCTTCGAGCACCACGACGCAGCCACGCTGCTGTCGTTGTTCCAGATCCTCTCGTAGCCACGCGCGCACGCTTCACGTCGAGCGTCGCGAGATCGTTTCGATCTCAGGAGAGCAGCGGCGCGCGGTGCCCTTCCTGGTTGTAACGGACGGCGTAGAGGCCGCCGAAGAGTGCGGACACGCCGATCGCGAACACCCAGAACAGAGGCGCGAAGATCAAGAGCGGGGCGAGCAACTTCCCGAACACGATCACGAGCAGCGACGCGGGCAGCACCACGCGCAGCGGCGCGGCGTAGGCGAGCCCGAGCCCCGGGACGAGGGCGCCGAGCACGACCGCGAGCGTCACGCTCTTCTGCGGGGTCATGCGCAGGCTCGGCCGCGTGTACGTCACAGGCGTGATGCTGTCGATCGGCTTCGGCCTCGCGGCGCGTCGGCGCGCGAGCGGCAACGACGTGGAGAGCCCGCGGACGCGGTAGACGACATAGCCTTCGTTCTCGTCGACCTCGAGCTCGAGCAGCCCCTCACGAGCCATCCTGTCGAGACCCTGCTGCACGCGCGCGGGCGGCGTCCGCAGGTGCGCAACTACGTTGGCCACCGTGAGCGGAACGCCGCGGCTGCCGAGCTCGATCACCTCGATCTGGAAACTCTCGTAGCTCACCTACGATCTTCTAGCGCTCGCCGGCGGAAGGCGCAGCGCACCGAAGTTCGTTGGTGCACGGACGAATTTTTGTGGAGGAGTTCGGTTGCGTGTCGAACGACACGAACATTCGGGGCGTTGGGGGCGAGAGCTACGCGAGCGCAGCGACGCCCCCAAGCACGAACGACTAGAACGCGAAGACGGGGCCGACGGACGGCGCGAGGACCACGGCGAACGTGGTCAGCATGAACATCGCCTTGATCTCGGCGGTCACGCCGAAGTTCGGCGTGAAGGCGTAGGTCGCGCCGGCGCCGAGCGAGACGAAGTTGAGGCCCGAGATCTGGTAGGCGTCGAGGTCGCGGCTGACCGCCGGCGTGCTGCCGGGGCAGGAGTCGTCGGACGGATCGATCGGGTCCTCGCCGCTCTTCAGCAGCTTGTCGCAGACGGTGACGGGCACGGCCGCCGAGACCTTCGCGATGCCCACGCCGAGGAAGCCGAACGGACGGATCTGACCCTGCTCGAACTGGCTGCCCATGAACGAGTACCAGGCGCGCAGCTCGCCGTGGATCGGCGGGAAGTTGACCATCTCGGGGTGCAGCGCGTTCGGCGGCGCCTGATCCGACGAGGGGTGCCCGCCGAACGCGATGCCGAAGCGCAGACCCGCGCCGAACGTGCCCGAGCCGATCTTGGCGAGCTCGCGATCGTACGAGGCGAAGACGCGGCCGCCGGCCGGCGCGAAGCCGCCCTGGATGCCGTTCGTGCCCTGCGCGGAGATGGGATCGCCGAAGAAGCGATCGGTGCCGCCGGGGTAGAAGCAGTAGTACGTGTCGTTGTCGCCGGAGCAGACGTTCTCGGCGCTGTTGATCAGCATCAGGTCGAGCTGGCCGCCGAGCCCGATGATGTTCTTCTTGCCCTTGCCGGCAGGCTCGGGGCCGGTGTCACCGCCCTCGCGCTTGCCCTCTTCGCACTGGCCGTTCTGGCAGATGAGCCCGGCCTGGCACTCTTGATCGGCCTCGCAGGTCGCGCCCCAGCCCTTCTCGCCGCGCTTCTCTTGGTCGTCTTTTTTCTCGCAGCCCGGCAAGCCCGGCGGGCAGTCTTCCTTCGCCGAGCACTTCTTCGGGGGCTTCTTGCCCGGCAGCGAGGGCTCGTCGCCTTCGAGATCACGCTTGATCGGGACGCGGTACGGATCCTTCTGCGAGCCCGCCTTGAGCTGCTCGCCGCTGTCGTCCGTGACCACGATGTAGTACTTGATGTCGCCCGTCGTGGTGACGTCCGCGCACGGGATCTCCGCGCCCCAGCCCTTGCCGACGCGCTGCATCTCGAGCGAGGTCCACTTCGAGGCGCCGAAGGGCTTGTACCGGAGCGTCGCCTTCGCGACCGTGACGTCCTCGCCGATCTCGATGAACACGGGCACCGGCGTGTTGACCGCCTGCTCCGGGATCGGCGTGTGCTCGAGGTCGCCGCCGGGCTTGTCGCTTTCGTCGCCCTCCTCGCTGCTCGGCGGGGGCTTCGACGGGGGAGGCTTGCTCGGCTTCGCCTGCTTCTTGGCCTCCTCGAAGGCCTTCGTGAGCTCGGGCGTGGTGAGCGACTCGATCAGCGAGGCGGAAGGATCGGCCTTGAGGGCTTCGATGAACTCTTCCTTGGCCTTGTCGAGCTTGCTCGAGCCGCCGTAGACGGTGCCGAGCGCGACGTGGAGCTTGCCCAGAACCTTTGGGCTGCAACCATCGTCGCCGCACTTCTTAAGCGCGTCCTTGAGCTTTTTCTCGGCCTTGTCGAACTCGACGGCGAGGTAATCCTCGTCCATCGCCTGGTCGTGGAGCTTGAGGGCCTCTTTGTCCTTCTCGCCTGCCGCGAAGGCCGTATCCGAGTAGCTACAAAGGCCACCCATGATGACGGCGGAAAGCGCAAAGGCAGCGAACGACCCAAACGGACGAAGATACACGGCGGTCTGTCCTCCGGGAGGAGCGATGGGGGAGGGCTGGTCGGTACCGAGGTTTTACTTCTGACCTTCGGTCCGGACAAATTGCACGCGTCGATTGAGCGCGCGATTTTGATCGGTCGTGTTCGGAACGAGGGGGATCTCCATACCGTAGCCGTGCGATGTGAGCCGGCTCGGCTCGACGCCCTTCGCGACGAGGTACTTCAAGACGGCCGCAGCGCGGCGATCCGAGAGCTTCTTGTTATACGCGGCCGCACCCTTGTTGTCCGTGTGGCCCTGGATCTCGATCTTGATCTTCGGGTTGTCCTGAAGAACTTGTGCCACCGCGTCAAGGATCGCGTAGCTGTCGGGCTTGATCTTGTCCTTGTCGAACTCGAAGTGGATCTGCTGGGTGATCTTGATCTCCTTCTCCGTCACGATGACGAGAGAGGGCTTCTTCGGGCACCCAGGTTTGTCGCCGCCCACCACGCCGGGCTCGTTCGGGCACTGATCCTCGAGATCCGGGACCGTGTCCTTGTCGTTGTCCGGCTCAGGGCAGCCGTCAACGTCCTCGTACCCGTCCGGATCCTCGGGCTCGTTCGCGCAGCTCTTGCCCGTCGAGGGATCCTTGTCCGCGTCGTCGAGGATCCCGTCGAGATCGTTGTCGATCTCCGGGCAACCGTCGTCGTCCAGGTAGCCGTCCTTGTCCTCCGGCACGAGGACGCAGCTATCCTTCGAGTTCGGCAAGCCGTCGCCGTCCGTGTCCGGATCGTCGGGGCAGCCGTCCTCGTCTTGGAAGCCGTTCCACGTCTCGGCCTCGCACGGGCACTTCGTGTCCTGCGGATCGAGATACCCGTCGCCGTCGCAGTCGCCGGGAGGCGGGGGAGGCGGCGGGGGAGGCGGCGGCGCCTCTTCCTCGACGAAGCCACGCTCGGCGCACTTCTGCGGCGGCGAGAGATCATAAGCCGCGTGCGCGTTCGCGCGCGCGATGTCGAGGTGCGCCTTCGCCTTGAAGAGGAAGCCCTGATCGAGCTCCGTCTCCGCGAACGTGAGGTGGCTCTTCGCCGTCGCGAGCTCGCGCGGCGCGCAGCGGATCGCGCCGTTGCGCTCGGCCTGCCCCGCGACCTTCGTGAGGCCCTCGATGTCGCCGCGCATGACGGAGACCTGCGAGCACGAGGCCTGACCGATCGCCATGACGACGAGCGCCGGGAGCGCCCAACGCCCGTACGAACGATCCGCCGGACGACGCGCCGGCTTCTGCATCTTGGTAGCGCCGCGCGTGCTCTTCATCGGCCCGATCCCTCGTGCGCCTGCTTCGCGAGAACGATGGCCTTCTCGGCGTACTCTTCGGCCGTGCTCGCGAACTTGATCGCGTCGCCGTAGTCGGCCGTCGAAGCCTCTTCCATGGCCTTGTGAAGGTGCTCCTTCGCCGTCCAGAACTCGTAGGGCGCGTAGCGCTCGGCGCCGAGCGCCTCCGCCGTCTCGAGCTTCGAGGAAGCGCTGCTCGAGGTGATCGCGTAGATCGAACCACCACAGCCGGTCGCGCTGGTGAGAAGGAGGCCTCCCACCGCTGCCAGCACCCAAGCTCCACGCTTGGAGCTCCGGGTCGCCTCCTGGCGCCCTCCGCCCCAAACCCCGATTCGGAACCGCCGCACGTGCGCCTTCACGATCGCGTTCTTTCTGGAGCGACGACGGAACCGATCCGTCGCTCCCATCCGTGCCCCGGACGCTACCAAGCGTGCGCGCCGCGCGTCAATGCCAGTGTGCGAGCGCGCGGGACGCGGTCAAAGTCGGCGGAAGACGGAGACCACGACGCCGAGCAGCATCGTCGGCTTGAAGTCCGAGGCCCGCACGAGGATCGGGGCCATCTTCGCGTTCGCCGGCTGGAACCGGACGTAGTCCTTCTCGGGGAAGTAGTACTTGACCGTCGCCTCGTCCCCGATGAGCGCCACCACGATCTCGCCACGCTGCGCGGTGGGCTGGCGTCGCACGAAGATGTAGTCGCCGTTCAGGATGCCGGCCTCGATCATCGAGTCGCCCGTGACCTTCAAGCCGAAGATCTCGCGGCCGCCACGGACGAGCATCCGATCGATGCGGACCGTGTCGATGACGTGCTCCTCGGCGAGCAGCGGCAGGCCCGCGGCGATCCGGCCGACCACCGGGACCTCGAGCAGGTCGTCCTCGGGCGCCTCGGGCATCGAGAGCTGCTCGTCCGCCCGTACGTTGGCGGCGGACATGTCCTTCGGCCGCAAGGCGCGGCTCTTCATGTCCTCCCGCGTCAAGTACCCCTTCCGCTCGAGCGCGCGCAGATGGTCGTTCACCCCGTTCGTGGAGCGAATTCCCATGTGTGCGCCGATCTCCCGCAACGTGGGCGGGTAGCCCCGCTCGTGGATGGATTGGCGGATGTAATGCAGAACCTGCTGTTGGCGCTCGGTGAGCCCTTGCATCGCAGCGCCTACCCTACTGAACGGGCGGTGGGGTGTCAAAATTCCTGCTTTGTTTCTTACGGGAGAGATTCGGCGGCGCGCGCGTGAGGCTGGATCCGCCGGGCTCGCTAGGTCGCGGGGCCGCGGCGGACGGCGCGCCCTTCGATCATGGCGCGCAGCTCCTCCATGTCACCGGCGTGCGCGAGCGCGTCTTCGAGCGAGATCAGGCGGCGCTGGTAGAGCCCGTGGAGGCACTGGTTCATCGTCTGCATGCCGCTGCCCGCCTGGCCGACCTGCATCTGCGAGTAGATCTGGTGGAGCTTGTCCTCGCGGATGAGGTTCCGGATGGCCGCGTTCGGCACCATGACCTCGAGCGCGAGCGTGCGGCCTCCGCCGATCTTGGGGACGAGCTGCTGCGTCATGACGGCCGCGAGCGTGAAGCTGAGCTGCGCGCGGACCTGCGACTGCTGATGCGCGGGGAAGACGTCGATGATGCGGTTGATCGAGGAGACCGCGCTGTTCGTGTGCAGCGTGGCGAAGACGAGGTGGCCCGTCTCGGCGATCGTCAGCGCCGCCTCGATGGTCTCGAGATCACGCATCTCGCCGACGAGCACGACGTCCGGATCCTGGCGGAGGATGTACTTGAGCGCGTCCTTGAACGACGCCGTGTCGGCGCCGACCTCGCGCTGGTTCACGACCGAGAGCTTGTGGTTGTGGATGTACTCGATCGGGTCTTCGACCGTGATGATGTGCAGGCGCTGCTCGGAGTTCACCTTGTCGATGATGCTCGCGAGCGTGGTGCTCTTGCCGGAGCCGGTCGGTCCGGTGACGAGCACGAGGCCGCGCGGCTTGTTGGCGATCTCGGCGGCCACGGGCGGCAAGCCGAGATCGTCGAAGCTCAGGATCTTGAAGGGGATCTGGCGGAACGCGCCCGCGACGGCGCCGCGCTGCATGAAGATGTTCGCGCGGAAGCGGGAGATGCTCGACAGGCCGAACGAGAGGTCGAGCTCGTTCTTCTTCTCGAAGACGAGCTTCTGATCTTCGCTGAGGACCGAGTAGCAGAGCTCCTTCGTGTCTTCGTCGTTCAGCGGGGGGAGCTTGAGCGGGACGACCGAGCCGTCGATGCGCAGGAGCGGAGGCGAGTTCCGCGTGATGTGCATGTCGCTCGCCCCCTTGTCGACCATGACCTTGAGGAGCTGCTGGATCGTGTAACGGAGGGGCTCGCGCCCCGGCGTCTCCGCGGTCATCGCTAGTCTCCCATCGTGACGCGGCCGATCTCCTCGGTCGTGGTCATGCCCTGCATCACCTTCTCGATGCCCGCCATGCGCAGGGTCATCATCCCGTTCTTGATCGCGGCCGTCTTGAGCTCGGCGGTCGAGGCGCCCTGGAGGACGAGCTCCTTCAGGTTGTCCGTGAAGCGCATGACCTCGTAGAGCGCCACGCGGCCCTTGTAGCCCGAGCCGTTGCACGTCTTGCAGCCCGCGCCCTTCATGAGCTTGGCGTTCTTGAGCTGATCGGGCGTGAAGCCGAAATCGGCGAGCGTGCGCGGGTCCTGCTTGAAGGGCTGTCGGCAGTCGGCGCAGTTCTTTCGCGCGAGGCGCTGCGCGAGGACGAGGTTCACGCTCGCGGTGATGAGGAAGGGCTCGATGCCCATGTTGAGCAGGCGCGAGATCGTCGACGGCGCGTCGTTCGTGTGCAGCGTGGAGAGCACCATGTGGCCCGTGAGCGCAGCCTTGACCGCGATCTCGGCGGTCTCGAAGTCGCGGATCTCGCCGACCATGATGATGTCCGGGTCCTGGCGCAAAAAGGAGCGGAGCGAGGCCGCGAAGTTCAGGCCGATGGAGTCCTGCATCTGCACCTGGTTGATGCCGTGGAGGTTGTACTCGACGGGATCCTCGGCGGTGCTGATGTTCGTCTCGATCTGGTTGAGCTCGCTCAGCGCGGAGTAGAGCGTCGTCGTCTTGCCAGAGCCCGTCGGGCCCGTGACGAGGACCATGCCCCAGGGCTGGTTGATCGCCCACTGGAAGTCCTCGAGCGGCTTCCTGTCGAACCCGAGCTTCGTCATGTCGAGCTGGAGGTTCGACTTGTCGAGGAGGCGCATGACGATCTTCTCGCCCCAGATCGTCGGGCAGACGGAGACGCGGAAGTCCATCTCCTTGCCCTTGCCGAGCTTGAGCTTGATGCGCCCGTCCTGCGGCAGGCGGCGCTCCGCGATGTCGAGCGAGCTCATGATCTTGAGCCGGCTCGCGATCGCGTTCTTGAGCTTCATCGGAGGCTGCATCTCCTCCACGAGCACGCCGTCGATGCGGTAGCGGACCCGGAGCTTCTTCTCGTACGGCTCGATGTGGATGTCGCTCGCGCCCTTCTTGATGGCGTTGAGGAGGATCGCGTTCACGAGCCTGACGACCGGCGCGCCCTCGGCCGCCTTCTCGAGCTCGAGGACGTTCACGTCCTCGGTGTCGACCGTGAAGTCGACCTGCTCGTCGCCGAACTCGGCGAGCATCTCGTCGTAGGAGGGGCCGGCGGAGTAGGCGCGCTCGATGGCCTGGAGGATCGCGCCCTCGGAGGCGACGCGCGGCTCGACGATGGAGCCCGTGAGGAACTTGATGTCGTCGATCGCGTGGAGGTTCGTGGGATCCGCCATTGCCACGACGAGCGAGGTGCCCGACCGGAACAGCGGGATGATCTTCTGCTTCTCGCAGACGTCGCGCGGGACGAGCTTCAAGACGTCGGGATCGAACTCGGTGCCGTCGAGGTTGGCGACGGGGACGCCGTACTGGGTGGCGAGGAAACTCGCGATGTCGTCGTCGGACAGGTAGCCGAGCTTCGTCAGCACCTGGCCCAGGTTGGTTCCGCTCTTGCGTTGCTCTTCCTGCGCTTGGCGGAGCTGCTGCAAGCTGATGAGCTTCTCGCGGACGAGCAGCTCGCCCAGGCGGGTCTGACCGGTCGTAAAGTTGGACATCGAGCCTCCGATGGTCCGCGGAGGGAAGGGGAGAGTCAACAGCCGGGCACGGCGGGCCTCGCGAGAGCCCTCGCGCAAGCCTTCCGAGCCGCGCTACCATGCCGCGCAGTGGGTCTCTTCGATCGCTTCCTGCGCTGGGGCGAGGGCCGACGAGCAAAAGACGCGCGCGCCCGGGAGCTCGCCGGTGATCTTGCTTCCGCGGCTACGCTGTACGTCGAGGCCGAGATGCCGGACGAAGCGGCGCGCGTGCTCTTGCTCCGCGCCGACGCCGAAGGCTCGGCCGAGCAACGGATCGCGTTCTGTGACGTCGCTGCGCGCACCGCGAAGAGCGAGGAGATCCAGAAACGCGCGCTCGGTCGCAAGGCGTTGCTGACGCTCGACGTGATCCGCGCCCGCGGCGGGGCTTCGTTGAAGAGCGAGCTCGGGCGCGTCGCCCGCGAGCTCGAAGGCGCAGGGCAGCTCGAACGCGCGGCCGAACTCTACGCGGAGCTCGGCGACGCCGAGGCGGAGATCCGGGTGCTCACGGAGATGGGCGCGATCGAGAAGCTCGAAGAGCGCCTCAAGGCCTCGCATGCAGAGTCGCGCAAGGTCCGCGAGGTGACGGACGTGCGCAGGCGTGTGGCCGATCTCGACCGGACCGCGGAGCGTCGCGCCGCATTGGACGTCGCGCGGGCCGCGCTCGCGGAGCGAGACGACGACGTCGTGGCCGACGCCGCCCGCGCGATCCGAGCGCGCCTCGCGACGGGGCCGCTCGTTGATCTGGAGATCGGCGGGAAGCGCTTCCATGCGGCGCTCGGCGAGGAGGTGACGATCGGCCGCGGGGAAGCGACGATCCTCGTGGGTGCTCGGGCCGTGAGCCGCACACACCTGCGCATCCGCCGGGAGGGGAATGCGATCTTCGTGGAGGATCTCGACACGCGGAACGGGACGATGCTCGCGGGCGCGCGGATCCAGGGCGTGATCCCGGTGGGTGAGGGGATTCGCCTGGAGCTCGGCGGCGAGGTGCCGTGCGGGATTGAGCGGCCGACGGTGTCGCCCGAGCGGGAGCTCGTGCCGGACGGCGTGGTCGTGACGATCGCGGGGACACGTTTCCTCGCGCCGCTCGGGCCGCTCGTGGTGGGCGCGCTGCACGTCGATCGGGTTGCACACGGCGACAGCGGATTCGTGGTGCTGCGGACGCCGAGCGGGGCGCCGCGGCCGATCCTGGGCGAGTTCGAACTCGCCGCCGAGGTGGAGCTTTGCGTCGGTGACGAGATCCGCGCGCGTCGCGGCGGGCCCGTGGTGTTGCGCGTGGCCACGGCGAGCCGCGAAGGAAGCGGGAGCGGCGCGTGAGTTTGTGGCGGAAGATCAGGGGGCGGCTCTTCGGCGAGAGCGAAGAGGCCACGAGCGAGGAGGCCCTTCGCGGAGCGGACGATCGCGCGACGGCTGCGCGTGCAGAGCCGCGCCGCGATCCTGCGCGCGCCGACGTCGACGAAGCGTCTGCCGAGCTCGCGCAGCTCGCGCGTGTGGGCGCGCCGGATGGTCCGAGCGAGGAGCAAGCGATCCTGCTCCTGCGCAAGGCGCGCGGAACGGTGCGCGAGGCCGAAGCCGCGGCGCGTGTGCTCGAAGCCGCGGAGGACTACGCGGTGCCGGAGGCCGTGCGGCTCGCATGCGCGGACATCCTCGCGGCGCGCGGCGACGAGAAGGGGGCGCTCGATGCGCTGGCGAACGCGTCGAGCACGCCGGCGCTCTTGCTCGCGGCGGATCTCAACGCCTCGCTCGGCCAGCTTCCGCGCGCGCTCGGGACGATCGAGCGGGTGCTCGCGCGGAACATCGACACGCCGGGCGCGCGGGAGCGGCACACGCGATGGCGCGCGGCGCTCGGCGCAGCACCCGGACCCGCGCGGCGGCTCGACGAGGCCACGGTGGTGACGGACGCGGGCGCGCGCGCGCCGTTCCGGCTCTTGCGTGAGGTCGCGCGCGGCGGCGCCGGGACCGTCTACGAGGCCGAGGACGAGCTGCTCGGGCGGCGCCTCGCGTTCAAGGTCTACCATCGGCGTGGTCGCGACCAAGAGCACCTCGAACGGGAGGCGCGGCTCGCCGATCGGATGCGTGGGCCCGGCGTGATCCGCGTGCTCGACGCGGATCCAGACGAAGGATGGCTCGCGCTTGAGTGGATCCCGCGGGGATCGGTGCGCGACGTGCTCGCCCGGGGCGATCTCGCGGCGCTCGTCCCCATCGATCGCTGGGCGCTCCCGCTCGCTCGGGCGCTCGCGCGGCTGCACGCAGGAGGGTTCGTCCACGCGGATGTCAAGCCGGCGAACGTGCTCCTCCGGGACACCGGTGAGCCCTTGCTCGGCGACTTCGGCATCGCGCGGCCGCTCGGCGCCCGCGGGGAAGGGGGCAGCGCCGGATACGTCTCGCCCGAACGCATCGCCGGCCGGTCGAGCGACCCGCGCGACGACGTGTACGGCTACGGCCGCGTGCTCGAAGACGTGCTCCACAGGCTCGGGGAGCGGGGGATCGCCATGGAAGAGGCCGCGCGGTGGCGCGCGATCGCCGACGTGTGCATCGGCCCGGACGATCGGCGCCCGGCGAACGGCGCCGAGCTGGTCGGGCGTCTGCCCACGGCGCGGGCGAAGGTCTCGTGAGCCTCCCGCGCCCTTGCAGCCCAGGACACTGGAACCGGCGGACCACCGAGGCCTGTCGTTCGCTGCGCTCACCACGCCCGAGGCCTGGTAGATTCCCTGCTTCGATGAAGGCCCGCGGCCCGGGAGCAGCCTGATGCGCTTGGCGATCGTCGCGACGCCCTCGCTCCTCTCCGACATGCGCGCTCCGCCGGGCGCGCTCGACGGCGACATCCTGCGCTCGCGTCTCCCCCTGGACGACACGGCGTTCGAGGTCGTGGACATCGATCCCCACGTGGATCTCGCCGAGCAGCTCGACACGCTCTTCGAGCAGCGCAAGCCGGGGCCGGAGGACGAGCTCCTCTTCTACGTGTCGAGCCCCGTCGCGGTCTCGGTCGACGGCGAGTTTTTCCTCTGCCTCGATCCCGAGAACCCGCAGACCGGCGACGCGCTCGCGGACGTGGTCGCCGTCTTTCAGGATCACGTGTCGGGTCCCGTGCTCTTCGTGCTCGAGTGCCGCCACGCGCCTGCGCCCGCCGATCCGTTCCGCAGCGCGACCGTCGTCGCCGCCGCGAAAGACGCCGTGAACCCGCAGCGCAGCGGGATCGAGTTGCTCATCGCGGCGCGGCCCTCGGCGCCCGGCGTCGAGGATCGACCGTCGCCGTTCACGCGCGCGCTCATCAACGCGTTCGACGACGCGGACGCGGAGACGGGCCTGCTCGCGCGGATGCTCTACGAGCGCATCAAGGAAGGGCTCGTCGGCGTGGTGCCGTGTTTCGCGCACGCGCGCGGCTGGACGCCGTTCGCGTTGATCCCGGTGCCCGTCGGCTCGACGATCTGGAAGGACGCGGGCGTGCCTGCGCTGGCAGACGCGCCCTCGACGCTCGACGCGGAGGCGCTGGCGCGCGGTGAGCGGCTCGAAGAGGTGACGCTCGAATCGGAGGCGGCCGAGGCGCTGCTCGGATCCCTCGGCAAGCCGCACGCGCGCTCGGTGCGCGTGGAAGCCGTCGAGCCGCCGCCGCTGCGGGAGGGCTCGCCGGAGAACATGCCGCAGAGCGTGGACGTCGTGCTCGACGACGCCGCGTTCGGCGAGCGCGGTCCCGTGACGACGTTGCGCTCGCGCATCCTGCCGAGCTCGACGGCGCCCGAGCCCGAGCCCGAGATCACGCAGGAGAGCACAACCGAGCCCGAACCCGAGCCCGCGCCTTCGATCGCGCCCGAGCCTGCGCGGATCCTGCAGGCGAGTGAGCCTTCTGCGGCTTACGTGGCGACGACGTTGCCCGAGGATCGATCGTTCACGCGCCCCGAAGCGTCGGTCCCTCGCGTGATCATCCAGGAGCCGGTGCCTCCATCGGTCGCGCCGGCGACGACGCCGAGCCCGCAAGCCGAAGAAGTCTCGCCTGCGCCCGCGCCGCGCATCACCGTCGTGCCGGAGATCCCCGAGCCCGCGGCGACCACGGTCGCGTCGCCGCGTGTGTCCTCGCCGCCGCCCGTGCCGACCACGTCGCCGAACGCGTCGTCTGCGCCCGAGACGCCGCCGGCGGTGGAGACGTCGCCCGCGGTGCACCATCGCGACGTGGGCGACGCGATGCTCGCCGCCAAGGATCACGAGGGCGCGCTCGGCGAGTATCGCAAGGCGCTCGGCCACCTCGCGCCCGGCGACACGGAGGAGCGCGCCGAGCTCTATGTTCGCCTCGCGACCGCGAAGTGGGGGCAGGAGAAACGCAAGGAGGCGATCTCGAACCTCGACAAGGCGCTCACGCTCCGCCCCGAGTACCGCCCTGCGCTCGAAGCCCTCATCGTGCTCAACGTGACGGAGCGTGATTTCCGCGCCGTACACGCCGCCGAGGAGCGGCTGCTCGCGACCCTCACGAGCGAGACGGAGCGCTTCGAGCACCTCATGGAGTTCGGCGATCGCTGGGAGAGCATCGGCTCCGATCCGGGCCGCGCGCGCGCCTCGTTCGAGCGGGCGCGCGACATTCGCCCCGAGGATCTCCTGGTCCTCGGCAAGCTGCGCCGCCTCTACGAGCACGCGAGCGAGATCGACAAGGTGATCGAGATCCGCCGCCGCATCGCGGAGCTCACGCCGGTCCCGCGCGACCGCGCCGCGAGCTACCTGGAGCTCGCGACCTACTGCCAGGAGATCGAACGCGAGGAGCTCGCGATCGAGATGCTGGAGCTCGCGATCGACAGCGACTCCAGCATGATCGAGCCGCTCGACACCCTCGCGCGCATCCTCTCGGAGCGGCAGGAGTGGAGCCAGCTCGAAGCGATCTACCGCCGCGCGCTTGCCCGCCTCGATCGGCTCCCCCAAGGCGAGCCGCGTCGCCGCGCGGCGTGGGAGATCGGGCGGCGCCTCGGTCTCCTCTTCCGGGATCACCTGGAGGATCCGCTCGTGGCGCTCGCTTACTTCGAGCGCTCGGTCGACGAGCGCCCCGAGGATCTCGGCGGCCACCTCGTTGTCGCGGATCTCGCTCGTACGATCGGCCGGCACGAGCGCGCGCTCGTACACCTGCGCGACGCGGCGAAGCTCGATCCGCAGCGCGCCCAGTCGTACCACGACATCTTCGACGTCGCGCAGAAGCTCCGCCAGCCGGACGTGGCGTACACCGCCTCCGTGGTCACCGCGCACCTCGGCGTCGTCGAGTCGCGCGAGAAGTTCCTCTACGACGAGCACAAGCCGAACGGCGTGCCGCGTTTCCTGAGCGCGATGCCCACCGAGGGCTGGGATCTTTTGCGAGACGAGCGGAGAGACACGCTCACCGAAGGCGTGCTCGAAGCGATCGCGGGCGCCGCGATCGCTGCGCGGCTCGAACAACTCGAGAGCGATGGGCGGCTCCCGGCGCTGGATGCGTCGCAGAAGCAGGACCTCCAGCGCAGCACGATCTCGATCGTGCGCTCGTTCGCCTGGGGCAGCCATTTCCTCGGCGTGACGCCGCCCGACGTGTACGTGCGCGAGGACGCCGGCGTGAGCCTCGTGGCCATCCCCGCGACGGACGCCACGGTCCTCGCGGGCCAGCACGCGCTGCGCGGCCGCACGCTCGCGGAGCTCGCGTTCCTCGTGGGCCGGCACCTCACGTACCACGTGGGCCATCACCGGCTCTTGCTCTTCTACCCCTCGCTCGAAGAGCTCAGCGCGTGTTTCGTCAGCGCCATCGCGATCGCCCTGCCGGACGAGCCGATCCCCGCGAAGGTCCGCGACGTGGTGCTCGCATTCAAGCCGCTCTTCGAAGCGCACCTCGACGACGAACAACGCAAGGCGCTGGAGGAAGCCGTCTCCGCGTTCGCCGCGGCAAACGTTCGTCCGGACCTACCCCGCTGGGCAGCGGCCGTGGAGCGATGCGCGACGCGCGCGGGTTACCTCCTCTGCGGCAGCCTCGACGTGGTCGCGACGCTCCTCCGCGCCGAGCCGCGTGGCGCGCTCGACGCGGAGACGAAGATCGCTGATCTGCTCGGATTCACGGTCTCCGAGGCACACAGCACGTTGCGCGAGTCGATGGGGATCTCGGTGCAGCCTTAACGGTGGGGGCTCCGGTCGGACTGCTTTGCAGTCCTTCCTCTGCCCCCACACCCCCGCACTGCAGATCGGAGACGAGTCACTCCTTGCCCTTGAGGTACGTGAAGTACGCGTCGTGGCTGGGAGCGCGGCCGAGGAAGCGCGAGATCATCGTCCGCTCGTCTTCACCGCCGCCCTTCGCCAGCACCTCGGTCCGCCAGGCGTCGGCCGTCGTCGTGTTGAGCAGGCCCTCCTTGCGGAAGCGCGTCAGCACGTCGCGCGACAGGCTCAGCGCCCACTGGTAGCCGTAGTAGCCGGCGTCGTAGCCGATCAGGTGCCCGAAGCTCGACTGGAAGTGCGTCCCCTTCACGTAAGGGAACACGTCCACCTTGCCCTGCACCTCCTCCACCACCTTCGTCGTGTCGAACGGCGCCTTGCGAGCGTGGAGCTCCTGATCCAGCGAGGCGAGGAAGAGCTGCCGCTGCGTCCCGAGCGCGAGCCCGAACGTGCGCGCCTTCGTCATCGACGTGAAGAGCGCGTCCGGGATCTTCTCGCCCGTCTTGTAGTGCCGTGCGAACGTGTCGAGCACGTCGCGCGACCACGCCCACTCCTCGAACATCTGCGACGGCGCCTCCACGAAGTCGCGCACCGCGTTCGAGCCCGAGTACGACGCGAGCTCCGAGCGCGTGAGGAGCTGATGCAGCACGTGGCCGAACTCGTGGAAGAACGTCGTCACCTCTTCGTGCGACATCAGGCCCGGCTGGCTGCCCTCCGACTTCGGGAAGTTGCACACGAGTGCCGCCATCGGCTGCTGCCACGTCCCGTCGGGCAGGCGCTTCGCCGTGCGCACGCCGAACATCGCCGCGTGCTTGTACTTGTCGGCGCGCGCGTAGAGGTCGAGATAGAACTTCCCGATCTTCTCGCCCTTCGACCACACCTCGTACGCCGTCACGTCCGGGTGCCACGCCGCGGCCGGCACCTCGTGGTACTCGAGCCCGTACATCTTCGCGGTGGTGTCCATCAGGCCCTTCTTCACCGCGCCGATCTCGAAGTACTCGGCGAGCGCTTGCGAGTCGAAGTTGTACTTGGCCTTCCGGACCTTGTCCTCGAGGTAGTACCGATCCGCCGGATAGAGCACGTCCGTCTTCTTCCCGCCGAGCCGCACGTGCTCCTTGCGCAGCTCCTCGAGCTCGACCTTCACCGGGTCCTTCAGCGCGGCCGAGAGGTTGTCGAGGAACTCGCGCACGTTCTTCCGGCTCTTCGCCATGCGCGGCTCGATCGCGTAGTCCGCCCATGTCTCGTAGCCGAGCAGCTTCGCCTTCTCGGTGCGGAGCGCGAGCAGTTCCTCCAGGAGCCGCACGTTCTGCTTGCCGCCGCGGTTCGTGAACTTCACGTAGAGCTCGAGCGCGAGCTTGCGGTTCTTCGCGTACGTGATGAACGGGAAGTAGTCCGGGTAGTCCGTCGAGATGCGGACCTTCTTCTTGTCGTTCGGCTTGTGGCTCGCGACGTACTCCTTGGGCAGCCCTTCGAGCTCCTTCTCGTCGACCTCGATCCACTCCGTCGAAGCGCCGATGTTCGACATGAACGCCTGGCCCTTCTTCGTGATCTCCGCGTTGAGCTCGCGCAGCCGCGCCTGCTTGTCCGCAGAGAGTTCGAGCCCGTTGCGCCGGAAGTCGCGCAGCACGTCCGCCAGCAGCCGCGCCCGCTCGCCTTCGAGCTTCTCGCCCTTCTTCGCGTAGGCCTGGATCACCGCGGCCACGTCCGCGTCGAGCCAGAGCGACGTCTGGAAGGCGTCCGTCTTCGGCTCACAGGCCTTCGCTGCCTCGCGCACGGCCGCGTCCGGGTGCGCGACGCCCATCAGGTACGGGAACTCTCCGGCGCTCGCGACCTCGAGGACGACGTCGTCGAAGCGACCCACCGTCGACGCGAACGTGAGCTTGTCCGCGGGCGCGCCCTTCAGCGCCTTGATGTCCTCGGCGAGGCCCTTCGCCTTCGCGAGGTGCTCATCACAGAGCTTGCGCGCGCCGTCCGGCGTCATGCCGAGCGCCACGGGATCAAACGCGGGCTTGGCCGCGGGCGCAGGCGGCGGATCCGCAGGCTTTTCCGTTGTCGTGGCGCCGCTCGTCTTCGGGGTGTCCGCGTCCGCGGTCGGAGGCGTCACGGGCTCGGGGGTGGATCCACCACAGGCGAGGAGGGCGAGGGCGAGCGAGACCAGGGCGAAGCTCGGGGTGCGCATCGGAGCGCCCGTATACCACTCGGCGCGCTCTGCCAAAACCCGCCTGCGTTATCCTCGACGCATGCGCCCTTCGACGCTCTTCGCCCTTCTCCTGACCTTCGTGATCTGCGCCTGCGGCGATCGTTCCCCCGAGGACAGTTGCGCCGTGGTTTGCCAGAAAAACGCGCTCTGCCAGCCCGGCGCGAGTGCGTCGCTCTGCACGTCGACTTGCCTCGAGCTCGCGGCCGACGACGCGGCCTACGCCGCGTCCCTCTCCGACCAGGCCGACTGTTACGAGGAGCAAGCCGAGTACTACGAGGAGGAAAAGGGCGTGTGCGTCGCCCTCGAGGGCGGCGCTTGCCGGGCCACGCCGGAGTGACGCAGAGGCGCCCGCGTCAAGGCTCGGACTGGAACGGGTAGGGCACAGCGCGCGGCGGCTCGAAGCTCTCTTTGATCACGCGCGGCGACGTCCAGCGCAGCAGGTTCAGCACGCTGCCCGCCTTGTCGTTCGTCCCCGAGGCGCGCCCGCCGCCGAACGGCTGCTGCCCGACCACGGCGCCCGTGGGTTTGTCGTTCACGTAGAAGTTCCCCGCCGCGTGGCGCAGCGCGGTGCTGGCCTTCTCGATGAACGCCCGATCACGAGCGAACACTGCGCCCGTCAACGCGTATGGGCTCGTCTCGTCGCAGAGCGCGAGCGCCTCGTCTTCCTTGCCGTTCTCGTAAGGCCACACCGTCAGCACGGGGCCGAAGAGTTCGGTCTCCATCAGCGTGTGCTTCGGATCGTCGGTCTCCATCACCGTCGGCTCGATGAAGAAGCCCTCCGTGTCGCTCCACTCGCCGCCGCAGATGAGCCGCGCGTGCCCGCCGCGACGCGCCTCTTCCACGGCGCTCGTGATCCGCGCGTAGGCGCGACCGTCGATCACCGCGCCCATGAAGTTGCGGAAGTCCGCCACGTCGCCGACGCGGATCATCCGCGTGAGTTCCACGATCCGTTCCTTCAGCGCCGGCCACATCGACTTCGGCACGTACGCGCGGGACGCCGCCGAGCACTTTTGTCCCTGGTACTCGAACGCGCCGCGCACGAGCGCGACCGCGAGCGCCGTCGGATCCGCGCTCGCGTGGGCGAAGACAAAATCCTTCCCGCCCGTCTCGCCCACGAGCCGCGGGTACGTCCGGTACCGATCGATGTTCTCGCCGACCTTGCGCCACATCCAGCGGAACACCGGCGTCGAGCCCGTGAAGTGCACACCTGCGAGGCTCGGGTGCTCCAGGGCCGCCGTCGCCATCTCCGCCGGATCGCCCATCACGAGGTTGATCACGCCGTCGGGCAGCCCCGCCTCGCGCAAGAGCGTCATGATCCAGTGCGCGGAGAGCAGCGCGTTCGCCGACGGCTTCCACACGACCGTGTTGCCCATGATCGCGGGCGCCGCAGGCAGGTTCGCCGCGATGGCCGTGAAGTTGAACGGCGTCGCCGCGAAGACGAACCCTTCGAGCGGACGCGGCTCCATCACGTTCCACGTCCCGGGCGAGCTCTGCGGCTGCTCCGTCGCGATCTGCCGCGCGTAGGCCACGTTGAAGCGCAAGAAATCGATGAGCTCGCAGGCCGCGTCGATCTCGGCCTGATGCGCCGTCTTGCTCTGCCCGAGCATCGTCGCCGCGTTGAGCAGCGGCCGGTACCGCGTCGCGAGCAGCTCCGCCGCGCGCAGAAACACCGCTGCGCGCGCCGTCCACGGCATCTCGCCCCACATCTTCGACGCGGCGAGCGCGGCGTCGATCGCGTCGGCCATGTCCGTGCGATTTCCGTCGTGCGCGCGCGCGAGGAGCAGGCTCCGCTTGTGCGGCGCGCGCACTTCGGTGAGGCGACCCGAGAACACGTTGTTCGCGCCGATCACCATCGGGATCTCGATCGTCTCGCCGGACATGCGCGCGAGTGCTGCCTTGAGCTCCGCGCGTTCGGTCGTCCCGGGCGCGTAGGAACGCACCGGTTCGTTGACGGGATGGGGCGTGTTCACGATCGCGGCCTGCATGGCGCGCGAGTCTACCACCGCGATCCGCGGGGGCGCTCCCGCGCCGTGCACAGGGCCGTGCCGTCTTCCCAGGGCTCGCTATTCTCCCGTGGATGCAGATCCACCGGACTCCGCCCGAAGCGATCCTCGACCCGACCACCCAGCGGCCCCGGTTCGGCACGTACGAAGGGGGTCTGCCGCCCGTCGCCTTCGGGGCCGCGGCGAAGAACCCGCTCACCCGCGTGCGCCGCGAAAAGCGCTGGTTTTATGTGGCGATCGCCTCCGACGAGCTCATCTGCGCCGTCGCGATCATCCGCCTCGGCTACGCCGCCAACGCCTTTGCCTTCGTCGTCGATCGACGCGAGGGCCGCGCCCTGGTCGACGAGACCACGAAGGGCCCGCCTTTCAGCGCCTTCATCGGCGACAGCGGCGGCGAAGGCTGCCTCGCCTCCTACCACCTCGGCGCCAATCACCTCTCCGTTTCGCGACCGGTCGGACAGAGCGATTACGCCATTGACGTACGGATGCAGGGCCTCGAACTCCAGGCGCGGCTCGGCACCTCGAAGGCGCCGCCTGCGCTGGGGGTGGTCGCAGCGCTCCGGGAGGGCCTCTTCTCGACGACGGAGAAACGCGCGCTCCTCTCGGTGGACGGCTCGCTCGTCGCGGCGGGCCGCAGGTTCTCGCTCGACGGCGCGCTCGCCGGGTACGACTTCACGGCGGGCCTGCTCGAACGGCACACCGCGTGGCGATGGGGTTTTGGTCTCGGCCGCACCGCCGAGGGCAAACCCATCGCCTTGAACCTCACCGAGGGGTTCGTCGGGGATCGCGAGTGCGTCGCGTGGATCGACGGCGAGGTCGTGCCCCTCTCGGGTGTTCGTTTTTCGTTTGACCGCGAACGACCTTTGTCGAGCTGGCAGGTCCGCGCGCCCGACGAGCGCGTCGATCTCACCTTCACGCCGAGCGGCCTCCACACCGAGCGCCACGATCTCGGGATCGTCCGCTCGCGTTTCCTTCAGCTCGCGGGTGAGTTCTCGGGGCGGATCCTCGTGCCGGGGCGCGAGCCGATCACCCTCGATCGGCTCGCCGGGGTCACCGAGGATCAGGACACGTACTGGTGAGGGGAGGGGAGCGGGGCGGGGCGTGGGCGTGATCGAGGTCAGGAGACCTTCACGCCCTTGTCTTGGATGAGCTTGAAGAAGCCGGCCTCGTCGAGGAGCACGGTCCCGTACTTCTTCGCCTTCTGCGCCTTGCTCGACGTCGAGTCCGCCTCGGCGCTCACGAGGTAGTTGAGCTCCTTCGTCACGCCCGAGAGCACGCGCCCGCCGTTCGCCTCCACGAGGTTCGTCATCTCGCCGCGCGGACGGCTCAGCGCGCCCGTGAAGCAGAACGACATCCCCGCGAGCGGCCCTTCTTGCTCCTGCGTCACGGGCACGATGCCCTGCGCGATCAGCCTCTCGATTTCGGCTTTGCGGCCCTGCAGCCCGCGCACGATCATGCCGGCCTTGATCGGGCCGAGCCCCGAGATCCCCGCGAGATCCTGCTCCGTCGCCGCGAGCAATTTTTCGATCGTCGTGTAGCCCGACGCGACGAGTAGCCGCGCCGTTTGGATCGCGAACCCCTCGATGCCAAGCGCCGCCAGGAACACGGGCAGCGTCAGCGGAAGCCGGCTCGTGAGTTCGTCGAGCACCTTCTTCGCGATCTTGTCGCCGCGCCGTTCGAGGTCGGCGATCTGCTTCGGCTTCAGCTTGTAGAGATCGCCTGGCTCCTTCACGAGCTTCGCCTCGACGAGCTGCTCGATCAGCTTGTCGCCCCACTCGAGCGCGCCGATCGCGTCGATCCAGTTGTGGATCCGGCCCTCGACGAGCGCCGGGCACGCCTGGTTGCGGCAGAGCAGGTACTCGCCGCTCGTCACGAGCTCGGCCGAGCAGCGCCGGCAGCGCGTCGGCGGCTGCTCCGTCTTGCCGCCCTTCTCGACCACCTCTTCGACGTACGGGATCACGTCGTTCCGTCGCGAGACCAGGACCTCGTCGCCCACGCCGATCCCGAGCGCGCGCACGTTGCCCACGTTGTGCAGGCTCGCGCGCTGCACGGTCGCGCCCGCGAGCTCCACCGGCTCCACGATCGCCACCGGCGTCACGCGTCCGCTCGGGCCCGTGTCCCAGAGGATCTCCACCACCTTCGACACCTTCGCCTGCGACGCGAACTTGAACGCGGTCGCGCCGCGAGGCCGCCGGTTCACCTCGCCGAGCAAGGTCTGCGCGGCCGTCGAGTTCGCGCGCACCACGAGCCCGTCGATCTCGTAGTCGAGCCCCGCGCGGATCTCCGACGCGTACTTCCGGTAGATCCCAAGCACGTCCTTCAGCGTGCCCTTTGCGGTCCAGGGCGTGCCGAAGCCCTGCTTGCGCAGGAACGTGATCTTCTGCTCCTCGGTCGTGACGTCGAGGTGATCGGCGAGGTCGTAGAACAGCACCGTCAGGTGCTCGCAGCCCTGGCCGTCGAAGCGCTTCGACGTCCCGGCGGCGGCGTTGCGCGGGTTCGCCACGCCCGGGAACGACTTCTTCATGTCCGACAGCTTGAGGATGATCTCGCCGCGCACGCTGAGCGTGAGTTTTTCCTTCAGCTTCTGCGGCACGCCGCGCATGCGGGCCACGTTCGGCGAGATACGCTCGCCCATGATCCCGTCGCCGCGCGTGATCGCGTCGGCGTACTTGCCGTCGCGGTAGATCACCTCGATCGAGATCCCGTCGAGCTTCTCCGCGACGAAGAGATCGTCCGAGATCGCCTTGCCGCCTTCCTTCACGACGAGCTCGTCGCAGCGCGCGGCCCAGGCTTCGAGTTCGGCCTCGTTCACGACCTTGTTCAGCGAACCCATGGGGATCTCGTGCCGAGCTTTTTCCCACTCGGTCACGGCCACCGGCGTGCCGACGCGCGCCAGCGCCGGGTGCGTCGGATCGAGATCCCGCAGCTCGTCTTCGAGCGCGTCGTAGGCGGCGTCCGAGATGTCGGGTTTGCCGGCGTAGTAGCTCGCGCGGTAGCGCTCGATGCGCTCGGCGAGCTCGTCGATCCGCGCTCGCACGGCCGGATCCGGCTGTTTGTCCCAGCCGTGGTGCAGGTGCGTCATCCTCGTGTCCTCCCTCAAGTCGCCTCGAACGTCACTCGAACACCACCTCGCCGCGTTGCGCGGCGGCGAGCATGTCGTCCATCCCCATCGCCAGCGGCGCGGGCAGATCCTCGTCGCGGAAGAGCCGCGCCTCGCGGATCTCCAGCCGGTTCTTCGGCGGCCGGCTCGGCTCGGCCACGCGCGCGGTCACCACGATCGTCACCGCGTGAAACCGGATGTCGCGATCCGGCCGCGAGAACACGCCCACGATCGGGCCAATCGTCACGTCGTCGACCCCGGCCTCTTCGTCGAGCTCGCGCACGACCGTCGTCCGCAAGGTCTCGCCCCACTCGACCGTGCCGCCGGGCAGCGCCCAGGTCCCCGTATCGGCGCGGCGGATGAGCAGCCACCTCCCGTCGTCCGTCCGGGCAGCCACGGCCACGCCGACCACGGGCCTTTTGAGGAGGTGCCGCACGATCTCTTGCGCCACGCCGAGAACCGACCGCGGCAGGTACGAGAGGGGCCCCATGCGGCGCGCAGAATAGCGGCCCATCCGAGGTCGGGAAGGGGCATGCGTGGGCCCTGGTCGATTTCAGTGGACGAACCTCATGTTCGACACGCTACGCCCTGCGCGAGGTAGGCTTCCCCGCATGCGTGAGCCTCTTGTTGCCGCGGCCGTGCAGATGAACAGCCAGGCAGACCTCGCCGAGAACCTCGGCCGGGCCGGGCGCCTCGTGGCCGAGGCTGCCTCGCGCGGCGCGAAGGTCGTGGTCTTGCCCGAGAACTTCGCGTTCATGGGCGGGGACGACGACGAGCGGCTGCGCGTCGCCGAGGATCTCGACGCCAAGGACGGCGGCCGGATCCGCGCGTTCCTCGCGGAAAACGCCACGAAACACGGCGTCTGGATGCTCGCAGGCGGCCTTCCCGAGCGCTCGTCCGATCCGAAGCGCGTCCACAACACCTTCGCCGCAGTCGCGCCCTCGGGCGAGATCGTGGCGCGGTACCGCAAGATCCACATGTTCGACGTCGAGGTCGGCGACGGCCAGCGCTACCGCGAGTCGGCCTCGTGCATGCCGGGCGACGAACCCGTCGTCGTCGACGTCGCGGGCACGCGGATCGGCCTCTCGATCTGTTACGACCTGCGGTTCCCCGAGCTGTACCGCGAGCTCGTCGCGCGCGGCGCCGAGGTGCTCGTCGTGCCGGCGGCGTTCACGCTCGCGACAGGCAAGGATCACTGGCACGTGCTCCTGCGCGCGCGGGCGATCGAGGCGCAGTGTTACGTGATCGCGGCGGCGCAATGGGGGAGCCATCCGAAGGGGCGCAAGACGTACGGGAAGTCGTGCATCGTGGACCCTTGGGGGGAGGTCGTGGCGCAGGCTTCGGAGGGGGAGGGGATCGTCGTCGGCACGCTCGATCCGGCGTACCTCGCGCACGTCCGGGCGAGCTTGCCGTCGCTCCAGCACCGGCGGATCGGGGTCGGTTCGCGGCAGGCTTGAGGTGACTCCCAAAGTCGTCGTACCTTCCTGGATCGTGGGACGTTTTCGCCTTGGGTTCATGTTCGTGCCGCTCCTCGTGGGCTGCGCAGGGGGCAGTGGGCAGGCCGTGGAAGGGCCAGCGACGGGCGCGGCGATCGAGGCGGACAAACCCGCCGAGCCCGAACTCGTGGGCGTGAAGAAGAAGCTTCAGGGGACGTGGGAGATCGTGCGGTACACGTCGGATCACCCGATCCCGAACGAAGCGATGCCGCTGATGGCAGACCTGTTCGAGTCGCTGCGCATCGGGTTCGACAAGGATGCGCAGAGCGTGCGGACCTCGAAGACGCCCGACGAAAGCGCGCCGTATCAGGTGGATGGCGAGTCCGGCGACGCCTTCACGCTTCGAGCGAGCGGAGGCATGTTCGACGGCGCGAAATGCCGATTTCTCGGCGCGGACGAGTGGGAAGTCACGGATCGCGGCAAGACCTGGCCCGGCGTCAGCGTCCTCCGTCGCGCAGCCCGCTGAGGCCGCGACACGCGCTCCGCAGAGCGGATCCAGAGCCGCGTCTCGTCGTCCGCGCACGCCCTGCGCGGGGCTCTGCCCCGCACCCCGGAAGGGGGCTGTCCGCCCCCTTCACCCCGGACCAGGTACGGCCTGGACCGAGGGTGGAAGAACTGCGCTCCGCGCAGTTCTTCCAAGGGGCCCGTGGAAAGACCATGAAGGTGCGTCTCGAGCTGGCGACGGGGCCGTTGCCGGTCGAGCCGTCAGCGCTGCCGTCTCGATGGGCAAGGTCGCCTGTGGTCTTGACCCTGGCTGTTCGATGAGCTGCGCGGAGCGCAGTTCATCGACCCTGTGTCCAGCGCTTGCGCTGGTTCGGGTCCAGGGGTGAACAACCCCTGGTCGGGTCCGGGGTGAAACCCCGGCGCTACGTTGTAGGGGGGAGGAGGGGTCCGGGGGAAAACCCCGGGTCGAGCCGACTCGGCTCAGCGCTTCGACAGCAGGGCACGCAGTTCGGCGGGCCTGCGGAAGCCGATGCGGCGGGCGACGTCGCCTTCGCTCATGCCTTCGGTGAGCAGCTCGCGGGCTTTTTGGGCGCGCACCTCATCGTAGAAGACGTGAGGGGAGCGACCGAAGGCGGCGCGGAACTGCCGGGCGAAGTGGAACTCGGACAGGTCGAGGTCGAGGGCGACCTCGTACGAGCGGATTCGTTGACCGGCTTCTGCGGCGGCCCGAATGCGCTCGCGGGCGACGCGCATGCGCTCGGGCGTGCTCTTCGGGATGATTTGTGAAGGCTGCGGAGCGGGGATCTTCGGCAGCGTTTGGGTGATGGGGGCCTGGCGAACCGCAAAAGGCGGCATATGCGAGGCCGAGGGCATACGGGCGGCGGAGGGTGCGTCCAGCATCGTCAAAGAAAGCGCATCGCTCACGGGAACCTCTCCTTGCCACGGGGACTCTCGCCGCTGCATGCGGCGCCGTGACGGCAACTCGACGTTCTGCCTTTGCAACCCTCGGGCCGAAGGTCGTCAGGGGGGGATCTGGTATCTGAATTTACCATATAGGCATACCAATCTCGGATGCGCATAACGACACATGTGGGACTGGACGCGTGTTTTCGTGGTGACCTGAAACGCAAATGTGCCGGGATTTTGCGCAGATCTGGCGGATTTTTGGCGGCGTGACCGGGACCGCCGAGCATCGTTCCGACCCTTGCGGGTCTTGGCGCTCGGGCCTAACCCTGCGTATGAGCGGGGGGATCTCGTGTTGCGCCGAGTCTGCTCAACTCGCGCAGGTTCGGCTCCGGATGACCGTCGCTGCGGTTCGACGGTGGGGCGAGGATTGCGCAAGTGACGCGCGCGCGTGATCCCGGACGCACGGGGGGTGCGTGGGGACGAACCGCGGAGATGTGGGGGGAGGGGGGCGGGCAGGGGCGGGGAAGCCCCGGGATCAGACGTCGATTTCGGCGCTCTGGGCTCGGTCCATGATGAACCGGAAGCGGGCCGAGGCGTCTTTGCCCATGAGCTCGTTCAGGATGCGATCGGTCTCGAGCTCGCCTTCGATGATCACGCGCAGGGCGCGGCGGCGGCGCGGGTCGAGCGTCGTGGATTTGAGGTCCTCGGCGGGCATCTCGCCGAGGCCCTTGAAGCGGGAGATCTCCGCTTTGTGGCCCTTGGGCAGCTTGACGAGGATGCGGTCACGCTCCTTCTCGTCGAGGGCCCAGTGCGTCTCCTTGCCGGCGTCGATCCGGAAGAGCGGAGGTTGCGCGAGGTAGACGTGGCCGCCGCGGATGAGGCCTGGCAGATGGCGGTAGAAGAACGTCAGGAGCAGCGTGGCGATGTGCTGGCCGTCGCTGTCGGCGTCCATCAGCAGGAAGATTCGGCCGTAACGGAGCTTCGAGGCGTCGAAGTCCTTGCCGAAGCCGCAGCCGAGCGCGCTGACGATGTCCTGGAGCTCCTTGTTCGAGAGCACCTTCGACGTCGAGGCTTGCTCGGCGTTCAGCACCTTGCCGCGCAGGGGCAGGATCGCCTGTGTGCGCCGGTCGCGGCCCTGCTTGGCGGAGCCGCCTGCGCTGTCGCCCTCGACGATGAAGAGCTCGCTCTCGTTCGGGTCGGTGGAGCTGCAGTCGGCGAGCTTGCCGGGCAGGTTCAGGCGGTGCGAGACGGCCGTCTTGCGGACGACCTGCTGCGTCGCCTCGCGGCGGGCTTCGCGAGCGCGGGCGGCCAGGATCGAGCGCATCACGATCGCCTCGCCGGCCGTGCCGTTCTCGAGCAGCCATTGCTCGAGCGCGGGGCGCACGATGCCTTCGACGGCGGGGCCGGCCTCGGCGTTGTTCAGCCGATCCTTCGTTTGCCCCTGGAACTGCGGCTCCTGGATGTAGATCGACAGGAGGCCGACGATGCCCTCGCGGATGTCCTCGGCCGTGAGCGTCACGCCCTTCGGCTGGATCTTCTTCGCCTCGATGAAGGCGCGTACGGCCTTCACGATCGCGGTGTTGAAGCCGCTCTCGTGCGAGCCGCCCGAGTGCGTCGGGATGCCGTTCACGTAGGAGCGCACCGACTCTTCGGGCGACTCGGTCCAGAGCAGCGCGGCTTCGAGCCGGATGTCGCCGTCCTTCGCGACGTGAAACATCGACGCGTGCACCGCAGGCTTGCCTCGCTGCGTGACGAGCTTCGGCAGGTAGTCGACGATCCCGTTCGGGTGCACGAGCTCGACGGTCTCGCCCGTCGCCTGGTCCTTGAAGACGATGAGCAAGCCGCCGTGCAGGTAGGCCTTCGCTTCGAGGCGCTCGCGGACGGTGTCCGCGTCGAACGATGCTTTGTCCCCAAAGATTTCGGGGTCGGGGCGGAAGTGCAGGACGGTCCCGTGCTTGCGGGTCGCGGCGCCGCGCTTGAGCTTGCCCGTCGGGATGCCTCGGCTGAAGGCCTGCATGTGCTCGAAGCCGTCGCGGAGGACCTTCACGTTGAGCTCGACGGAGAGCGCGTTCACCACGCTCGAACCCACGCCGTGCAGGCCGCCGGAGACCTTGTAGTTCGAGCTCGCGAACTTGCCGCCGGCGTGCAGCGTGCAGAGAATGAGCTCGAGCGCAGGGCGGTTGTACTTCGGGTGGACGTCGATCGGGAAGCCGCGGCCGTCGTCGCCGATCGTCGCGCCGCGCCGATCGGCGTCGAGCGTCACCTCGATGCGCTTGGCGTGGCCGTTGATCGCCTCGTCGACCGCGTTGTCGACGATCTCCCAGAGCAGGTGGTGGTAGCCGCGCGTGTCGGTCCCGCCGATGTACATCGCGGGGCGCTTGCGCACCGGTTCGAGGCCTTCGAGGACCTCGATGTCCTTCGCGGTGTAGCGCGATCCGGAGGCGGGCTGCGGGGGAGCGGTCGTTGCCATGGATCAGCTCTCCTCCTCGGGTTTGCCGAGGACGGGCGTCGCGACGGGGGGCGGGACGAGCCGGACGATGCGGTCCTTCTTTGCAGGGAAGCACTGGCGGCCGAACTCGCCGCGCGCTCCGCGCATCTTCTCCGCGTTCTCACGGAGGAGCTTGCCTTTCTCGTTCTCGACCTCGATGAGGTCGTCGAGCGACGCGCCCACCACGCGCTCGCCCTCGTCGAGCTTCATCACGGTCGAGCCCTTGCCCGCGCCGGAGAGGACGCCGATCTCCTCGACGGGCACGCCGAGCGCGAAGCCGTTCGCCGCGACGAGCGCGACGAGGCCTTGGGAGGGGGGCAGCAGGACCGCGAGCACCTCGTCGTTCTCGCCGAGCTTCGCGAATTTGCGGCCGGCGCGCGTGCTCGGCTCACGGTGCTGCCGGAGCGAGAAGCGGAAGCCGAGGCCGCCGCGGGTGAGCGCGAGCGCGAAGGGCGGCTCGGGTTCGACGGCCCCTTCCGTCGGGGCGCGGAGCTCCTCGCCGAGGGCGCGCGGATCGAGCGACATCATCGCTACCATTCGCTCGCCGTCCGCCATCTTGAAGAGCTTCTGGACCGGATCGCCGTAGCCCGTCGAGGGCGGGATGTCGTGGATGCGGCAGACGTAGCAGACGCCGAGGGTCGAGAAGAACGCGACGGCCGAGCGCGTCGAGCCTGCGACCGCGGCGAGCACGGAGTCTCCCTCGCGGAGCCGCGTCTGTGCAGGATCCTTGAGCTCGCGCTGCCGTTTGACCCAGCCCTGCGCGGAGAGGATCACGTTCGCATCTTCCGCGACGATGAAGTCCTCGGCCTGGAACTCCGGCTCGTCGACCGCGCCCATGATCTTCGTGCGGCGGCGATCGCCGTACTTCTCCTTCATCTGCGCGAGCTCGTCGCGCACGAGGTCCCAGCGCCGCGTGTCGCTCTTGAGCAGCGCGTCGAGGCGCTTGGCCTCGGCGCGTTTGTCCGCGAGCTCCTTGCGCACGACCTGGATTTCCAGCCGCGCGAGCCGGTAGAGGCGTAGCTCCAGGATCGCGTCCGTCTGCTCCTCCGAGAGGTTGAAGCGCTTGATCAGCTTGCCCGCGGCGTCCGCCTTGCCGTCGCTCTTGCGGATGATCGCGATCACCTCGTCGAGCGCGTCGAAGACGATCTCGAGGCCTTCGAGGACGTGGATGCGCGCCTTGAGCTCGCCGAGGTCGAACTCCAGCCGCCGCGTCACCGTCGAGTACCGGAACGTCAGGAACTGGTTCAGGATCTCGTCGAGCCCGAGGCGCTTCGGTGCGGCGACCTCGGGGTTGTCCGTGGGCACGAGGCAGGTGAGGTTCACCGGCACGTGCACTGCGAGCGGCGTGTTCTTGTAGAGGTACGCCATCACGAGCTGCGGATCCGTCCCGCGCTTCGTCTCCAGCACGATGCGCACGAGGTCTGTCGACTCGTCGCGCACGTCGAGCAGCGGCGGCAGCTTCTTCGAGAGGATCACCTCGGCGATCTTCTCGACGATCGCCTTGCGCTCGACGCCGTACGGGATCGACGTGACCACGAGGAACGAGGGACCCCGCTTCGTGTCGTCCTCTTCGATCTTCCACTCGCCGCGCAGCTTCAGCGAGCCCTGGCCCGTCGTGTAGACCGCCTCGAGCTCCTCCTTCGTCGCGTGGAGCTGTCCGCCCGTCGGGAAGTCCGGACCCTTGATCTTCTTCAAGAGCCGGCTCACCGGCAGATCCCGCTGGTTCGAGAGCTCGATGCAGGCGTCGAGCACCTCCATCAGGTTGTGCGGCGGGATGCTCGTCGCCATGCCGACGGCGATGCCCTGCGAGCCGTTCACGAGCAGGTTCGGGAAGCGCGCCGGCAGGATGATCGGCTCGCTCTTCGTGCCGTCGTAGTTCGGCCGCCACTCCACGGTGCGCTTGCCGAGCTCGCCGAGCAGCTCGATCGCGAGCGGCCGCAGCTTCGCTTCGGTGTAACGCATCGCGGCGGGTGCATCGCCGTCGATCGAGCCGAAGTTGCCGTGGCCCGCGACGAGCGGCGCGCGCATCACGAAGTCCTGCGCGAGCCGGACCATCGCGTCGTAGATCGCGGTGTCGCCGTGCGGGTGGTACTTACCCATCACGTCACCGACCACGGCCGCGCTCTTGCGGAAGCGCCCGTCGGGGGAGAGGTGCAGGTCGTGCAGCATCGCGTAGAGGATGCGGCGCTGCACCGGCTTCAGGCCGTCGCGCACGTCGGGGAGCGCGCGCGACGTGATGACGCTCAGCGCGTAGTTCAGGTACTTGCGCTGCGCCTCTTCCGCGAGTGACGTGTCGGGCACCGGGGGCGGCGGCGGCGGCTCGCTCCCGCCCGGTGTCTTGGGGGCGCGCCGAGGCCTCTTCGGACCACCCTCGCCATCGAGGGGAAACGGGACCTGCTGAGCAGGGGGCACGGGCGTTATCTCCAGGGTAGGGAGGCCACGCGCCGCCGCCTCGGCTAGCGCGTGCCCCCCAGGAATCGACGGTGTACCCGCGTTCAGTGGACCGCAGGCAGGGGGATGCCATTACCCACGGAGCGCCGATCGGTCAAGCCACGGCGGCACGGTCGCGGCGGGCACGCCAGCTCCGAAACGTATTCGTCCGAAGGGATTCTGCCGGCGAATCCGCGCCCGTCCCCATCGATCCGGCCCCCTTCCGACGGACGCCCCGCGTCCCGGGCGCCCTGCCGTCCACACATGGACATGGAAAACCAGCGGCTCCCACCTTGAGACCTCTGGCCCGCTGGGCTACGGGGAGGCGCCCCTTGTTTACGAAGCCCACCCCACCCATCCGCCTGACGAGCCGGCTCCGGCTCCTGTGGACGAGCGCCCTTCTGGTCGTCTTCACGATCGTGGGGATCTCGCCTCGGGTGGCCTTCGCGCAAGGGGGCCCGCCTGCAGGCGCAGCGCCGCCCGCAGGCGCTGCGCCGCCAACAGCGGCGAAAGGTGCAGCAGGACAAGGCGCGGACGAAGGCGCAGACGAAGGCGAAGAGCCGCCCACGGCGCCGAACGGAAACGGCACCGGCGCGCCCGGTGCGCGTCCGGAAGAGGCTGCTCCGCCGGTGCCGACGCTCGCGCCGACCGAGGCCGATCTCGCGCGTGGCCAGCCCGTCGCGCGTGTGGTCATCGCGGGCAACCGTCGCATCTCCGCCGACGACATCCGCGCATATCTCGGCACGGCGCGCGTGGGCAAACCCTTCACGCCGGAAGGACTTTCGCGCGACGTGCGCGAGCTCTGGGACTCGGGCTTCTTCGAGGACGTCGAGGCCGACCTGACCCGCCGCGACGACGGGGTCCATCTGCGGATCCTCGTGCGCGAACGTCCGAACATCAAGACGATCGAGTTCGACGGCAACCAGAACATCAGCGCGGAAGACCTCACGGAGGCGCTCAGCGTCGAGGTCAAGACCGGCACGATCCTCAGCTACAACGCGATCCGCCGCGGCATCCAGAAGCTGCGCGACAAGTACGCGGAGGAGGGCTACTTCCTCGCCGAGGTCTCGTACGAGACCGTCCCGCAGCGCGACAACGAGGTGCTGCTCCGCTTCAAGATCAAGGAGCACGAGCGGGTCACGGTCCGGCGCGTCACGTTCATCGGGAACCACAACATCCCCGACGCCGAACTGCGCGAGGTGATGATCACCGGGCAGGGCAGCTTCTTCGACTTCGGCACGGGCGGCGCGTTCCGACAGGATGCGTTCGAGCGCGACGTGCTCGTGCTCTCGGCGCTCTACTACGACCGCGGTTTCCTCTCGGTGCAGATCGCGACGCCGCGCGTGATGCTCACGCCGGATCGCACGGGCATCGAGGTGACGCTCACCATCAACGAGGGCCCGCGCTACAAGATCCGACAGCTCCGCGTCTACGAGCGTGACGCCGAGGGCAAGGAGATCGAGCCCATCGGCGGACGCAGGCGGCTGCGCGAGATGATCCGCGCGAAGAGCGGCGACTGGTTCAACCGCGCCGAGCTCGCCGCGGATCTCGGTCAGATCCAGACGATGTACCGGGATCAGGGCTACGCGAACGTGGAAGCCCCGCCCGCGACCGACCTCGATCCCGAGCGACAAGAGGTCGACATCATCGTCGCCATCCGGCGCAACCAGCCGATCAAGATCGGGCGCATCGAGATCCGCGGCAACACGAAGACCCGCGACAAGGTCATCCGCCGCGAGATGGAGGTGTTCGAGGAGCAGCTCTTCAGCGAGTCGAAGCTCGAGCGCAGCAAGCGCCGCATCACGATGCTCGGCTACTTCGAGCGCGTCGACATCTCGACCGAGCAAGGCGACGACGCCGAGCACATCAACGTGAACGTCGAGGTCGTCGAGAAGCCGACGGGCACCTTCCAGGTCGGCGCGGGCTTCTCCAGCATCGAGAACTTCATCGCGACGGCGACGGTCCAGCAGCAGAACCTCTTCGGGCGCGGCCAATCGCTCGCCCTGCAGGCGCAGATCTCCGGCCTCCGTCAGCTCATCGACGTCCGGTTCTTCGAGCCGTACCTCTTCGACACGCAGTTCTCGGCGGCGATCAGCGCGTACGATCAGCTCCGCGTCTACAACGACTTCTCGCAGACCTCGCTCGGCGGCTCACTCACGATCGGCTACCCGATCATCCAGCCCGAGCTCCGGGTGAACCTCACGTACACCCTCGAGTCGAACGAGATCTCCACGCAGACGACGTCGACGCTCTTCGGCACCGCCTCCGCGGTGAACTTCTTCCAGAGCGTGCCGCTCGCGAACGTCTACAACGACGGCATCACGTCGAGCATCCGGCCGACGATCACCTACGACACCCGCAACAACCAGCTCTTCCCGTCGGCGGGTATCTTCCTCCAGGGCTCGGTCGAGCTCGCCTCCAAGTACATCGGCAGCGAGCAGCAGTTCGTCCGGTTCCGGAACACCGCGCGCTTCTACTACCCGATCCGCGACTGGCTCGTCTTCAAGGTGAACAGCGAGTTCGGCGCGGTGACGAGCCCCTCGCCCGAGGGCGTGCCGATCTTCGCGCGCTTCTTCCTCGGCGGCATCCTCGACCTGCGCGGCTTCCCCCTCCGCAGCGTCGGCCCGCGCTTGACGCTGAACCAGACGCTCGATCCGAACGCGCGTCCCTTCCCCAACGGGACGAACATCGGCGGCAACCTGATGTACTACCAGAACGCCGAGCTCGAGTTCACGATCCTGGAGCAGGTCGGCATCCGCGGCGTGATCTTCACCGACCTCGGAAACGCCTGGAACCTCGAGCGCAACTACTGCGAGGCGAACCCGGCGTCGCCGTACTCCGTGACGAACCCCTGCTTCACGGCGTCGCAGCTCCTCAACGTCCGCACGTCCTGGGGCTTCGGTCTGCGCTGGTTCTCGCCGCTCGGCCCGCTGCGCTTCGAGTACGGCTTCCCGTTCAAGCCGCTGCCCTACGAGAAGGCGTCCGACTTCCAGTTCACCATCGGCAACTTCTTCTGACGGCGACGGCTCCGCCACGAGCGGAGCCGAACCGCGGAGGACGGTTCACGGTGCCTTTCCTGCGCCCTCCGGTTGCCCGTCCGCGTTCCTGTTGGTAGCTCCATGGACGATGCGCCCTAGCCCCGTCCAGTTCGTCCTGCCTCGCCCCGGCAAGGCCATCAGCGGGATGATGATCGGCATCACCGTCCTGTGGGTCGGCCTCGCGCTGAGCATCAATTGGGTGGAGGTCGGGGCGGGTATCGCCCAGTTCATGGCCGGCACGACCTCGGGCGTGCTCCGCGGCCAGGTCTGGCGGCTCTTCACGGCCCCGCTCTTCCACGACACGTCGAGCCCTGGTCACTTCTTGATGACCATCCTCGGCCTGTACTTCCTCGCCCCCACGCTCGAGTCGCGCTGGGGCGCGCGACGGATGCTCATCTTCCTGTTCGGCGCGGGTGCGTTCGCGTTCGCCACGCAGGTCGCCGTGGGCGCGCTCGTGCCCAAGCTGAACCAGGCCGTGTGGTTCGGCGGGCTCGGCATGATCGAGGCCGTCGCCGTCGCGTGGGCGCTGCAGAACCGCGACGCGCAGGTCCGCATGTTCTTCGTGCTGCCAGTGTCGGCCGGCGCGATGGTCGCGATCATCTTCGTGCTCTCCGTGCTGAACGTGATCGCGCTCAACCGGCACATGCCCGAGGGCCTCGTGACCCCGTTCGGCGGCATGCTGGCCGGCTGGCTCTTCGGCGATCGTTCGCCGCTCCGGCGTCTCTACCTCAAGCTACGCCTGCGCCAGATCCAGTCGCAGACGGCGGCCCTGCGCGCCGAGGCTGCGGCATCGGCGGCGGCTGCCCGCGCGCGCCGCGCCGCAGGGCCCCCGCTGCGCGTGATCGAGGGCGGCTCGAAGGCGCCCCCGAAGGACAAGCGCTACCTCAACTAGGGCGGACGCGGAGCGAACCCGGGGCGTGGGGCCGGCGCCCCACCGGGACTAGTGGGCGGGGATCGTCGCGCACGTTCGCACGTCGGCGAGCGTCTTTGCGTGGCTCAGGCAGGAGAACTCGCCGGACGCACGGGGCTTGCCGACGAGGTCGCGCTTGCAGTCCGTGACGAATGACTCCTCCAGCCGTTGTCCTTCGCTCTTCACGACGGCGACGGCCTTCTCCGCGGACGGGCTCGCCGCCTCGGGGAACTTCGCCTCGGCGGTCCAGAGCGCGTGCAGGTGCTCGCCTACGGCCTTGCAGTCGTCCTCGGTCACGTTGCGTGCGCAGCCCACCTGCGCGAGCACGAGCGCTAAAAAAACGAGGGGCGCTCCCCCCGCGATCCATCGCATCGGAGCACCCCTCGGTTCCATTCGTTCCCCCGTGACGACTAGCTGTCGATGAAGCTCTTGAGCTGCTTCGAGCGGCTCGGGTGCCGGAGCTTGCGCAGCGCCTTGGCCTCGATCTGCCGGATGCGCTCGCGCGTGACCTCGAAGTCCTGGCCGACCTCTTCGAGCGTGTGATCGCTCTTCTCGCCGATGCCGAAGCGCATGCGGAGGACTTTTTCCTCCCGAGGGGTGAGCGTCTTCAGCACCTTCCGGGTCTGCTCGGCGAGGTTCATGTTGATCACCGCCTCGGCCGGCGAGATCACGCTCTTGTCCTCGATGAAGTCGCCGAGATGCGAATCTTCCTCCTCGCCGATTGGGGTCTCGAGCGAGATGGGCTCCTTCGCGATCTTCAGGACCTTGCGGACCTTGTCGAGCGGCAGCTCCATCTTCTCGGCGATCTCCTCGGGGGTCGGCTCGCGGCCGTACTCCTGCACGAGGTAACGCGAGGTGCGGATGAGCTTGTTGATCGTCTCGATCATGTGGACCGGGATGCGGATGGTCCGTGCCTGATCGGCGATCGCGCGTGTGATGGCCTGCCGGATCCACCACGTCGCGTACGTCGAGAACTTGTAGCCGCGCTTGTACTCGAACTTGTCGACGGCCTTCATGAGGCCGATGTTCCCCTCCTGGATCAGGTCGAGGAACTGCAGACCGCGGTTCGTGTACTTCTTCGCGATGGAGACGACGAGCCGGAGGTTCGCCTCGACGAGCTCGGCCTTCGCGCGCTCGGCCATGCGCTCGCCTTCGCGGATGCTCTCGTAGGTCCCGCGGATGGCCTCGACGTCGATGTTGAGCTCTTCCTCGACCTTCTTGAGCCCCTTCTGTGCGTTCTTCAGGGTCGATTCGAGGTCGAGCAGGTCCTCGCGCGAGACGTTCAGCTTCTTCGCGAGCCGCGCCTCGGCGAGCTTGTTGCCCTTCACCTTCGCGAGCTCACGGCGGAGCTCGGCCTTGCTCATGCCCGTGCGCTTCTCGATCTCGGTCGCGCCGGCCTCGGCCTTCTCCACCTTCGAGATGAGGCCCTTCAACTTCTGCACGATCTTGTCGATCGTCTTCTTGTTGAGGCGCATCTCCTCGAGCGTCGTCACGAGCTCGCCCGTGGTCAGCACGACCTCGGCGTCGAGCTGCTTGCGACGGCCGTCGGTCTTGACCTCCTTGCGCTCTTCGAGCAGGTCGGCCTTCTTCTTGTCGAGGCGCTTGACCTTGTCGATGAGCCGGATGATGCGGCGATCGGCCTCTTCCTCGTCGAACTCCTGATCGTCGCTCTCCGCGTCCTTGATGAGCTCTTTGACGCGAATCTTGTGCTTCCGGAGCTTCTCGCCGAGGTCGATGATCTCGCGCACTGCGATCGGCGAGTCGAGGATCGCGGCGTTGACCGTCTGCTCGCCCTGCTCGATGCGCTTGGCGATCTCGACTTCGCCTTCGCGCGTGAGGAGCGAGACGCTCCCCATCTTGCGCAGGTACATCCGGACGGGATCGTTCGACTTCGAATAGTAGTCGACGTCCTCTTCCTCGCGGTCCTGCGTGACGACGAGCTTCTTGTCGCTCGCCTCTTCGTCCGCGATCCGCTTCGGCGCGATCTTCACCTGCGTCGCGCCGTCGACGATCTCGATGTCCTCGTCGCCGAGGGCGCCGACGACGTCGTCGAGCTGATCGGGGGAGACGTCCGCGGGCAGCGCGTCGTTCACCTCGTCATACGTGAGGAAGCCCTTCGTCTTGCCCGCATCGACGAGCTTCTCGAGCGCCTTGCGCGGATCCGACTTCCCCGCCCCATCCGGTGCCTGCGACTTCGTCCCGCGGTCCCCCCGAGCGCCTTGTGCGGCTCCGCCGCCACTTTTCCCCGCGCCCGATCCGCTTGCCCGACCCGCAGACTGCTTGGCCTTGCTCGCCATCCCATTCGCTCCACCGGGCCCACGTCGGGCCACGTGCTTCAAGGAACCACACCGAGAAAAAAACGTTCGTCACGCTCGCGCGGACTCATGCGCGCGCAAAAAAGCACGTCAGCCGAGCCCCAACTTGGCCTTCGCCTGACGCACCGCCTCACGAAGCAGCGCCGCCTCGCGCTCCACATCCCCCAGCGGCGCGACTCGTTGAAGCTCGTCCACTGTCGCGGCTTTCTCGCGTGACAAGCTCAAGCGTCTCAACTTCCCTGCGTTCTTTAAGAGCTCTTCCCTCGCCACATCGGCCGTCTCGAAGACGGGCGACGCGAGCCGTCCAGCCGCGAATGCTTGGATCGACGCCGGGATGTGCGCAAGAAATTCGTCGGGAATAAGTTGCGTTTCCGCCCCAAGAGACTGACGCACCGCGCCAGCGGCCAATGCGAGATCGCCATCCAGCACGTCGAGGGCCTCCATCACTTCAGGGTCGTCGAGCAGAACGGGATGGTCGAGAAGTGCACCCATGATGTGTTCCCCCATCTCTTGGACCTGGGAACGCGAACGCGCTCGGTAACCTGGCACGGTGGTCTCGGCCGCACGTAGCTCCACAGGGTGTTGCCCGTCGTACCTCGTTGCCTGTTCGAGGAGCTGTTCGACTTGACGCAGATCGGCCGGCGCCGTGCCGCCCACGATGAGCTTCGACGAGAGCCGATCGGCGTACGTCTTCAGCATGAGGCGCTTCACGGGGTCCTTTTGTTCTCCTAGGAGGTTTGCCACCGCACGCATGCGCGCGAGTTTGCCGTCGGTCGTGGCGTCGTTGAAGGAGTCGTTCTGGAGCGCGTCCTCGATGAGGTGCTCGTAGAGCTCCTTCGCGCTTTTGAGGATGCTCTTCAGCGCCTCGGGGCCCTTGGTTCGCACGAGTTCGTCGGGATCGAGCTTCGCGGGGAGCGTCGCCGCGCGCCCTTCGAGGCCGCCCTCGTGGACCGGGAGGCGCGCGGCCCACGTGGCCTTGCGTCCGGCGGCGTCGCCGTCGAAGAGGATCGTCACGGTGGGCGCGAAGCGCTTGAGGAGCTTCGCCTGCGTCGTCGTGAACGCGGTGCCGAGCGGGGCGATGACGTTGCAGAGGCCACGCGCGTGCAGGCTGAGAACGTCGAAGTTGCCTTCGACGAGGGTCGCCTGGCCCTCTTGCCGGATCGCGTGCCGCGCCTGGTGCAGCCCAAACAGGTGTTCGCCCTTCGTGTAGATCGGCGACTCGGGGCTGTTCATGTACTTCGCCGGCGGCTCGCCCGCCGTCGATGGTTGGAGCCCCAAGCGTCGCATCTCGTCGGGCGTGGGCTCGGGGAGGCTCCGGCCGCTGAAGGCGATCACGCGTCCCTGCACGTCGGTCACCGCGAACATGAGGCGATGCCGGAACCGATCGTAAAACCCCGTGCCTGAGCTGCGCGCGACGAGCAGGCCCACCTTCTCGGCGACGATCGGCGAGACCCCTTGCCGCTTGAGGAAGCTCGCGAGCCCGTCCCAGCCCGGCGGCGCGTAGCCTACGCGAAACGCTTGCAGCGCGTCGGCCACGGGTCCCGTCGCCTCGTGCGTGTCGAGCCCGCGCCGCGCGAGCTCGGCGAGCGCGTAGTGCGCGAGCGGATGCGCGCTCGGGCCGCGCATGCTCTGCTCGAAAAACGTCGCCGCGAGGTGGCTGACGGCATACAGGTCGTCACGCGCGCGCCGCGCTGCGTTCGCCTCGCGTCGCTCGGCCTCGGTCGCGGTCTCGATGATCTCCACGCCGCTGCGCTCGGCCAGCGCGCGCACCGCCTCGGCGAAGTTCATGCCCTCGACCTTCATGATGAAGTCGATGGCCGTGCCGCTCTCCTTGCAGCCGAAGCAGTGGAAGATGCCGCGCTCCGGATTCACGTGGAAGCTCGGCGACTTCTCCTTGTGGAACGGGCAGAGCCCGACGAACGATCGACCGCGCCGGGTGAGACGAACGGTCTCGCCGATGAGCGACACGAGATCCGTGCGTTCCTTGACCCGCGCGATCGTGTCAGCGTGAATCATCGTCCTGAGGCATCAAGATAACGACAAACACGCCGATCGTCCCGAGCCCATGTCTCGAAACGAATCGGCGTGTCCGTGGGATGTGCCTCCGAATGAGGAGGCGCTTTCAGGCGTCGGGGAACGCGGAGCCCGGCTTCTTGTGATCCGTGAGGCTCTCGTCGGGCGTCTGGCCGTCGACCATCTCGTTGACGGGCGGCGCTTCGGCGTTCGCCGCGAGGAAGCGCGTGTCTTCACGCACGAGCGGCAGCGGCGGATCGCCGATCAGCTCGAGCTGCGTGGCGAGCCACTGCTCCTCTTCGATGAGCGAGCGACGCTTCGGATCCGTGAGGTCGCCCTGCCAGTGGTCGAGCTCTGCGTCGACCTCCTTCAGGCGCAGGCGAACCCGGACGACGTCGACGTCGTCCTTGTGGACGTACTTCTCCGTGAGGAGAAGCGCCTTGTCGCCCACGACCTCGACGAACCCGTGCGCGACGGCGAGGCGCTGCTCCTTGCCGGCCTCGTGGTACGTGACGAGGCCGGTGCGGAGCGCCGCGAGCAGCGGCAGGTGGCCCGGCATCACGCCGAACTCCCCCGCCACGCTCGGCGCGGTCACGTCCGTGACCTCCTTGCGCAGCGCGACGCCCGTGGGCGTCACGATCTCCAGCAGGATCGTGTCGGCCATGATCAGGCCCGCTTGCCCTCGGCCCGCGCCTTCACCTCGTCGATGCCGCCGGCCATGTAGAAGTCCTGCTCGGCCACGTGATCGAGCTTGCCGTTGATGATCTCCTCGAAGCCCGAGATCGTGTCCTTCAGGCTCACGAGCTTGCCCTGACGGCCGGTGAACTGCGCGGCGACGAAGAACGGCTGCGAGAGGAACTGCTGGATCTTGCGGGCGCGCTGCACGACGAGCTTGTCGTCCTCGCTGAGCTCGTCCATGCCGAGAATCGCGATGATGTCCTGCAGGTCCTTGTAGCGCTGCAGCGTCTGCTGCACGCGGCGCGCGACCGAGTAGTGCCTCTGTCCGACGATCTGCGGATCGAGCATCGTCGAGTTCGAGTCGAGCGGATCGACGGCCGGGTAGATGCCGAGCTCGCTGATCGCGCGCGAAAGAACGGTCGTCGCGTCGAGGTGGGCGAAGGCCGTCGCGGGCGCGGGATCCGTGAGGTCGTCGGCGGGGACGTAGATCGCCTGCACGCTGGTGACTGAGCCCTTCGTCGTCGACGTGATGCGCTCCTGGAGCGCGCCCATCTCCGTCGCGAGCGTGGGCTGGTAACCGACGGCGCTCGGGATACGGCCGAGGAGCGCGGACACCTCGGAGCCGGCCTGGGTGAACCGGAAGATGTTGTCGACGAAGAGGAGCACGTCCTGGCCTTCCTCGTCGCGGAAGTACTCGGCGACCGTGAGCGCCGAGAGCGCGACGCGGGCGCGCGCGCCGGGCGGCTCGTTCATCTGGCCGTAGATCAGCGCGGCCTTCGAGATGACGGGCGCGCCGGACTCGAGCTTCGATTCGCTCATCTCGAGCAGGAGGTCGTTGCCCTCACGCGTCCGCTCACCGACGCCCGCGAAGACCGACACGCCGCCGTGCGCCTTCGCGACGTTGTTGATGAGCTCCATGATGAGCACGGTCTTGCCGACGCCGGCGCCGCCGAACAGGCCGATCTTGCCGCCCTTGCGGTAGGGCGCGAGCAGGTCGATGACCTTGATGCCCGTCTCGAAGATCTCGACCTTCGTCGACTGATCGACGAACTTCGGCGGATCCTTGTGGATGGGCGCGAACTTCTCCGCGTTCACGGGGCCGGCCTCGTCCACAGGCGCGCCGACGACGTTCAAGATGCGTCCGAGGCAAGCGTTGCCGACCGGCATCATGATCGGCTTGCCCGTGTCACGGACCTCCATGCCCCGCACGAGGCCGTCCGTCGTGTCCATCGCGACGGCGCGCACGGTCGACTCACCGAGGTGCTGCGCCACCTCGAGCGTCAGGTTGTCGCTCTCCCCGGAGATGCTGGGGTTCGACAACTTGAGCGCATTCAAAATCTTCGGAAGCTGGCCCGCCGGAAAGTCGACGTCGACGACGGGGCCGATGACCTGGGTAATCTTTCCAACCGACATGGGGCGGGGCTCCTCCAGCGAATCGCTATGACGACGAACGCGCGCGGCCACTACCACGGCCATCGTGGACTGTCGAGGGGTCCGGAGCGGATGAACAGGGGTCTCTAGCCCTTCATCGCCGCAATCCGGGCGAAATCCTCGACGGCCAGCGTTTCACCACGCACGTCGAGCGAGATCCCGGCCTCCCGGGCGCGCGCTTCGAGGTCGTCCTTGGACCAACCGTAGAGCCCGCGCCAGGCATTTCGCAGGGTCTTTCGCCGCGCGCCGAACGCGGAGCGAACGGCCTCGCGAAACGCATCGGTCTCCACGGCCCGCGCCGGCCTGTGCGGCGCGAGGACGACCACCGCAGAGTCGACGTCCGGGCGCGGGTAAAACGCGCCGCCGCGCACGGTGAGCAAGCGCTTCACGTCGAACGCAGCCTGCACGAAGACCGTGAGCGCGCCGTAGGTCTTCGATCCAGGTGGCGCGACGAGCCGATCGGCGACCTCGGCCTGCACCATGAACACCGCGCGATCGATACGATCCGCGAGTCCGGTCGCCCGCTCCAGGAGCGCGCCGGTGATCTGATAGGGGAGGTTGCCCGCGAGCACGTGCGGGCGCGGGCCGACGAGCTCGGCCGCCCAGTCGACGGCGAGCGCGTCGGCTTCGAGGATCGAGACGCGCCCTTCGGCGATCGGCGCTTCGAGCTCGCCCGAGAGGAGCGGGACGAGATCACGATCGCGCTCGATCGCCACGATCTTCGCGGCGCGTTCGAGCAAGGGGCGCGTGAGCGCGCCGAGGCCCGGCCCGATCTCGAGCACGGTGCCGCCCGGCGGCGTGGTCGCGGCTTCGGCGATCGCGCGGGATGCGGAGACGTCGACCAGGAAGTTCTGGCCAAACCTCTTCTTGGGCGAGAGGCCGCGCGAGCGGAGGCGTTCTGCGATCGACATGGCAGGCTCGTGATCTCGAAGGACGTTCGTTGGTGTTCCAACTGATGCACGGAGGGCGACGTACCGATCAGGTCGTCTTCGGGTCCGCGGCGTCGGGGCGCTTCGTCGTCGTGGCGCGGATCTTCGTGACGCGCACGCCGAGGCGACGGAGCACGGCCTCGCTGCGGCTGACGGCGACACGCGTGCGGACGAGCACGGCCTCGGCAGCGACACCGGCGGCCTCCTCCCACGTGGCTCGGCGCGCCCCGTCCGCGACCTCCTCCGAGAGCGAGCCGTCCGCGCGCGTCGGCGGGTCCCAGGGCGGGAGCAGGCCTGGATCGAACTGCGGCATCGACCAGGTGATCGACGCCGAGTGACGCGCGAGGCGACGCAGCGCGTCCATAACGGGTTTTTCCTGGGCGACCTCGGAGGGCGCGGGCGCGACGACGTGCACGACGCTCGGCTTGGGCTTGCTCTTGACGATCTGCGCGAGGACCTCGGCAAGCATGAAGCCGGACTCGTGGCGCTCGGCCTCGCCGCGTGGAGGAGACTCGATGCCGTAGGCCGCGAGGTAGCGACGGAGCATGCGCTCGCGCGGGCTCCGGCCCTCGGGCGAAGGCGGCGCGAAGGGCGCGCGGGGGCGAACCGCGTCGGCGCGCGACGCGAGCCTGTCGAGATCGCCGCGGCGCAGATCGGACAAGCCGCGCACGTCGAGCGGCCTCAGGTGTTCGAGGACCCGGACGGCCACGTCGGCCTCGTCGAGATCACTGCGCGAGGCGTCGTGCGTGCCCGTCGCCGTGACGAGCAGGTGCGCGAGCTTCTGCCCGTGCGCGGGTCCCTGATCCGGCGGGACGAACGCGCGCACGGTCGACGCGTAGACCGCGAGGCCCACGCGATCGCCGCGCGAGAGGTACCGCGTGCAGATCGACGCCGCCTCGTCGATCGCGAGATCGAGCGGGGCGCGACCGAGCGGGCCGGCCCAGAGCTCGACCGAGGCGTCGAGCACGACCCACACGACGTCGCGCTCTTCACGCTCGAACTCACGCACGAGCAGGACCCCGCGCCGCGCGCTCGCCTTCCACGCGATGCGCCGGAACGGATCGCCCGGCATATGCTCGCGCAGCTCGCGCAGATCGCTGCCCTCGCCGCGGGCGCGACCAGGCCGGCCGCTCGACGCGAGCAGCTTGCTGCGACCGCCGCGCGGGGAGGGGAGCCAAGCCGCGAAGGGACGCGGCAGGACCTCGACGCCGAAGGGGTTCGCGAAGGTGAGAGGTACCTCGAAGAGGCCGGGCGCGCCGTGCACCTCGAGCGCGAGACCGTGCACGCCGTGTTGTCCCACGCGCGGCGCGTGCACCGAGACCTTCACCTTGAGCCGCCCGGAGGCCATCACCTCTCCTGCGGAGGGCTCGATCGTGATCTGGAGCTGCGACGAGGCGATCGGCCGCAGGCGCACGTACCGCGCGGCGAGCGTGTCGCGGTTGCGCACCTCGGCTTCGATCTCGATCGTGCTGCCGCGTCCCGTGCGCACGACGCGGCGCGGCCCGCTCCACAGCATCTCGAAGCCGGCGGCGCGGATGCGCGAGACCGAGACGAGCGTGACTGCGCGGGCAAGCGCCATCGCGAGCAGCATCGCTCCTCCCCAGCCGACGATGGCCGGCTCGCGCGCGACGAGGCCGACGCCCGCGACCGAGATCGCGGCGATGCTGAGGTGCGCCGCCGTGCGCGTGGGAAAGAGCTGCATCGCTAGACCGGCCGTACCGCGCGCCGGTAGGCCACGCGCTGCACGGCGTCCTCCACGACCGCATCCCGCGCGCGCGCGTCGCCTTCGGCCTCGGGCACGAGCACGAGCCTGTGCGAGAGGACCGACGTCGCGACGCCGCGCACGTCGTCCGGCGTGACGAACGGACGACCTGCGATCACGGCCGCGCTCTTTGCGGCCTGCACGAGGCCGAGCGTCGCGCGCGGCGATGCGCCGAGGAGCACGCGCGCATGCGAGCGGGTGAACGTCGTCAGGCCGACGGCGTACTCGTAGAGATCGTCCTCCACGTGGATCCGCCGCGCGATGCTTTGCAGCGAGAGCAACTCCTCCACGCTGAGCACCGAGCGCGCGCGCGGCGGATCGGCGTTGTGCGCGCGGAGCATCGCCACCTCGTCCTTCGCGTTCGGGTAGCCGATGGCGACTCGCACGAGGAACCGATCGATCTGCGCCTCGGGCAGCGGGTACGTCCCTTCGAGGTCGATCGGGTTCTGCGTCGCGAGCACCATGAACGGCGCGGGTAGCTCGAACCGGTCGCCCTCGATCGTCACCTGCCGCTCCTGCATCGCTTCGAGCAGCGCGGACTGCGTCTTCGCGGGCGCGCGGTTGATCTCGTCGGCGAGCACGACGTTCGCGAAGATCGGACCCGGCCGCAGCGAGAACGTGCCTTCCTTCGGCGAGAGCACGTACGTGCCGGTGATGTCGGCGGGCAGGAGATCCGGCGTGAACTGGATGCGCCGCACCGAGGCGCCGAGCGCCGATGCGTACGCCTTCACGAGCGTCGTCTTGGCGACGCCGGGCACGCCCTCGAGGAGCACGTGGCCCTGCGCGAGCAGCGCGGTGAGCATGAGATCCACGGTACGCGAGGGACCAATGTAGACGCGCGTGATCTCCCGGCGGAGCGCGTCCAGCCGCTCTTTGGCGGCGGCGATCTCCTCGATGGCGACGGCCTGGGTCAAGTGGCGCTCTCCTCTGCGGGTGCGGGCGGGCTCGGGGTTCGTGAGGGGTTGCTCGTCGGGCTCGTTCCCGCCGGGCGATCGGGTGTCTTCTCGTGGTTCGCGTTGCCGTGGCCGAGCGGCTCGGGGGTGATCGCGCCCGCCTTGGCGAGCACGTCTCTCACGACGGCGGCGGCGTTCCGGAGCGACGCGCGGGGCACGCGCACCGGCCGGCCCGCGACGACGGAGGCTTCGGCTTTTTGCATCACGTCGAGGACATCTTTCAAGGCCGAGCGGCCACGCTCGTCAAGGCCTCCCGCGCGCTCGGCCGCAGAAATCACCGCGTCCGTCGAAGGATCGAGGGGCGCGCCGAGCTTGTGCGAGAGCGCCTCGACGAGCGCGCTCTTCAGCTCGAGCAGGAGCAGCCCCGGCGGCGACGATGGCGCCGAGAGCAAGGCGAAACGCCCGGCCACGCCACCCTGCGCCACGAGCGGCACCGGTCGCGCGAAGCGCGGCTGCGGGCTCTTGTACGGCCGCCCCGCGGCCCGCGCGACCCACGCTGCCACGCCGACCACCGCGAGCAGCGCGAGCAACCAATGCGCCCAGCTCGGCAGCCCGTTTTGACGTGCCTCCGCGAGGGCATCGCCGATCGATCGGAGCTGGCTCTCGATGTCCTTGCGCAGCGTCGACTTACCGCCGAACGAGCCCTCCTCGGAGAAGCGGTTGGCGACGATGAAGAGCCGGCCGCCTTGCCGTTCGCCGCCGTCCTCGTCGACGAGGTAGTGCGCGAGGCCCACGGCGAACGAGCGGTTGCCGGGGTAGCGCAGCATCTGGTTGATGAGGCCCGAGGGATCGCCCAGCGCGAAGAGCCGGCCCTTGCCGACCTGGCCCGCGACCGCGACGATCGTCGGAGGCTCGCCGACGGCGCGCACCTCGAGCACGGGCGAGAGGTTCGGGTGGCGGAGCCCCGTCGCGTGGTTCGTGACGAACTGCTGCACGTTCGCGACGACCGGGTGCGGGCCCGTGAGTTGCCCCTTGTCGCCGGTGAGCACGGGCTCGGCGATCGCGAGCTGCGGGTTGTTGCGCAGCGCTGCCACGGGGCGTGAGGGCAGAACGGTCCGCTCGATGTGGAAGCGCCGCAGCGTCTCCTCGCCGCGGCCGTAGTCGTCCACGATCGCCAGGCGCCCGCCGGCCTTCATGAAGGCGGCCGTTTCTTCGGGATCCATGCTCTGGAGCGGGTGCAGGACGAGCACACCGTCGTTCGGCGTGATCTCGTTCCAGTCGAGCACGGCGACGGCCTTGACGCGTCCGTCGCCGAGCTCGTTCACCGCGAGCCCGTAGAGCTCCGAGCAGCCCTCCCACGTCGTGTCCGCGACGTCGAACGCGGTGGCGCGTGCGTCCACAGAGGCGAGCCCGATGCCGAGCGCCACGCAGATCACAAGGGAACGGCGTGCTTGCTTCGCCGCGCCCCGCGTTCGCGCCTGGGGCCTCGGCGACGAGGACGAAGCCCGAGAGGGCTGCGTTGCACGGCGCTCTTGCTCCGGCGATCTCACGCCATCCTGCGTCATATGAGGCGGCGAGCATATCACCGTCGTCCCGGGCGATAAGCTTGACCCCGTTACTCTCATTGCTAGATTCGACTCGTGAACGGGCCCATTCTTGCTAGGCACGTTCATCCGAGCGACGCCACAGACGCGGTGCGGAGGAGTCCGGATGCTACCTCCTTTCATCATCGAACAAATCCGACAACGGGAAGAGAGGGAGCGCCAGCAGCGTGAGGAGAACCGACCGCGCCTGGAGCTTCCGCTCGAGCGGTACCCGGCTCCGCGTCGTCCTGGAAACGGGCCGAAGGAGCCTCACGAGGATGAAGACGACCCGAATCGTGGCGTGATCATCCTCGAGATCGGCTGATTTCCCGTCTGTCCCCTTCGCCGGGCGAGTTCCCGCACGGCGCTTCTTTCTTCATTTCGTCCCATCCCCATGTTTTCCGCGGCCGCGGGGTGCGTCCGGGCCGCAAGCTCGCGAGCGTTCCAGGCGAGGATCGGGCGGGACAAATTTTGCGTCTTGTTCGGCCTTGACCGGTGGGGGGGTTCTGCCTACCCTTCGCCCCCCGTTCCCCTGGCGTCGTGCGTCGGGGGATCGCGAATGCGAGCGGGTCATGCCCGCACCCGGCAAGCGCCGGATCTCCAAGAAGACCGAGGTTCACCGATGGCCGTTCATATCCGCCTCGCCCGGGCGGGCACGAAGAAGACCCCGTTCTACCGTATCGTCGTCGCCGACCAGCGCGCTGCCCGCGGAGGCCGGTTCATCGAACGTTTGGGCACGTACGACCCGCGTCGCAACGAGATCCGCCTGGACACGGCGCGCGTGAAGCACTGGCGCGACGTCGGGGCCCAGCCCTCGCACACGGTCGAGCTTCTGCTGAAGCGCCCGGACGTCGTCGCGGCGACGGTGGCGAAGTAACGAGGCATGGCGCCGTCTCCTGCGTCCTCCACCATGCTGCTGGATCTCGTCGCGCTCATCGCGCGGTCGCTCGTGGATCATCCCGAGAAAGTGACCGTTCGTGAGGTCACGGGAGACAGGTTCCCGCGCATCGAGCTCAGCGTGGCGCGTGAGGACATCGGCAAAGTGATCGGCAAGGATGGCCGCACCGCGCAGTCGATCCGCGCGCTCCTCAACGCGGCCGCCAGCAAGGCGGGCCTCCGGGCCCACCTCGACATCCTGGATTGATCCCGCGTAAGCGCGCCACAACCGAGGCCGATGCCCCGCGACGGTTTGTCGCCGTCGCGGAGATCGCGCGCTCGCACGGGATCCAGGGCGAGGTGCGTCTCAAGGTGTACCACGAGGGCTCGGAGCTCCTCGGGCACCGGCCGACGCTCAAGCTGCGGCTCCCCGACGGCGTGGAGCGCGCGGCCGACATCACGTCGATCAGGAGCGCAAACAAGGCCGTGCTCGCGCGGCTCGCGGGCGTCACCGATCGGGATGCCGCCGACGCGCTACGCGGGGCGATCCTGCTCGTCCCGAGGGACGAGTTCCCGCCGCTCGACGAAGGCGAGTTTTACGCGTGCGACATCGAAGGTGCGCGCGCTGAGCTCGGCTCCGGCGAGGTCGTGGGTCGTGTCCTCGCGCTGGCCTCGTACCCGACTTGCGAGGTGCTCGTCGTCGAACGTGCGGACGGCACGAAGATCGAGGTCCCGCTGCTCGACGACTTCATCGCATCCGTGGAAGCCGACGCCGGGATCGTCCGGCTCGTCACGATCGACGGCCTCACCTGACGAGGCGCGCGCATGCGTGTCGACATCGTCACCCTCTTCCCCGAGATGTTCGAGCCATTCCTGTCGACGGGGATGGTCGGCCGCGCGGTGCGCGCAGGCGCGCTCGACGTGCGTTGCGCGAACCTGCGCGAGCATGGGCTCGGGCGCCATCGCAGCGTCGACGACACGCCGTACGGCGGCGGCTCCGGGATGGTGATCCGCGTCGACGTCGTGGTCGGCTGCATCGAGGCCGTCGAGGCGCGAGCACGCGAGGGGCGCGAGGGTGCGGAAGCGGAACGCTCGCACCGCGTGTTGCTCTCTCCCCAAGGAAGCGTGCTCGACCAGCGCAAGGTCGAGGCGCTCGCTTCGCGGCCGTGGATCTCGCTCGTGTGTGGCCGGTACGAGGGCTTCGACGATCGGGTGCACGCGTTCGTCGACGAGGAGATCTCGCTCGGGGACTTCGTGCTCGCGGGAGGCGAGGTGGCGGCGATGGCGATCGTCGACGCGTGCTCGCGGCTCTTGCCCGGCGTGCTCGGCAGCGCCGACTCGGCGATGCACGAGTCGCACAGCCCGGCGATGGACGGGCTGCTCGAATACCCTCACTACACGCGGCCCGAGGAGTTCCGAGGGATGAAGGTGCCCGAGGTGTTGAAAGGCGGTAACCACGCGGCGATCTCGGCCTTTCGGCGCGAGCAGGCCGAGGCGCGCACGGCCGCGCGCAGGCCCGATCTCCTGGAGCGGGCAAAGCGCCTTCGCGCCGAGCGAGGTGCGTCGTGACGAAGGTCGCGCTCGCGCTGGTTCACCACCCCGTGCTCGATCGCGGCGGGGAGATCGTGACGACCGCGATCACGAACCTGGATCTCCACGACATGGCGCGGAGCGCGCGCACGTTCGGCGTGCTCGAGCTTCACATCGTGCATCCGGTCGCGGCGCAGCGGCTGCTCGCCGAGCGCATCCGTGATCACTGGATCCACGGCTCGGGCAAGAAGCGCATCCCGGATCGCGCGGACGCGCTCGACGTCCTGCGGATCGTGCCGAGCCTGGAGGACGTCTACGCGTCGCTCGCGCCGGGCGTGGGGCGCGCGGGGATCGAGCTCTGGACGACGGCGGCCTCGGCGAAGCGGGGCCCCGTGACGAACTATCCCGACGCGCGCGCGCGTCTCACGCAAACGGACAAACCCGTGCTCATCACGTTCGGGACGGGGTGGGGCCTCGCGGGTGAGCTCGTCGCGTCGGCCGACGTTCGCCTCGCGCCGATCCACGCCGAGGAGAACACGGGCTACAATCACCTGAGCGTGCGCGCGGCGTGCGCGATCGTCCTCGATCGGCTGTTCGGGTAGCTCGATCGCAGCGCGGACAGCGCGCGGGGAGGCAACACGGATGTCCGCGAGCGACGTCGATCAGCGGGTCCGAGAGCGCGCGTTCGAGCTCGGCTTCGACGTGGTCGGCGTGGCGCGCGCCGACGAGCCGCTCGACGTCGAGCACGATCGCTACCGCGCGTTCATCGAGGCCGGGATGCACGGCACGATGCAGTACCTCGAAGAGCACGTCGAGGAGCGGCGGCGGCTCGACACGGAGGCGATCCTCCCGGGCGCGCGGAGCGTCGTGTGCGTGGGTCGCCGGTATGCCCGCTCGGCCGAGGCCGAGGCGCATGATCCCGAGGTCGCGCGCGGGATCGCCCGCTACGCGCGCGGGCAGGACTATCACCTCTTCCTCCGCAAGAAGCTGCGCCGGCTCGCCGAGTTCATCCGCGGCCTCGGGCCCGGCATCGACGCGCGACCGCTCTGCGACATCGAGCCGTTGATGGAGCGCGCGTGGGCGGCGCGCGCCGGTCTCGGGTTCGTGGGAAAAAATGGGCTCGTGATCGTCCCGGGGCAGGGGAGCTTCGTCATGCTCGGCGAGGTCGTCACGACGCTCGTGCTCACGCCGGGCGTGCCGATGCACGAGCGCTGCGGCGCGTGCACGCGTTGCCTCGACGCCTGCCCGACGGGCGCGTTCCCGAAGCCGTTCGTGCTCGATGCGCGGAAGTGCATCTCGTACCTCACGATCGAGCAGTACGAAGCGCCGCCCGAGGAGCTGCGCGCGGCGATCGGCGAGCACCTCTTCGGCTGCGACGTTTGCCAGGAGGTTTGTCCCTACAACCGGACCGCGCCGCCGCCCGAGGCGCGCACGCAGCAGTTCCATCCGCTACCGCGCTGGTCCGAGATGCGGCTCTCGGATCTCGCGTCGATCGAAGAGGAAGCGTTTCCCGAGACGACCCAGGGGACGCCGCTGCGGCGGGCGCGGCGCGGCGGGCTCGCGCGGAACGCGGCGATCGTCGCGGCGAACCGGCTCGCGCGGGATCCCGCTGGGCCGAGCGCCGAGGACGACGTGCGGACGCTGGAACAGGCCGCGGCGCACGACGACGCGGCGGCGCGCGAGGTCGGGGTGTGGGGGCTTTTGCGGATCGGCAAGCCGGTCCTCCGGGAGCCTGGATCCAGCGGCCCTGACGAGGACATCGTCGATCCCGACGCGCCGCCCTTTGCGCCGCGCCGTTGAGCCGCTAGGGGGGCCCCGTGGGGATCGGAGACGACCTCGGCAAGCTGCTCGACGATCTGCGCCGGCACGACTCGGTGCTCTGGCGACGCGCGCTCGACGCAGGCGTGACACACGGCCCGCGTCCCTTCGTGCGGTACGCGCCGCCGCTCATCGGCCTCGCCTTCGGGATCGCGCTTGGTCGGCAGCGGCGCGCGGTCCGGAAGAACCTCCGGCGCGCGCTCGGTCCGCGGAACGTGCTCGTCGAGAACGTCGACGTCGCGCGGGTCTTCGCGAGCTTCGCGAGCTGCTTGACGGAAGCGTTCCTCGTGGGGCGTGATCGGCCCGAGCGCCTCGTCGGGCTTTGCGCGTCGGACGAGAACTACGTGCGCGCGGCGAACGAGGGGCGCGGCGTGATCATCGCGACGGCGCACACGGGCGGCTGGCAAGCCGCAGGCCCGATCTTGCGCAGCGTGCACACGGCCGACGTCGTCGTGGTGATGGCGCACGAGCGCGACGAGCGAGCCGAGGCATTGACCGACGACGCGCGCGACAAAGCCGGTGTGCGGATCGTACACGTGGGGACGAGCCCGCTCGATGCGTTGCCTCTGCTCTCGCATCTCCGGCGCGGCGGCGTCGTGGCGGTCCAGATCGACAGGCTCCCGAAGGGCATGCGTGGACGTGAGGTCACGCTCTTCGATGAGCCCTTCGTCGTCCCCGAGGGCCCGCTCTCGCTCGCCGCCTTGAGCGGGGCGCCGATCGTGCCCGTCTTCACGCGGCGGCTGGGTTACATGCGCTACGAGGTGCGGAGCTGTCCGCCGATCTCGCTGCCGCGCCGGCCCAGCGAGGACGAGCTCTCCCACGCCGCGCGTCGCATCGCGTCCGCGATGGAAAGCTTTTTGCGCGAGAACCCCACGCAGTGGTTCCACTTCGAGTAAAGAGACCCCGCCATGGCAAGACTCCACGTGGGCCTGCACGCCCTTCAGGGCGACATCAAGAAGTACAAGGATCAGCTCGATCTGGTGGAGATCCGCCCGGTCGACATGTCGCTGCCCGGCGCGCCCGGCCTGCGAAAGTGGCGAAAATCGGTGCCGCCCGCCTTCGTGTTCAGCGTGGTCTTGCCGCGCGTCGTGGCCGAGCTCGCCCCCGGCAAGGAGCTCGACGACGCGCTCGCCACCTCGCTCGAGGTCGCGACGACGCTCGAAGCGCGATGCATCGTGCTCTCGACGTCGACCGAGATCCGGCCGACCGCGGCGAACCGCAAGCGCATCGCCGCGCTCTTCGCGCGGATCCCGGGCGAAGGCGCGCTTCGCTTCTGGGAGCCGCGTGGCATGTGGGAGCGTGAAGACGTGATCGACACGGCGCGCGCCGCGGGCGTGCTGCCCGTCTTCGACGCCGCGCGCGACGATCTGCCGCGCGGATCCGTGGTCTACACGCGCCTCCGATCGCTCGGCGCGCAGACGATGCTCTCGGCCGCGGCGCTCGATCGTGTGGCGCGCAGGCTCGGCGAGCGTCGGGACATTTTCTTGGTGGTCGAAGGAACCCGCGGCGCCGCGATCCGCGCGAAGAGCACGCTCGTCGCCGCGCTCGCGCGATCGGCCCGCGCGCCGGAGGCGGGCTCGATCATCGCGCCGGTCGCGCCGATCGTGCGCCCGCTCGTCGCGGAGGACGAGGAGCAGTGATCCGCGGCGCCCTCGCACTCGCGCGCTCTTCGACCACGCAGGGCCCGGCCCAGGCCGCGCTCGACGCCGGAGGCAGCGCGGCCGACGCGGTCATCGCCGGGTTTTTCGCGCTCGCCGGCCAAGATGCCTCCGTCCTGCTCTCGCCCGTCGTGGCGATCGTCGCGGGCGGTGGGGCCGGAGCGCGTGTGATCGATGGACGTTCGCTGCAACCTGGAAAAGGCGCCGCTCGCCCGCGCGGATGGAAGAGCGAAAAAGAGATCCCGCCCGGCGCGTTCGTCGCCGTACCGCGATCCCTTGGGCTCATCGCGATCCTGCACGCGGCGCGTGGACGATCGGGGCTCGGCGGGCTCGCGCGCGCCGGCGTCGCCGCGGCAGAGGCCGCGGGCGCCACGAAACGTGCAGCGCTGATCAAGCGCGTGGGGTCGGCAGGGCCGCTCGCGCTCGCCTCCGAGGAGGCCGTGAGTGCGCTCCTCGCGGCGGGTGGGCCCGTGGCGGGCGGCATCCTCACGGCCGAGGATCTGGAGAGCGCGATGCCCGAGGACGTGCCCGCCCGCACGACGCCGCTCGGGTCCGAGGTGTCGGCGCTCAGCGTGCCCTGGGATCCGCCGCTCGGCCGGCTCCCGGTGGCCGACGCGATCCTCGCGTGTGACGGTCGAGGCCTGCTCGCGGCGCTCGTCGTCGTGCCGACGCGGCGCGAGCAGGGCGTGCTCGTGCCGGAGCTCGAGCTCGTGCTCGGCCGGCATGCGCAGCCGGTGCGGCGCGGGGTCCCGCGGACATCGCCGGGCGCGCCGCTCGACATGCCGGCGCCGCTCGCGATCGTGGGCAAGTCCGGCTTTTACGCGGCGGTGGCGCTGCTCGGGAAGGCGGGCGTCGACGTCACGGCGCTGCGCCCGCTCGCCGAGGGGTGGCCGGCCGAAACGGCCGTCGCGGACCTGCGGGAGAAGTCGGGCGCGCTCACGGCGATGGCCTTGCTGCGGGATGCGCGGGACGCGCGGTCCTTGGTCTCGACCGGGGACGCGACGGCGCGAGCCAGCGACGAGCCCTGAGCGAGAAGACACAGCGTCTCGCCGGGGTTTCACCCCGGACCCGACCAGGGGCTCTTCGCCCCTGGACCCGAACCAGGGCACGGCCCTGGACCGCTGGTGCATCGACCGCGATGCGGTCGATGCAAAGCCTACGAAACACCCTCTGAGCCGACGAGCCGCTCGCTCGCTCACTGCTCGGAGAACACATAGACAAAAAGCAGACGCGCCCCCGAGTGGAGGCGCGCTCTTCCGTGCCAGCGTTGCCTTCGTCTACACGCACACGCTCTGCACGGCGCGGCGACGAGCCCAGGCCGAGCCTAGAGCGCGACGCCGTACCGCTTCGCGTACGCGACGACGCCCACCTTGTCGATGGTGCGGATGTCGCGCGTGGTGAGGCTCAGCGTGACATAGCGCTTGAGCTCCGGAACCCAGAGCCTGCGGGTCTGGATGTTCACGTTCTGCCAGCGCTTGGTCTTGATGTTCGAGTGGGAGACGTTCTGCGCCAGAAGCTTCCGTTTCCCAGTGATGTCGCTCTTCGCCATGACGTCCTCAGCAGGCATTTCGCGCGTCGCGCGCGGGACCCGTCGCTCGGGGCTGCGGAAAGTGGCGGAAGAGGCCGGGCATGTCAAGCACGAGTGGAGTCTTTCCATCTCGAACGTGCGCGCAGCCTCAAGACGGGCGCATTCCTTTGGGGAGAGGCGGCGTCGCATGCCGGGGATCGTCCGGCCAGGCGTGTTTCGGGTAGCGGCGCCGGAGCTCGCGCGCGATGGCCGGGTAGTGCCGCTCCCAGAAGCCGGCGAGGTCCGTCGTCACCTGGACCGGGCGCTGGTTCGGCGCGCAGAGGTGGAGCACGACCGGCACCCGGCCCCGCGCCACACGGGGGCCTTCCGCCAAGCCGAAAAAGTCCTGCAAGCGCGAGGCCGCCGAGACCGTGCCGTCAGGGCCATATTCGAGCCGCAGCCGTCGTCCACCCGGGAGCTGCATCGTCTCGGGCGCCCACTCGGCCACGCGTCGCGCCTGCTCCGGGGTGAGCCGCTCGCCGAGGGCCGCGCCGAGATCGACCTGCCGCAGCTCGGCAAAGCTCTGCCGGCCCACGCAGAGCGCGCGCAACGTCTCCACGATCGCAGCCTCGTCGAGCACGGGCAGGCCCGCCTCGGGGCAGTGCGTCCGGACGAATGCGACCCGCGCGAGCCACGTGTCGAGGCCGTCGCCGCGGACGAACGTGCGATAACCGCGGGCGCACGCCGCCTCCGCGAGGGCCTGCCCGATGCGCTGGATCGAAGCGGGATCGGTGGCCGCGACGCGTGACTCCTCCAGCACGAGGCCCTCGTACGCGAGCCGCCGCGTGACCTCGACGCGCTCCTGCGCCGCGTTCCAGCGGACGTCCGTCGTGTCGGTGATCGCGTCGGTGAACAGGTCGAGCAGCCAGTCGGCTTCGACGGCGCTCGCGGCGCGCACGACGACGCGGCCCTTCGTGCCCTCCGTTCGCTCCTCGACGTCGACGGCGACCACGTACTCCTCGGCGCCGAGCACGCTCGACTCGGCGAGCACGGCCGAGCCGCCGGTGGCGAACACGATCTCGCGGCCGCTCCTGCCCGTCGCCGTCTCGGGCCTGCGCACGCGGCCCACGCGATCGGGGTACCCCGCGAGCGTCGCGAGCAGCAGCGCGCGCTCGTGATCGGGCGCGCTCGCAGGCCGCGGGGCCTTGCGACGATCGACGAGGCGCGCGAGCTGCTTGGCGGCACGATCCACGGCGAAGACACGCGTCGGATCCAGCCCGAGCGCGCGGAGCCGATCCGGCGCATGCCCTTCGAGCTCGGCCATCTCCAGTTGATCGAGCGCGTGCAAAAGATCCGACCGGTGCTCCTCGACGCGCCCGCCGCCACGTCGCGAAGACGCGCCCGAGACGCTCACCTCACGCTCGCCGAGCAGCGCCGCGAGCACGCACCCTTCCTCGGCGACGCCCCGCGCCTCGGCCTCCACGATCAGCCGCGCCTGCCGAGGATGCGCGGGGAACCGCAGCATGCGCCGGCCGAGCGGCGTCACGCGGCGCGCCTCGTCGATCGCGCCGAGGCGCCGCAAGAGCTCTTCGGCCGCGGTGACCGCGGCGCGGGGCGGCGGATCCAGAAAGGGCAGCTCTTCGAGCGGACCCACGCCCGAGGCGCAGAGCTCGAGCACGGTCTCGGCGAGATCCACGCGCAGGATCTCGGGCGCGTCGTGCTCGGGCCGCGCGAGAAGATCTCCACGCGTGAAGAGACGCAACGTTCGGCCCGGTCGTGTCCTCCCCGCGCGGCCGGAGCGTTGCGCCGCCGAAGCCCGCGCGATCTTCGCGACCTTGAGCGTCGGCAGGCCCGACCACGGCGCATACGACGCGACCCGCGCGAGGCCACTGTCGATCACCGCGACGACGCCGTCGATCGTCACGCTCGACTCGGCCACGTTCGTCGAGAGGATCACCTTGCGTCGATCCGCCGGACGCACCGCGCGATCCTGCTCGGCCGGCGTGAGCATCCCGTGCAGCGGCAAGACGAGCAGGCGCTCGGCGTCCGCGATCGGCCGGAGCGCCTCGCCCGCGCGGCGGATCTCCGCGGAGCCCGGCAAGAACACGAGCACGTCGCCGTCGAGCCCCTCACGCACGAGGCGACGCACCGCGGAGGCGACCTGCGCTTCGAGCGGCCGATCGTCCGCGCGCTCGAGGTGCTCGATCGCGACGTCGTACATCCGGCCCATCGAACGCACGATCGGCGCGTCGAGCCACGCCGCGATCGGATCCGCTTCGAGCGTCGCCGACATGACCACGAGCCCGAGATCCTTGCGACGCTCGCGCGTGAGGCGCGCGAGGAGCGCGAGCGAGACGTCCGCGTGCACGTGCCGCTCGTGGAACTCGTCGAGGACGACGACCGAGACGCCTTCGAGCGTCGGATCCCGCACGAGCCTGCGCGTGAGCACGCCCTCGGTGACGAAGCGGATGCGCGTCGCGGGGCTCGACACGTCCTCGAAGCGCATCGTGCAGCCGACGGTCTCGCCGAGCTTCTGGCCCATCTCCTCGGCCACGCGCCGCGCCGCCATTCGCGCGGCGAGGCGCCTCGGTTCGAGCACCAAGATCTCCCCCGCACCCGCGAGCCCGGCCTCGAAGAGCGCGCGCGGCACGCGCGTCGTCTTGCCCGCGCCCGGCGGCGCCTCCAGGACGAGCCGGCGCCGTTCGGCGATGGCTGTGCAGATCTCGGGGAGCGACGGCTCGATCGGTAACGTCATCACGTGGTCCGCGGCTACCTCGTACGCTCACGCAGCAGGGCGAGCACGGCCTCGTGATCGTCCGGCGTGAGCGCGATCTTCACGAAGCTACCCCGGTCGAGCACGAGGCATCGATCCTTGCCAGGCCGTTCCATGTCGAGGTGGAACCAGTACGGCGCCGGGCCCATGCCCCAGAGCCGCAGCTTGCCCGTGAGCCAGCCCATCGGCGTGTCGTCCACGCGACGGATCTCGCTGTACGGGATCCGCTTGCTGCCGACGGGAAAGTAATATCGCTTGATGGTGAGCGCATCGTCGTCACACACGACGTGCGCGTCTTCGTACAGGACGGTCATGGGCGTGACGTTGGGGGCAGGTGACCCTGGAGACAATACCCCCGACCTGCGCTCGGGGGCGATGGAGCGGCGATCGGAGCGGCTCGATCTGGCCCGCACCCGGGTCTCGATGTAGAAGGGACGAACGGGCCCTTCGGGGCCGGAGCGAGTGAAATCATGCGAGTGCTCGTCTGCGAAGATCAGGACGCCATCCGCCGGATGATCGAGACGCTGGTCGGTTCGAGCGGTCACGAGGTGGTGGGCGTCGCCACGGGCGCGCAAGCCGTGGAGCGCGCCTCGACCGAGCGGTTCGACATCCTGCTGCTCGACCTCATGCTCCCGGGCACGCTCGACGGCTTCGAGGTCTGTACGCGCCTGCGCCGTGACCCGTCGACGAAGGATCTGCCGATCTTCGTGATCAGCGCGATGGACGACCCCGAGTCACGCGCGCGCGTGAAGGAAGCCGGCGCGACCGCGTTCTACGCCAAGCCCTTCCGGCCGCTCGAGCTCCTGAAGGACATCCAGGCCATCGCGGCCACCATCAAGTGACACGGTAGAGCCGCTGATCAAGCGGCCTTTTCGTACGTGCCCACGAGGTGCGCCTCTTCGAGCACGTGCCCTTCCATGGCGCGCTCGAGCTCGGCCTTCGTCGGCGTCCCGAGATCCGGCAGGATCATGTCGAGCGCATAGAGCTTGTGGAAATAACGGTGCCGCCCGATCGGCGGACACGGGCCGCCGTACACGTCGCGGCCCCAGTCGTTTTTCCCCGCGAGCGCGCCCGGAGGAAGCTCGGCGCCCGCGGAGAGGGCCGTCGTCGCGGGCGGGAGGTTGTAGACGACCCAGTGCACCCACGTCCGTTTCGGGGCGCGTGGATCCGGCGCGTCCGGATCGTCCACGATGAGCGCCAAGCTCTGCGTGCCCGGCGGGACCGACGCAAAGGCGAGCGGCGGGGATCGATCGTCGCCCTCGCAGGTGTGCTCCCTCGGGATCGGACCGTTCGGCGCGAACGCGGTGGACGTGATCGTCAGCATGCTCCCTCCTCCGGCGCCCGTGGTTCGTTGCAGGCGTGGCGCTCGGGATCTCTGCGGCTCGTGGCGCCCTGTTCCCATACCCCGCGGCACGTCGCGCGTGGTTCGGCCCGGTCGGACCTGACACCCTCGCGAAAACGAGATACATCGTGCGCCATGGCTCTACGCGCGAACGTGGCCCGAGGCGCGAGCATGATCGCGCTCGGGCTCGTGATCTCCACGATCGGATGTCAGGAAGAGAAGAAGCCCGCGGCGCCCATCGCCGACGCGGGCGCGGACGCCCAGACCGGGCCGGTCGTCGGCGGCAAGCTCGGCGAAGCCCTCGCCGCTGCGGCCCAGGCACCGCCGCCTGCACAGTCCGCCGGCCCGAAGGACGCCGCGGGGGGGCCGCCCGAGTCTGGCATCTTCGAGCCCGCCGCGGCCGACGCCGCCTTCTCGCCCACGGCGACGCCGAAGCTCGAGATCTTCGGGGACGGCAGTGATCCGAAGGTGCCGCTCTCGTACGCGTTCGCGGGCGGAGACGAGCGCAAGACGACGCTCCTCCTGCAGGTGCGCGCGGCGCAACAAGGCCTGCCGCCGCTCATCGTCGAGCTCGTCTTCAAGGCCGACAAGGCGAAGGACGACAAGAAAAAGACCGACAAAGCGGCCGAGCCGGCCCCGGCGGGGCAACCCGTGGTCGTGAAGATCGCGGCGGTGAAGGCGATCCGCGGCGACGTGCCGGCCGAGCTGAAGAACCTGAAAGACAGCGTGATCCGGTATCGGCTCGGGCCCTCCGGGATCGCCACGGATCTGGCGATCGAGTACCCGAAGGACTCGACGCCGGGGATCGAGCTCGTGACGGGCTCGCTGGTCGACGCGGTGCTCGCCTCGACGGTGCCTCTGCCCGACAAGCCGGTCGGCGTCGGCGCGTACTGGATGGTGACGGATCGGGCGCGCTCGTCGGGCGTGGATGTGCTGCGGTACCGCGTGGCGAAGGTGGAGAAGCTCGACGGCAAACGGGCGACGCTCTCGCTCGAGGTCCGGCAATACGCCGCGAACGCGACGCTCGGCCTGCCGGGCTTGCCGAAGGACGTGCCCGTGTCGCTCGAGCGCTACGAGTCGCGTGGCAAGGGCGAGATCGAGGTCGGCGACACGCGCTTCATGCCCGAGCGGGGGCAGATCGCGCTCGTGATGCAGTCGCTGTTGAAATCACCGAATCAGCCGGCGGGGCAGCAGCTCGTGATCCAAACGGAGACGAAAGCCGCGCTCGGGGCCGCACCCTGACGCGCAGGACGGGCGCACGAACACCGAGCGATCCCGTCCGCTTTGCGATGATTCCGTGCGGCACGTTCCTTCTTCGCGGAGAGGGGCGTTGGCGACACTCGTGCATAAAACCCCTGTGGGGAGGCGCGGCGAGCCCGTCCGACGGCGGGGTCCTCGCGGTATCAACATGGGGGACGCCAAGAACAAGGAGACCGCGCAATCGGAGATCCCGGCGAGCCTGTCGAATTTCCTCGCCGATGCCTCGCTGACGGACGGCCAGAGGCGCCGGATCGCCCTGTTCCGCAGCGTGGAGAGCGCCGTCTGCTCGCGCATCGAGCAGATCTGCGTGACGAGCGGGCTCGACGTCGTGGACGTGGCCGTGCTCGTCGTGGACGTCTCCGCGCACGAGCTGTTCTTCCAGGACGAAGAGCCCATCGGCACGTGCGTGCTCATCGGGCACCGCGACAAGGTCCACGCCTTCCTGCGCTCGGCGCTCCCGCCCGCGGAGGACGCTCCGTTCGACCCGTACGAAGACCTCCGCACGGCCGCGCCCGCCCGGTGCGTGCGCGTGATGATCGTCGACCAGGAGTCGCTGACCGTGATGAGCTACGGGACGTTCGTCACGGTGCGGCTCGACGCCGCCGACATGCCCGAGGCGTGAGCCTCAAGAGTTGCCCGGCTGAATCCAGGGCGGGGGGAACATGAACGTGCTCCCGCCCGGCGGCCGGATGCCCGCTTTGTGCTCCACGACGATCTGCACGCGTGGCCCCACGCGCATCTCGAGCGGCCCGCGATGCTCGTGGAGATCCCCGTCGAGCACGTACCGCACCACGCCCGAGCGAGCCTCCAGGATCGCGTGCTCGGCGAGGTGGTCGTACGTGTGCTCCTCGCCCATCGGGCGCGCCTGCCAGATGTCCGGGAGCTTTTTGACGAACCCGAGCGCGCTCGTGTGGATGCCGAGGATGTGGAAGCGGCCCGGGACGTGCCCCGAGCGATAGAAAGGCCGGAATCCGAGGCCAATCTGATCGACCGTGCCCGCCGCGATGCAGAGGTAGTCCCGCATGGGCAAACGCACGCCGCCAGAGAGCTCCACGGAGCCTTCCCAGCGCTCGGCCACCGGCGTCCGGTGCCCGAGCATGACGTTCTTGCTGGCCTCGTAAAGCGTCGACGCGGCGTGGACGGGGTTCGGCTCGGGGTGCCGGTAGTACTCGGCCATGTATCCGTGGATCGCGCCCGTGCCGAAAATGAACCCGTAATGGTCGTCGATTCGCATCGTGTTGCGCTCGACCACCCGGAGCGAGGCCTTTCCACGCTCGTTGTAGCGGGCGATCAGCGCCGCGAGCAGGCCGTCGGGCTTGCCGCGGGGCACGCCGACGGCGTTCGCGACCGTGTTCATCGTCCCGCCGCGCAGGAACGCGATCGGCGGCAGCGGCTCGTCGCTGTAGACCCCGAGGAACCCGGTCAGCGTGATGTGATTCGTGCCGTCTCCGCCGGAGATGCCGAGCACGTCGATCTTGAGTTTTCGGAAATCCTCGGCGATTCGCGCGAGGTCCTCCCTCGTCTGCGCGGTGCGGACGACGCCTCGATCGCCGAGGGTCCGCGCCAGCCGCGAGGCCGCGGCCGGGTCGCGGCGGTTCTGTCGGGAGCGCGGATTCAGAACGACGCCAATGCCACCCATGTCTTCATCCGTTACGGGATTGCGTCGAAACGTCAAGAACTTCGCGACAGCGAAATGCTTCAAAACGCCTGCGAAATGGCCTTCGCGGAGGTGGCGATTCGATTACGCGTGTCGTTCGAAGCGTTCGATCACGACTTCCCGCGTGGCGTTTTCCAGCGGGCTTCGAGATGGACACGCACGATATCGGCCATGAGTCCGATGTGCGCGCAGTGATCGGGCTTGTCGTCGCCGGTGTAACCACGGACGTGGAAATCACCCTTGTCGTAACGACGGATGAGGTCGAGCCCGAGCACGTCCGCGCGCTTGGCCTTCTTCGGCTTGCCCTTGAGTTCACCGATGACGTAACTCGCGACCTCGGTCGTCGACGCGTAGCCGGGCGGGATGATCGACGAGTGGCTCAGGAACATGAACGCCTGCTTCTTCGCGGCGCGCTTGGCGTAGTCCACGAAGACGTCGATCTGCCCCGTCTTCAGCGCCTTCGAGCGCTCGTCGATGTACCCCGTGTGCAAGGAGTCGAGCAGGATGACCGCGTCGATACGCTTGCCCGACGGCTGGCGGAGGATCTGCTCGATCGCGCCGTACCCCGCGCTCCACGATGAGAGCGCGAGCTTGCGGACGTGCGCCTTGGGGTTGCCCGTCTTCTTCGCCATCGCCGCCTCGACGCTCGCGAGGAGCTGCGTGAACGTGTTCGGCGCCGCGAACCCTTGCGCGTACGCGCCCGAACCGATGCCGAGGTCGATCCCCACGAGGACCGCGCCCTTGGCGGTCTTGACGAACTCCTTGCGGATCGGCTCGTGGCCGTGGAAGTGGACGACGAGGTCGAAGCCGCCGCTCTTCGTGATGCCGCCCTTCTTCGGGGCGATCATCTGGCCGATCGTGGGCTCGTTCGACCAGCGGTCGTAGATCCCGAAGCCCGGGTCGGGGGTCATGCAGGGGTGGATGCCGCCCCGGCGCTTTTTCGCAGGCGCGCTCGCCTGCTTGCCTTCGCCCTTGGGCGCCGCCGCCGCGGTCGCCTCGGCCTTGGGCGCGACGAGGACCGCGGGCTTGTTGTCCGCCTCTTTTGCAGCTTCCTGGGCCTCGGGCTTGGGCGCGGCGTCCTCGGCCGATGCGGGCAGGGACGCGAGGAGAGAGGTCGCTCCGAGGAGCGAGACGAGCGCGCCGATGCGGGAGAGGCTCTTCGAGGAAAGGGAAAAGAAGCGCATCCGGGTCTTGGCCTCCTCGCATGAATACGACGGAGAGGCGAGTTTATTGCCGCGGACGGCCGAGCTCGTGAAGAAAGTTCGGGGGTCGAGAGCGCCGACCCGTTCGGCGCTCTGCGAGATCGCGAAGCGAGCTCGCCTCGGGGGGTGAATCGACCGGGCCTTGCCCGGGCGAGAGGGGGACGCGAGGCGTCCCCCTCGGGACAAAAGAGCTAGAACATCAAGCGGTTGTCAAACCGATCGATGTTCTAGTGGCCGGGGTAGCCGCCGCCTGGGGGAAAACCGCCGCCCGGGGGATAACCGCCGCCGGGGGGATACCCCTGGGCCATGGCCTGCTGCGGGTAGGGCTGGGCCGCGCCGGCGTCGGCGGCGGCGAGGATCTGCTCCTCGGCCTGGGAGGCGAGCTGCGCGACCGTGGCGGCCTGCTCCTGCGCGGAGAGCTTGCTGAAGAAGGCCCAGAACTCGGGCTCGCGGCCGAGGTGCACCGTGGAGAGGACGAGCACGATCGGGACCGCGGGCTTCTCGATGTCCGCGAGCTCGGTGGCGCGCCTGCGCCAGTTCGAGAGGCCCTCGAACATGCGCACGGTCCACTGGAAGCCGAGGCCGAGCAGGAGGCCGACCATGACGCCCGCGACGAAGATGTCGGCGTCGAGCGGGAACACGAACGCCGCGACGAGGCCCCCCACGCCGGCGCCGATGACGAGCCCCGGCTCGCCGCCGTTGTGCTGCGAAGCGAGCGTGAGCAGCGCCGCGGCTTGCATGCCGGAGTTGCCCGTCTTCGCGGCCTCGCGCAGCGGCAAAAGCGTCTGGAGGCGCCGCGAGGCCGCCGCGCGCACGCTGAGGAAACTCGCGAGGAGGGTGAGCACGCCGATGAGCACGCCGAGGCCGACCGCGAGCTCGCGCGAGAGCAGGCCCTTCGGCAGAGCCTCGCGCACCTGCGCGGTCTTCGCCTTCTCCTGCTCGGCGTCGGCGGCCTTCTTGAGCGTCGCCTCGGTCTCCTTCGTCGTTTCGAGCACCTTGTCGACCGGCGCTTCGCCGAGCGCCGCGAGCAGCTTGCGCGCCGCCTCGACCTGCGACTTGTAGTCCTCGCCGGGGGCCACGGCGGCCGCGCTCGTGACGGCCTCCCAGCCTCGCGCCGCCTCGGGCTTGGCGCCGGTCACGCTCTCCACGAGCGGCCGACACGGCGCGAGCAGCTTGACCTGCTTGTAGGACGGGAGCGCCGAGGGCCAGGCGAGATCGACGTCGGGCTCTTTCTCCTTCGGCGGCGGCTTCTTGCCTTTCACCGGCGGCGGCGTGGCGCTCGGCGTGGCCGTCGCGGCGAGGCGCGCGGCCTTCGCGGAGGCCTTGAACACGGGGATCTCCGTGTTCAGCCGATCGGCGGCGGTCTGGCAGGCCTTCGCCTGCTGCGCCTTCGTCTCCGCGGCCTTCGCGGCGGCGATCGCCGCGGGGTCGGGGATCAGCCGTCCTTCCGCCGTGACGAGCCGCACGACCGCGCCTCCGAACGAGAGCACGAGCGCGGTCAGCGCGATGATCGTCCAGCGCATCTCCTCGCGTCGGGTGTAGACGTTCACCGCGCTTCCCCCATCCCGGAAACCGTGGCCCCAGAGCGGCGCCGGCAGAGCCTCGACATGTCGTCTCCACGTCTAAACGAGATGACCGAAAACCGCTACCGTCTGGACGTGCCCCCCGGCATTTCCGCGGTGCGTCGGCCAGAAGGTGGGCCCGCCGGGGCGTTCTGGTGTAGGGGACTCGGCAACGTGTCCGTCGTCGAACGAGCGCCCGCCCGCGCGGAGGTGGCCTCTCCGGGGCCTTCTCTCGAAGAGGTCTACGCGCCTGCAAAGGAAGCGGCGCCGGCGGAGCCGCGGCGCGAGGCCGAGGACAAGGCCGCGGAGAGCCCGTTGCGGGCGGCGCCCTGGGTCGCCACGACGTACTTCGGCGAGGGGCTGCCGTACTCGATCGTGCATCAGGTCAGCGCGGAGCTCTTCACGGCGTTCGGCGCGAGCCTGCAGGCGATCGGGTACACGGCGCTCTACGGCTTCGCGTGGAACGCGAAGTTCCTCTGGAGCCCGCTCGTCGACATGTACGGCAAGAAGCGGGGCTGGGTCGTCGCGACCCAGATCGCGCTCGGGCTCGCGGTGCTCGGGCTCGCGATGCCGGCCGATCGCGGGGATCTGCCCGTGGTGGCGTGGGGGCTCATCGCCGTGTCGGTGCTCGCCGCGACGCAGGACATCGCGGTGGACGGCTTCTACCTCGACGCGCTGCCGGAGAAGCGGCAAGCGGGGTTCTCGGGGCTGCGCGTGGCCGCGTTCCGGGTCGCGATGCTGGTCGCGAAGGGCGGGCTCGTGGTGCTCGCGGGGATCGCAGGCGGGTGGCGCTACGCGTTCTTCGCGGCGGCCGCGATGATGCTCCTCCTCGGCGTGGGGCATGCGCTCTTCTTGCCGCGTCCCGCGGCGCCGGCGCAGGCCGAGGTCGAGGCGCGCGGGGTCCGGAAGGCCGACGCGTCGTACGTGCAAGCGTTCGTCACGTTCCTGCGTCAACCGAACGTCGGTCTCGTGCTCGCGTTCATCCTGACGTTCCGCGCGGGCGACGCGCTCATGTTCGCGATGCACACGCCCTTCTTGAAGGATCTCGGCCTGAACCTCGCGGAGCGCGGGTTCGTGAGCGGCACGTGGGGCACGGTCTCCTCGATCGCGGGCTCGATCCTCGGAGGGATGGTGGTCTCGCGGCTCGGGCTCGAGCGGACGCTCAAGCCGATCTCGATCCTCCAGAGCGCCGCGATCCCGCTCTACGCGTGGCTCGCCTGGGCGCGACCGGGGATCGCGGCGATCACGGCCGTGGTGCTCGTCGAGCAGTTCGTGGCGTACGCGGGATCGGCCGCGTTCATGGTCTTCATCATGCGGCGCTGCCAGGGCGCCTACCGCGCGTCGCACTTCGCGATCGGCAGCGCGCTCATGTCGCTGGCCACGACGCTCGCAGGCTCGATGAGCGGGCACCTCGCGAAGAGCGTCGGGTTCACGACGTTCTTCCTGCTCGCGTTCGCGGCCTCGATCCCGGGCGTGATCCTGTCGATGTTCGTCCCCACGAACCGCGCGGACGAGGCGCCTGCGGGTTAGACGGCGCGGGCGTCGTCGCTCCGGATCTCGGGCGTCTCGCAGTACAGGACGACCTCGCTGCGCGGCGGCGCTTCGGCCTGCGGATCGCGGACGACGCGGGGCACGATCGCCCCGCGCTTCCAGGCGTAGAGCCCGCCCGTGAGCGCGCCGTGGTCGTCGCTCGTGAGCCAGACGAAGGGGTGTTCACCGATGCACGGGGTGCCGTCGGGGCCCGAGGTGGCCGCGGACCACGAGCCGCTGTTGCCGATGAACACGTCGCCCTCCCACAAGCCCTCGGGGGTGTGCGTGTGGCCGAAGACGACCGCGCGCGCGTCGTGGATCCGCGCGACGTTCCGCATCACGCGGCCGACGCGGAGCCACGTCTCGGCGAGCGGAGACTTGGGGACGAGGCGATCGTAGAGCACGAAGAGCAGGAACGGCACGATCACGCCGAGGAGCCCGAGTGGCATGCCGACGACGCCGATGAACAGGGCGCCGAGCGCCGCGCCGAGGAGGATCACGAAGACGTGATCCACCCAGAGCTCGCGCACCACGCGGAGGAGGCGCGACTCGGCGGGAGGCTCGAAGAGGCGGGCGTGACGCATGACGGCCGCGACACGTTCGCCCGTCTCGCGGGCGCAGGCGATCACGTTGCCGCGGTACCGCGCGCGGCAGAAGGGCCGCCGCGCGCGCCAGAGGCGACCGAGGATCCGCGCGGCGCCGAGCGCCCAGATCAGCGCGAGAAAGCGGCGCGAGAAGAGGTAGTAACGCGTCCAGTGCAGGAAATAGCCGAGCTTCGTCATCATGACGGAGCTGTCGTCGTGCGGGTTGAAGTAGCCGAGGCGCGAGACGAGCAGCCGCGTCCCCATCGAGCCCATCGTCGCCACGATCTCGCGCCCGCCGTCGTCGAACGGGGCCATCGGGTAGCGGTAGCTGCAGTAGGGGTCGTAGAGGTGGCCGTGCTCGACGAGCACACGATCGGGCGTGACGTGCATCCACGCGCGGAAGTGGATCCGCAGAGCGATCGCGGCGCGCGCGCTCGGGCTGCGATCCCGCGCCACGAGGGCGCACGCGGCGTCGCAGAGGCGGGCCGTGAGGTGCGCGCGGACCTCGGGCAGCGTGAGCAGGACGTCGTGGTTGCCCGACACGATCACGATCTCGTGCCCCTCGTCGAGCACGCGCCCGAGCGCTTCGAGGACGATCGGGTGATCATCCAGGATCGCCGCGATCGCCGGCACGCCATGGTCGGCGTCGCGCGGGAGATCGTGGCAAGCGCTGCGCCCGTCGATCACGCGCGGGGCGTCGAAGTCGAAGACGTCGCCGTTCAGCGTGAGCGTCATCCGCTGCCCGCGGACAGCGTCGAGGAGCGCGTCCAGCATGCCCGCGAGCTCGCCGTCCGGCAGGAAGGCGCGCTGCCGATGACGCATCCACGGGCCCGTCCCCGGCTCCACTTCGCAGAGGTGGATGTCGGAAATTACGACCGTGTGATGCATTACGTTAAGGATGGCACGACGGCGAGGCGCACGCCTGCCAGGGGATCTCCTAACGGCTCGAAATTATTGGGAACGGATGGGGCGCGTCGGTGGCGTCCCGACGGGATTTTGGAGCCCGCAAGGTCTTGCCGAGGGGTGGCGCGGACGCCCAGGTTCTACCGAGGCGGAGGGGAGCGATGCGGGCAACCGAGGCGTTGGGGCGGGCGATGGGCGGGCTTTTGTCCCCGATCGCGGGGGAGGGGAGCTTGCTCCGGCGAGCGCGGCTCTTCCATCCGGACGGCGTCTTGTTCCGGGCAGACGTGCGTGCGCTCGCGCGTGAGGGCGCCGTGGGGGAGCTCGCGCAGAGGCTCGCGGGGCCCGCGCTCGTGCGGCTTTCGAGCGCGTGGTGGCGTCACGAGAAGGAGCTGCCGGACGCGCTTGGGATCGCGGTGCGCTTCTGCGGGCGCGCGCCGACGGCGACGTCGGTGGAGGCCTCCGCGCGGGATCAGGACCTGCTCTTTGCGACGTTCCAGCACGTCTGGTCCCTGCCGTTCGCGCCGCTCACCACGAACGTGCACGACTTCCTGGCGAACGAGTACCACGCGATCCTGCCGTTCTACGTGCTCGGTCTCGGGCGCGTAAAATTCAGGCTCGTGCCGGGGCGGCAGCGGGAGACCCGAGGGAGCCGGCGCGAGCGGATCGAGCGAGCCGTGGCCGCGAAGAACGCGGTGCTGCGGCTCGAGGTCACGCAAGCGGGGGCGCTCGGCGCGCGGCTGCGTTCGCCGGAGCAGATCCTGCGCATGTCGCGATGGGAGGCCGTGGTGGTGATCGATCTGGAGGAGCGATCGCTCGTGGATCAGGAGGCGCTGTCGTTCACGCCGTTCCACGCAGGCCGCGGGATCATGCCCGTCGGGCTGTTCCAGATGATGCGCGCCGCCACCTACGCCGCGAGCCGCGCAGGGAGGAAGGTCGCGGCGATCGAGGGCTAGATACGATGCCCCGCGGGGGTCGACACGCGGCGACCCCTTCGGTCGACGATGACCGGCGTGTGTCGACGACGAGGCGCCCCCCTCGGTCGACGAGGACCGGCGTGTGTCGACGACGAGGCGACCCGCACGCGTCACGAGGACCGGCGTGTGTCGACGCGCGACGCCCCCCTCGGTCGACGATGACCGGCGGGTGTCGACGACGAGGCGACCCGCACGCGTCATGATGACCGGCGTGTGTCGACGACGAGGCGACCCACACGCGTCACGATGACCGGCGTGTGTCGACGCGAGGCGACCCCCTCGGGACTCAGTCCACCGGCGGCGGGATCGTCCAGCTCGTGTTTTCGGCGTGGCGCGGCTCGTCGTCCTCGTCCGCGCTGCCGAAGAAGTCGGCGATGTCGTGCCGGCGCGCCTCGGCGTCGGCGCGGCCGAGATCGATGAGCCTGCGCGCGAAGGCGCCGTCGAAGAGCAGGTAACTCGCGAGGTCCGCTTCGGTCGCTTCGCCGACGTCGACGAGCGTGAGCATGCGCCGCGCGAACGCCGGGCCGCCGTGGATGTTGCCGCGGCGCACGTACTCGGCCGCGAGCTTGCCGATGTCCTCGCTCGGGCGCACCACCAGCGAGTTGATGCGGTTGTACGGCATGGCTCCGCGTCGCTCGGCGCTCGTGTTGACCGTCTGCAGGAAGTCGCCGCCGAAGGTCTTCTCCGCGTCCTCGATGATGTGGTTCAAGCGCGTCATCACCTCGAGGTCCGTCTGGATGTGATCGAGGAGGAACGCGTTCAGGATCTTGCCGAGCAGGAAGGCCGCGCCCGGCGGCTTCTCGTCTTCGGGCATGGTGCTCGGGCCCGTGAGCTCGCGCGAGAGGCCGATCGCGAAGACGTGCGTCGCGCCGAGCCGGAGCGCGGGCGCGATCGGCGTGTTCTGCCGGACGCCGCCATCCATGAAGAGCTCACGGCCGATGCGGACGGGCGGGAACAAGATGGGGATCGACGCAGAGGCGAGCGCGTGCAGCGGGCCGATGTGCGCGCCGCGGATGAGCGTGCGCGGCGGCGCCGTCGTGGGCAGCGCGCCGTCGGGGCCGGTCTGCATGAAGATGACCGTGCGGCCCGACGCGACCTCGGTGGCCGAGACGCTGAGCGCGCCGAGGTGGCCGCGGCGGAGCGTGCGCGCGATGGCCCGCCACGGGATCTCGCGCTCGACGAGCTTGGCCATCGGCGTGACGTCGAAGACGCCGGCCGCCGCCTTGCCGCCGCCGAACAGGACACGCGGCAGGCTCACGGCCTGGCGGAGGCTGAAGCCGAGCACGTCCGGCAGATCGAGCTCGGTCCAGAGGTTCGCGAGGCGGCGGATGCCGGTCGTCGCATCGCTGAGGTGCGCGGCGAGGAAACACGCGTTGATGGCGCCGACCGAGGTGCCGCAGAGGATGTCGATGCGCGGGACCGCGCCGCGCACGCGCGCGAAGTTGTCGAGCACGTACGACAGGACGCCGACCTCGTACGCGCCACGCGCGCCGCCGCCCGACAAGATCAACGCGACCTTTCGACGGCCCGCGCCCGCTCGCTTCGTGGTCTTCAAACTCATGCCATTTCGCCGCGCCGCAGCGGATCCGAACGAGGAGAGACGTCCGAACCGTCTGCCTCGGACAGAATGCGCTCGACGACGGGTCTTCGCAAGAAGAGCGCGCGGAGACGACCTTCACGAACGTAGCCGGCGACCTTGCGTACGTGCGTCGCGGCGCGGAGCAGCGCGTCACGAGCGCCGCTGGAGGCGCCTTTGCGCAGCGCTTCGATGCAGAGCGCGCGGACCTCGATGCCGTACTCGGAGAAGCTCGTGGCCTCGATCGCGCCGAGCGCCGTGCGAGCGAGCAGGACGCCGGTGTGATGTTCGCCCGCGTCGACGCGCGCGGCGGCTTCGATGGCCGTCGCGTGAATGTGGTAGCTCAAAAGACCTTGCGGCTCGGCGAGCTTGCGCGCGGCCTGCGCGTGGACGACGGCCTCGTGCGGGCGGCCTTCGGCGCGGGCGAGCAAGGCGCGGACGATGCGCTCGTGCACGGTGTCGTACGCGCTGCCGGTGACGGCGACGAGCGCGCCCGCGTCGCCGCACATGGTGGAGGCCTCGGCGTTCATGCCGAGCTCGAGGAGGATCTCCGCGGAGCAGAGGAGCGTGTCGGCGCGCGAGTCTTGATCGGCGTACCGCTCGTGCGCCTCGCGGGCGCGCTTGAGGTAACTCAGGCCGCGCTCGGTGTCGCCGAGGCGCGCGTAGGCCTGGCCCACGTTGCTGAGCGTCTTGGCGATCTGGAAGCGGCCGCCGATGGCGAGGTCGATGCCGATGGAGGAGAGGCCGAGCGCGATCGCGTCCTCGAAGCGCTCCATGACGAACATGGCGTAGGCGAGCGCGTTCTTCGCGCGCGCCTCGCTGCGGCGCGCGCCGACGGCGCGGAAGACCGCGATGGCCTCGGCGTGCGCCTCGGCGGCCTCCTCGACGCGGCCGATGCGGCGGAGCAGGACGCCCTTCGAGCGGAGGACCTCGGCGCGCAGGCGCGGCTGGAGCTTGGCGGTGTGCGTGACCTCGAGCGCGCGCTCGCAGGCGTCGATGGCGCCTTGCACGTCGCCGAGGTCGCCGAGGATCTCGGCGAGGATCGTGTACGCCTCGACCTCGAGCGCGGGCTGGCGCGCGAGGCGCGCGATCTCGGTCGCGCGCTGGGCGACGGGCAAGCCGCGCGCGAGGTGGCCATCGTCGCTGTCGAGGCGCGCGGTGCGGACGAGGGCGAGCGCGACGCCGCGGGCCTTGCCGCTCTGCCGCGCGAGCTTGCGCAGCGCTTCGAGGTGCTTGCGGCGCTCGCTCCGGCGGCCGAGGTGCCGGTAGATCGCTTCGAGCGCGGCGTGCGCGTTCATGCGGCGCGCGTCCTCGGGCGGGAGGAGCGAGAGCGCGCGGAGGTAGTAGCGGAGCGCGAGCTGCTCCTGGTGGGTCGCGCGCGCGGCGCCCGCGGCTTCGAGGTACATCTCCGCGGCGGGCACGGCCGCCTCGCCGCGCGCGAGGTGGCGGGCGACGATCGCCGCCGAGAGGCCCCGCGCGAGCGGCGTGCGCGACAAGTGCTCGCCGAGCGAGAGGTGCATGCGCGAGCGCTTGGCCGTGTCGAGCGCGAGGTAGGCGACGTCGCGCGCGAGCGGGTGGCGGAAGTCGACCGAGCCCGCGCGCCGATCGCAGAGCCCGCGCGCGCAGAGGCGCGTGATCGCCTCGTCGTCGGGCAAGCGCGCGAGCGCGAGGATGTCGGTCTCCGTCAGCGGTCCTCCGGCGGCGGCGAGCCAGTCGACGACGTCGTGCTCGGCGAGCGGGAGCTCGCGCAGGCGATCCCCGATGAGCTGTTCGAGCGTGGAGGGGAGGGCCTCGTTGCGCTCGCCGGGGCGCTCGTGCCGCACGAGCTCGTGGACGCCTTCGCCGCGCTCGACGATCTCCAGCGTGCCGCGTTCGAGCAGCGCGTCGACCATCTCCAGCAGGAAGAAGGGGTTGCCCGCGACGCGCGGGACGAGCTCGCTGCACACGGCCGCGACGCCTTCGCGGACGCCGAGCCGCGCCTCGACGAGGCGCACCTGCTCTTTCGGTTCGAGCCCACGCAGCTCGATCCGCACGAGGCCCTCGACGTACGGAAGCACGCGCTCGTCGGCGCGGGTCACGAGCACGACGAGGATCGGGAGCGGCTCGGGCCTGCGGAGCAGCTCCTTCAGAAGCTCGAGGCTCGCGCGGTCCGCCCACTGCAAGCCGTCGACGACGACGACGATCGGCTGCCTGCGCCCGAGCCCGGCGAGCAGGTGGCGTATGCCCTGCACGACGAGGTCGTGGCGGTAGTTGCTCGCGTCCTCTTCCTGGTGATCGCCGTGCTTGCCGGTCACGAGCTCGGCGAGGCGCTGGATCTCGCGCGGCGCGCTCGGGGTGCGCGCGAAGGGGCCGAAGACCTCGCGCAGCGCGCCTTGCGCCTCGTCGAGCGAGTTGTCGAGGCCCATGCCCGTCACGTCGCGCACGACGTCGGCGACGGTGGCGAGCGGCAGCTCCATCTTCACGGGCGAGCACTCGACCTGCACCACGAGCACCCCCCCCGGCAGCTCCGAGAGGAACGTCGAGACGAGCGCGGTCTTGCCGATGCCCATCTCGCCGACGACCACACGCGCCACGAGCTCGCCGAACGCCCTGCGCGACATGGGCGCCGCGTCGAAGGCCTGTGTCCTCGGACCACTCGGCGACTCCTGCGCGACGAACGCCTCCGAGGAGGGCGGCGAGCCCGGGACGCCGCCGAGCGGTGGCGAGACGGCGCGGTGATACGCGGCGTAGAGGTCCGCCTTTTCGGCGTCGCGGCCGACGAGGTCACTCTGGCCGAGCGCGAGCTCCGCCGTGCGCTCTTCCCGCGTGAGCAGGCGATCGAGCGCGTAGAGGCGCATCTGCGCGGGGACACGGAGGCCCCCCGTGTCGCCGAGCGTGAGGCTCGGCGCCTCGCCCCAGCGGAACTCACGCCGCACGAGGCGGTAGACGCCGCCCGCGACCCACGTCGTGCCGAACGGCGTCGCCGCACCCACGCGATCCGCGAGCAGATCCGCGGGCTCTTGCAGCGTGTGCCGCACGAGGTGGCCTTGGGGATCACGCTCGCCCGAGGCGATGCCCCGCACGATGCCGATGGACGCGCGCAGCGGCGCGGGGAGGTCTTCGCTCGCGCCGTCGAGCGCTTCGTGCACGTCGATCGCGAGCGTCGCGGCGTCGGCCGCGGCGCGTGAGGGGTTCGCCATGAGGCCCACGACGGCGCGCGCCGACCAGGGCGACTCCCACGACCACACCGCGCCGCGCTTGAACGCGATGTCGTCGAGCGTCTGGCGGATCGAGGCGCCCATCCGCCGCGCCGCCTGTTTGCCGTGCGCGTTCTCGAGATCGACCGTGCCGTCGATGCGCAGCGTGACGACCGCGACGTGCCGGACCTCGCGGGCGACGCGCATGTGCTTCTCGCCGTTCGTGCCTTCGGAGGGCGTCCGCGCGAGCGGCACGGCGGCGAGCGTCGCGGCCTCGGGCGCCTCGCGCGGGCTGGCGAGGGGCAGCTCGAGCTCGCGGCCGAAGAGCTCGAGGAGCATCGCCTCGATCGACGCGGAGTCGACGAGCTCTTGCTTCGCGAGCAGGGTGCGCATGATCGCCGCGCTCATGTCGCGTGCGGTCTGGAAGCGGTGCTCCCGCGGGCCTCGCATCGCCTTGAGGACGATGGCTTCGAGCTCGGGCGGCACCTCGCCGACGTGCGTCGATGGAGGCTGGAACGCGCCCGTCTTCACGGCTTCGAGCAGCGGGTCGTCGTCGAGCTTGCCGTACGGCGATCGCAGCGTGAGCATCTCGTAGAGCACGACGCCGAGCGCGTAGATGTCGCCCCTTCGATCGACGCGTTCGCCGCGCGCCTGCTCGGGCGACATGTACCCGAACTTGCCCTTCAGCACGCCGGCCTCTTCGCGGAAGAGGTTCGCGCTCGCGATGCCGAAGTCGGCGATCTTCACCGCGCCTTCGTACGAGACCAGGATGTTCTGCGGCGAGATGTCGCGATGGACGATGGCCAGCGGTACGCCGCCCTCGTCCTTGCGCTCGTGGGCGTAGTGCAGGCCCTTGGCCGCCTCGGAGACGATGTACGCCGCGACGAACGGCGGGATCCGCGCACCGGTGCGCCGCGCCGTCGACATGATCTTGCCGAGGTCGAAGCCCTCGACGTACTCCATCGAGAGCAAGAGGCCGTCGTCGCCGTGGTCGCTGAACTCGTAGACCTGGACGATGTTCGGGTGGTTCAGGCGCGTCGCGAGGTGTGCTTCCTCGACGAACATCGAGCGGAAACGTCGCGAAGAGCCGTGCGCGGGCAGGACACGTTTGACGACGAGCAGCTTGTACGTGCCCTCGGCGCCGCGTTTCTTGGCGAGGAACACCTCGGCCATGCCGCCCGCGCCGAGGCGGCGCAGGATCTCGAAGTCGGCGAGCTGGTCGGGGTGCATGGCCATCGTCGCGCGCGCGCCGTGTAGGGAGACGGGCGCCTCGGCTGCATGGTAGCGTCGCTGCCCACTCCCGTGACATCGAGCATGCTACGCCCCACGCCTTTCTCCTGCAGCAAGCGGAAGCTCGCCCTTGGCGTCTCCGCTTTCACCCTCGCGCTCGTCGCCGTGCCCGCGCTCGCCTTTGGCCAGGCGCCACCGAAGACCGGGACCGACATGGAGCTCGACCCCGATTCGAAGCCACCGCCGCCGGCCGAGCCCCCGCCGCTCCCGCCCGCGGAGGAGAACGCCTGGGGTGTCGGCGGAGCGGACGAAGAAGGCAAGTTCGCGCCTTCGGGCAAGACGGGATCGAAGAAGCGGGAAGAGGAAGAGAAGGCCGAAGAGGCGAAGGCCGAGGACTACCGCGCGCTCCCGCCGCGCGAGGTCGGCGTGGACCTGGTGATCGGCTTCGGCGAGATCCGTAATGTCCTCAGCGACACGGACCCCACCGACGTCACGGTCGCTTCGTTCGTTCCCTACTTCTTCTGGCGCCTGAACGAGACGTGGGCGATCGGCGCGCGTGTGCCCTTCGCGACGGGCAGCATCGACGGCCCGATCGAGAACCCGGTCGACTCGTTCGCGCTCGGCAACATCGAGGCGAGCGTGCACGCGCGCTTCAAGTTGAAGCGACGCATGACGCTCCCCGTGAGCCTCGCGATCACCGTGCCGACCGCGCAGGGCGACATGTTCCCCGAGCAGGACGCCGCAGGCGCGAGGCCGCAGGCGCTCTTGAACCAGGCCGTCGCCGGCGCGCGTGGCTGGGAGGAGCAAGCGCCCTACACGCCGAACCGCCTCGGCGCGTCGCCGAGCGTCGGCTTCGCATACGACACGCGCCTCCTGCACGTCGCGGCGAGCACGAAGTTCGAGCTCTTGATCAAGACGGGCGGCGGCACGCCCGAGAGCGAGGCCACCGGCACGCTGCACACGCCCGCGTACAACTGGGTGACCGGCGCGTCGTTCTTCTACGACTTCCTCGACGGCATGATCTCGCCAGGCTTGCGCGCGTGGCTCGCCGTCTCGCAGCAGCCCGTCACCAAGGGCACGAGCGATTACTCCGGCGCGCAGTTCGTGATCGAGCCCGACGTGAACAGCACGATCCCCGTCGGCAAGTCGCTCGCCGTGCGCGCGGGGCTCGGTTTCATCGTCCCGCTCGGCGGCCCCATCGGCGGCTCGAACAGCGCGACCATCAATGGATTCCGTCTTCGCGCGGGGCTCGCGTTCTGACTTCCGAGCAAACCCGGAGAGCTCCCGGAGCGGGTCGCTCGCCGAGTCTGTAAATCACGGAAATCAGAAAAGAAAACAGCATCGTCCACGCTGGCGGACAACCTCCTCGCAGCTATCGTGCTTCGCCCTGGCTGCAAACCATCGGCCGCTGCGACCGTTTTGGTCGACTGCGCGCCGGATGTGCCGGGCAGACGAGGTGCGACGCGATGGGATGGCTCTCGAGATTCGAAAAGCGGCTGGGGCGTGTGGTCGGTCCGGTGGTCGTTCTGATCATCGCGGTGACGATCGGTGCCCTCGTCTACTCGCTGCGAGGACCGCGCGAGGGGACGATCTCTTACACCGAGCTCACGCAGATCACGGGATCGCAGGCGATCACCGAGGTGCAGGTGGAAGGTGAACGCTTCTCGATCCGGGGCGCAGACGGCTCGCTTCGCGTGGGCATCGTCGGCGACGAGGAGGCGCGGCACGCGCTCGTCGACAAGTTCGCAGCCGCAGGCATCACCGTCGAGTACGGCTCGCGCGAGGGCTCGACGGGCGCGCGCGCGGCGACGGCACTCGCGCCGATCGCAGTGATGCTCGCGCTCGGCGCCGTCGGCCTCGGGATGCATCGCCGCAAGAGCCGCGCGCACTTCTCGGAGGGCCAAGCGTCCGGCGTCGGCAAGGTCCGCTTCACGGACGTCGCGGGCATGGACGAGGTCAAGGAGGCGCTCGCCGAGACGGTGGAGTTCCTCAAGAACCCCGAGCGCTTCGGGCGTCTCGGCGGACGCGCGCCGCGCGGCGTGCTGCTCACGGGGGAGCCCGGCACGGGCAAGACGCTGCTCGCGCGGGCCGTCGCGACCGAAGCCGGCGTGCCTTTCCTCACCGCGTCGGGATCAAGCTTTCAGGAGATGTTCGTCGGCGTGGGCGCGTCCCGCGTGCGCAACCTCTTCGCCGAGGCGCGCCGCGTCTCGCCGTGCATCGTGTTCATCGACGAGATCGACGCCGTCGGCCGCTCGCGGGGTCGCGGGGGCGACTCGGCCTCCGCCGATCACGATCAGACCTTGAACCAGCTCCTCGTCGAGATGGACGGCTTCGATCACACGACGGGCATCGTCGTGATGGCCTCGACGAACCGCGTCGACGTGCTCGATCCCGCGCTCCTGCGCCCCGGCCGCTTCGACCGTCAGGTCGTGGTGCCGCTGCCGGATCTGCGCGGCCGCCGGGAGATCCTCGAGGTGCACGCGCGGCCGATCGCGCTGAAGGAGGACATCGACCTCGCGCACGTGGCAAAGGTGACGCCGGGCTTCTCCGGCGCGGAGCTCGCGAACCTCTTGAACGAGGCGGCGATCCTCGCGGCGCGCAGCGGCGCGGACAAGGTCGACCTCGAGCACATCGACAAGGCGCGTGATCGCGTGCTCATGGGCGAGGAGCGCAAGAGCCTCGTGATGGACGCAGAGGAGCGGCGCGCGACGGCAGTGCACGAGGCCGGCCACGTGACGGTGGCGCTCGCGGCGAAGAACGCCGATCCGGTGCACAAGGTCTCGATCCTCCCGCGCGGCCGAGCGCTCGGCGTGACGCAGGCGCTGCCCGAGCGAGATCGGCTGCTCTACACGAAGGAGTACCTCGAGGATCAGATCTGCATGCTCATGGGCGGGCGCGCGGCGGAGATGGTCGTGCTCGGGACGATGACCGCGGGGGCGGCGGACGACATCCAGCGCGCAGCGTCGCTCGCGCGGAAGATGGTCGCCGAGCTAGGCATGAGTGAGCTCGGGCCGATCAGCGTGACGGATCATCCAGGCCACGTGACGCACAGCGAGCACCTGCACGCGCGGGTCGACGAGGTGGCGCGCAAGCTCGTCGAGCATCAGCTCGAGCGCGCGTGCCGCATCGTCCGCGAGACGCGTGAAGGCGTTCTTCTCCTCGCCGAGCGTCTGCTCGAAGAGGACACGCTCGTTGGCGCCGCGATCGTCGCGTGCTTCGAGAAGCGCGCCGATCACGAGGAGTCCGCGCCCACGGAGTTCGTGGCTTCCGCCTGAGAGGGTGCACGCCGCCTCGGTCCAGGCCGTGCTTTGAGCATGGGGGGGCTCATCGCAAAGCCGCCACGCCGCCGGGGCGCTGCCCCGGACCCCGCGGGGGGCTGTCCGCCCCCTCGACCCCGGACCAGGCACGGCCTGGACCGGTGATTGAAAAACTGCGCTCCGCGCAGTTTTTCAAACGGGCCGACGAAGAACCCAGGTTGCCAGCCGAACCCGCAGCGCGGCTGTCTTGGTTGGCAACGTTGCGGCTGGTCTTGACCGGGCTGTTCGATGAACTGCGCATCGCGCAGTTCATCGAGCTTGGGTCCAGCGCCTCGCTGGTCCGGGGTGCAGGGGGCGGACAGCCCCCTGCTGGGGTGCGGGGCAACGCCCCGCGCTAGCGACTGGGCTTCACGGAAGCCGGCGCGGCGGCGCTTGGCTCCGCGGGCGGCGGCGTCGAGAGCGGGCTCCGCGTGGAGAGCGCGCGCGTCCATGCCGCGATCGTCTCGCTCGCGGGCGCGGGCCAGCCCATGCGGCTGAACCTGCGCAGGAGTTCGGGCGTGTGATCCCCGGTGCGCCTCGGATCCTGGAACGTCTTCCGCGCGAGATCGAGCTCGTTTGCGGCGTCCTGGAACCGGCCCTCGTGGTACGCGAGCCACGCGCGGGTGAGCGCGAGGTGCTGCTTCGGCTCGGCCTCGGCGAGCCCCGTGGCTTCGCACTCGGCGAGCGCCGCGCGCGCGACCTCCGCCTGCCCACGCTCGAGCGCGATCTGCGCGACGATGATCTTGATCTCGACCCGTCCCCACGGATCGGAGAGCCGGTCGAAGAGCGCCGTCGCGGCGCGCGCGTGCGCGTCCGCCATGTCGAGCTGGCCTGCGTCGAACGCGGTCATCGCGAGCAGACGCTCGCACGCGCCCTCGCCGCGCGGGTTGCCGAGATCGCGGAAGCTCCGGCGCGACAGGAGCGCCACGCGCCGCGCTTCTTCGAGCCGACCTTCGCGGTGATCCGAGTGCGCGAGCGTCACGTCGCACTGGGCCATGCCGAGGCGATAGCCGATCGCGTCGAACTCGGCGCGCGCCGTGCGGAGGAGCGCGCGTGCCTTCTCGGGGGAGCCGCCGGCTTGCTCGACGAAGCTGTGCAGCACGAGGCATTGCGCGTGGCCGAGGCGATCGCCGACGGCCTGGAACTTCGGCCCTGCGCTCTCGAGGATGCGGGCCGCGTCGAGGTGCGCGCCGAGCAGGAAGTCGATCTCTCCGAGGATCACCTCGCAGAGCGCTTGCCCGTGCGTGTCGCCGAGCGACTGGAACATCTCGAGCGCGCTCGCCACGAGCTTGCGACCTTCGGCGGGCGCGGCGAGATCACTCGCGGCGTGACCGAGGAGCCGGAGGCACGCGGCCTCGCTCTCGGGATCGCCCGCCACGTGAAAGAGCCTGCGCGCTTCTTCGGCTTCGCGCCGGCAGTCTTCGAGCCTGCCCGCGTGCCGCAGCGCTTCGGCGCGCCACCTGCGATGCCGCGCGAGCAAGAGCCCTTCGAGGCGACCGTCGAGCAGCGATAGATCGCGCAGCGTCGCCTGCACGTCGCGCGTGCGCCCCCACGAGTCGGCGATCGAGTGGTGCAGGAGCTCCGCGGCCACGTTCACGTCGCCGGCGCGGACGAGGTTCGTCACGCGGTGGCGCACGATGCGGCGGCTGCTCGCGTCGGGGTGATGGCCGAGCGCGTTCGCGGCGGCGCGCAGGACCGCGGCTGCATCCGGCTGCACGAAGAGCTGCCCGAGCAGGTGCTCTTGCAGGAGCGCATGGGGCCACCGCAGGCGCTCTTCACCGGACGCGAGCAGGATCTGCGCGCGCTTCATCGCAGCCACCGCGCGCTCCGCGTCCACGCCGAGCGCCCCGAGCTCGAGCCGCAGCACGTCCTCGCGGATGTCTCCGCCGAGCGCCGCCGCTGCGCGTGCGCCGCGCCGGAGATCCTCGGGGATCGCGCGCAGACGATCCTCCCAGAGCTCGGCCGTCGTGCCCGCGCGCATCGCGAGCTTCGCCTCGGGGACCACGTAGCGCCCGTCGCGCAGCTCGATGTGCCCGCCCGTCGCCCATGCGTGGACGATCTGCAGCGCGAAGAGCGGGTTGCCTTTGCTGCGTTGCGCGGCCTCGACCACGGCGGCCTCGTCGAGCGGCAACGTCTCGCGCAGGAGCGCGTGCGTCTGCGTCGGGTCGAGCGGCTCGAGCGTCAGGCGATCGCCGCCGAGCTCGCGCAGGAGCCACTCGACCCACTCGCGCGCGACGGGATCCGTCATGATCGCCTCGTCGCGCACCGTGCCTACGATGAGCAGCCGCAGGCCCGGCGTCTCGCGGTGCAGCCGCGCCATGCCCTCGAACGTCGTCGGCGAGCCGTGATGCAGGTCGTCGAGCATCAAGAGGAGCGGACGGCTCTTCGCGATCTTCTGCAGCGCGTACTGCATCACGCGCCAGCGCGTCTCCGACGAGAGCGCGAAGCGCTTGCCCGTCGGGCCGATCGCGTCGCCCTGCGCCGAGGGCCGGATCCACTCGGCCGTCGCGGCGACCCACATCTTGCCTTCGTCGTCCTCGGGCGCGACCTCCCACTGGTTCAGGAGGACCTTCTCGACGACGTCGCGCCCTTCACGCTCCAGCCGGTAGTGCTGCACGATCGCGCCGACCACGCCGTCGAGCGGCGCGGCGATCTTCCGGTACCGCGCGCGCAGCGGCACCACGAGGCCTCGCTCGTGCACCTCCTCGCAGAGCCACTCCGCGAGGCGCGACTTGCCCACGCCGGCTTCGCCCGAGAGCAACAAGAAGCGGTGCTCCGGGGTCTCCGACGTGGCGATCTGCGTCGCGATGTCGAGCAGCCGCGAGCGCTCGGCCGCGCGCGCGACGAAAGGGCTCGGCCGGAGCCCGAGCAGGCCCGTCGTCGTCACCTGCGAGTCGAGGTACGTGCTCTCGACGACGAGCGGCGAGTCGCGCAGCGGCATGGACATCGGCGGCGCGGCCGAGGGCCTCGGCGTCGCCGTCGGGTCTCCGCTGCGCGGCCGCATCCGCCAGAGGAGCGCGCGCGCGTCGGCCGCGAATTCGAAGCGCTGCCACGGACGCTTGTTCATCAGGCGCCGCACGAGCGGCACGATGTCCGACGGGAGCCCGGGGCGGAGCGGCACCTCCGGCAGCGGCGCGCTCTTGTGCTTCGCGAGCAGCTCCTCGTCCGTGCCCTCGTAGGGCTCGCGGTTCGCGATCATCGTGAAGAGGACACAGCCGAGCGAGTAGAGGTCCGTCGACGGACCCACGTGCGGCGCGGCGTACCGGATCTGCTCCGGCGCCATCCACCCCGGCGTGCCCGCGCCCCAGCGGATCGTCGGCTTCGAGACGGGCGAGTTGTCGAGCCTGTGATCGACGCGATCCTGCATGAGCCACGCGAGCCCGAGATCGAGCACGTGTACCGTCGGCGGCTCGGTGTCGTCGTGCGGGATGTCGACGAGGATGTTCGAGGGCTTGAGATCTCCGTGGATGACGCCGCGCGCGTGCGCGTGCGCGAGCGCCGCGAGCACGTCGTCGGTGATCTTCCAGATGAGCGGCCACGGCAGGCCGCCTTCCTCTTGTGCGAGGTAGAGCCACTCGTGCAGCGAGCGCCCTGGCACAGCATCCATCACGAGGAAAGGCGTCCCGTCGGCGAGCGCGCCGAAGTCGCGCGCGCGCACGATGCACGGGTGCGAGAGCGCCGCGAGCGCGCGGGCCTCCTCGTGGAACCACCACGCTTCCTCGGCGCGTGGCCGCGCGCCCGGTCGGCTCAGGACCTTCACGGCCACGCGGTCGTCGGCCACGAGATCACGGCAGAGGTAGACGACCCCCATGCCGCCTCGCCCGAGCTCCCTCCTCACCTGGTACCGTCCGGCCAAAATCTTGCCGATCGTGCCGGTTTGCTCGCTCATCGGACGGGCGAATATATCGCGGCCCTGGCCGCCCGGCACGGCGGCGCGTCGGCCTGATTTCGTGCCCGAACTGTCAACGACAATCCAACAATGCTACGTTACGGAACATGTCGAACACGGTGAGGCTGCTCGCGTTCGCAGGCGCGCGGGACGTGCTCGGAGCCTCGGAGCTCGTCTTTCCGCTCGACGCGCCGTGCACCGCGGAGGAGCTTCTTCACCACGTTTGCAGCCGATTTCCCGCGCTCGTGCCGTACCGGCGATCGATCCGCGTCGCGGTCAACGGTGCGTATGCGCGGCCCGACGAGCAGGTCCATTCGGGCGACGAGGTTGCGTTGATCCCGCCCGTCGCGGGAGGGTGAGGTGATGGCGGCGATGAACGATCCGGCAGTCGAGAAGCGGCGATCTTTGCCGATGCTCGGCGCGCGCGCGCTCGTGCCGAAGCGCGCCTCGGCCGGACCGCCGCCGCGCAGCGTGCGTGTCTCGGTGACCGATCGGTGCGACTTCGCCTGCACGTACTGCCGGCCCTCGCGAAACGATGGCTACGCCGACGGGCGCCTGATGACGCCGGCGTGGAAGACGATGTTCGAGGCGCTGCGCCGCGCGGGTGTACGTCGCGTGCGGCTCACGGGCGGCGAGCCGCTCGTGCATCCCGAGATCGTCGCGATCGTCGCGCACCTGTCTTCGCTCGGCTTCGAGGATCTGGCGCTCACGACGAACGCCTCGCAGCTCGCGCGCCTCGCGCGGCCGCTGCGCGACGCGGGCCTGCATCGCGTGAACGTCTCGATCGATACACTCGACCCCGTGCGCTTCCGCGAGGTCACGCGCGGCGGGGACCTCGACGCCGTCCTCGCGGGCATCGACGCCGCGATCGAGGCAGGCTTCTCCCCGATCAAGCTGAACACCGTCGTCCTGCGCGGCGTGAACGACGACGAGCTCGAGCGCATCCTGTTATGGGCGTGGGAAAGGGGCCTCTTGCCACGCTTCCTCGAGGTCATGCCCATCGCCGAGGGGGCCAAGCTCGTCGCGGAGCACCTCGTCACCGCGGCCGAGATGCGCCGCGCGCTCGCCGCGCATCTCCTCGCCGAGGAGGCCGTCACCGATCCGGGCCTCGGCCCGGCGAAGTACGTGCGCGCCCGCCACGATCCGGGGCTCCGCGTCGGGTTCATCACGGGCACGAGCGACACGTTTTGCGAGACCTGTGATCGCCTGCGCGTCTCGTCGACGGGCGTCTTGCGGCCTTGCCTTGCGACGGACGACGGCGTGGACGCAGGGGCGCCTGCGCGCGCGGGGGACGCGGAGACGATCGTCGAGCACATCGGGCTCGCCTGGTCGATGAAGCCCGACGGGACGGTCTGGAAGGGCTGCACCGAGGAGACCGCCGCGGGTGTGTCCATGCGCGCGATCGGCGGGTAGGATCCGGCCGCCGTGAACGAAGTTTTTTCATTCGAAACCGAAGAGATCGGGCCTGCGCTGGATCTCGTCCCTCTGGCCGCGCGACGCGCGCTCGATCACGCGGGGCTCCGGCTGCCGCTCGAAGGATGGCGCTCCCTCGCGTTCGAGGATCGAAGGCGGATCACGCGCGCCGGCGCGGAGGCCGTCGTCGACGTCGCGACGGTCCACGCGATCGTGCAGCGAGCCCACCCGCCCGCGCTCCCGATGCCGCTCGCCGCCGACCCAAGCCCGGATCATCTGCCCGAAGGCTTGCGTGAAGCTTTGCCGAAAGGTCGAGCGATCGACGCGCGCACGTGGGCCTCGCTCTCGGGCCTCGCGCGGTTCTCCCTCGTGCACTGCGTCCGCCGCGCGGCGAAGCGCGGCGACCCGGCGATCCTCGCGGCTGCGCTCGACGTCCTCGTCCCTCGCGCGGCTGCGCAGGACGCCGACGCGACGAGCCTCTCCTCGCACCTCGGCCCGCGCGGCGATGTTCGGATGGTCGACGTCGCCGAGAAGCCGCCCACCCAGCGACGCGGGGTCGCGGTCGCGCGTGTGCGCATGCGGCCCGAGACGGCGTCGCGCCTCGCGCGTGGCGACACGCCGAAGGGCGAGGTGCTCGCGACGGCGCGGATCGCCGGCATCATGGCCGCCAAACGCACGCCGGAGCTCATCCCGATGTGCCACGCGATCGCCCTGACGCACGTGGCGATCGCGCTCGACGTCGACGAGGCCGCTGCGCGCGTGACGATCACCGCGAGCGCCGAGGCCACGGACCGGACCGGCGTGGAGATGGAAGCGATGGTCGCCGCGTCGGTGGCCGCGTTGACGTTGTACGACATGCTCAAGGGCATCGACCGCGAGATGGTCGTCGAGGACGTGATGCTGGTGGAGAAGAGCGGCGGCCGATCGGGCCATTTCCGGAGGTCTCCGTGAGCGCGACGCGTATCCGCCGCGAGGCCCTCTCGCTCGACGAGGTCATCCAGATCGTGGCGCGCCCCGAGGCTGGCGCGATCGCCACGTTCCTCGGCGTCGTCCGCAACATGAACGACGGCCGCAGCGTGAGCCTGCTCGAATACGAGGCCTACGGCACCATGGCCGAGGCCGAGCTCGAGCGGATCCTCGAAGAGATCGAGCGCGAGATCCCCGGCGTTCGTGTCGCGGCCACGCACCGCATCGGCGCGCTCCACATCGGCGACGCCGCCGTCGTTTGCGCCGCGAGCGCCCCGCACCGCGGCGAGGCGTTCCGTGCTTGCCGCGAGCTCATCGATCGCATCAAGGCGAGGCTCCCGATCTGGAAACGCGAGCACGGCCCTGACGGACCTTATTGGGTCGGCTGGGAAGACGCGCGGTGCGCACCCGATCACGGCGAGCATGCGCATCACGGGCATGCGCATCACGGGCACGCGCACGACGAGAAGCGCTGACCTCAGAACGCGTCGATCCGGATCGCGTCGAGCTCGCTCCCCTCCTCGACGCGTCCTTGGCTCGCGGGCACCACCACGAGCACCTCCGCCTCCGCAAAACTCGTCACCGCGCCCGACGCCTGGTTCGGCAGGATCCGCGCGCGCGTCGGGCCCGCGCCCGGTTCGATCCGCGCGCGGACGAACTCTTCTCGTCCGGGCGTGCGCTCGTACGCGCCCACCACCACGACGCGCTCGCGCCGCGGGAGCGGCGCCGGATCCCCTTGCAATGCGCGCACGAGCGGCGCGCCGAAGAGCAACCACGTGAGCGATGCGCTCGCGGGATTGCCGGGCAACCCGAGCACATGCGTGTCCCCCGCGCGACCGACGGCGATCGGTTTGCCGGGCTTGATCGCGACGCGCCAGAAATCGAGCGTCACGCCGGCCGCTTCGAACGCGGGCCGCATCACGTCACGATCCCCGACGCTCACGCCGCCGATCGTCACCACGAGATCACTGCCGCGCAGCGCCTCCACGACCGCCGCGCGTGCGACGTCGAGGTCGTCCGGTACATACGCGCCGACCCGCGCGATCGCGCCGATCTGCCGCGCCGCCGCCGCGACGAACACGCCGTTCGACTCCGCGATCGACCCGGGGTTGCCCGGCTCGCCCGGCGATCGCAGCTCGTCGCCCGAGCACAGGATCGTCACCACGGGCCGCTGCGCGACGAGCACGAAGGGACGATCGAGCGCCGCCGCGAGCGCAGCGTGACCCGGCGTCATTCGCGTGCCCCGCGTGATCGCCGCCGCGCCCTCGGCGAGATCCGAGCCACGCAGGCGGATCCACGCGCCCGCGCGCGGCGCTTCCCGCATCACGATCACGTCGCCGCGCCGCTCGACGTTCTCCTGCATGATCACGGCGTCCGCACCTTCGGGCAGCCGCGCGCCCGTGAAGATCCGGCACGCCGTCTTCGGCGCGAGCGCGGGCCTCTCGCCGCCTGCCGAGCTCTCTCCGACGACGGGCACCTCGAACGGCCCGGCTCCCTCGAAGTCCGCGGCGCGCACCGCGTATCCATCCATCGAGCTGTGATCGAACGCCGGCATCGGCGCGCGCGCAACGAGGTCCTCGGCGAGCACGCGCCCGGCGGACTGGTCGACGCTCACGCGCTCCTTGCCCACGGGCCGCGCCGCGGCGAGCAGGCGCGCGAGAGCGTCGTGATAGGGAAGCATCAGTGCTTCCTCCCGTGCTTGCCGTGGGGACCGTGCGCGGCGTGCTTGCCGCCCCGCCCCGAGGCCAGCGCGATCGCGTGCGACAACGTCGGCGCGAGCAGCGCGTCCACCGCGAGCTCGACGGCGCTCGGACTTCCTGGCAGCGCCGCGATCACCTTGCCTCGCACCACGCCGGCGATCGCGCGCGATAGGATCGCGCGGGGCCCGATCTGATCCCACGAGAGCCTGCGAAACGCCTCGCCGAAGCCGTCGATCGTCTTGTCGAGCAGGGGCTCGATCACCTCGATCGTGCGGTCGCGCGGCGCGATCCCCGTCCCCCCGGTCAGCACGATCGCGTCCGCGGCATCTGCGTCGCACACGTACGTGATCGCCTCGCGGATCTCGTCCGGCTCCTCGCGCAGGATCACGTGCGACACGACGGAGAAGCCCGCCGCGCGCAGGCGATCGACGAGCAGGCGGCCACCCACGTCGTCGTTCGGCGTACGCGTGTCGCTGAGCGTGAACGTGGCGACCCTGAAGGCTTCGGATTTTTCGTTGGTGCTCATATTTTCAATGGCTCCTCGGCTCGATGACGACCGAGCGGTGCGGCATCGTGAGCGCCTCTTCCATGGGTCCCGGATCGAAGTCGAAGTGACGCTGCCTGAGCGGACGCTCGGGGAAGAGCAGGCGCAGGCGCACGTGCGGCGGCGCCGTCGGAGGCGCCTCGGGCGAGAAGAGCGTGCGCGCGATCTTTCCGCCGGGGAACGGCGAGATCACTGTGATGTCGTTCGCACCGCGCGTGGCGAGCGCGTCGATCAGTGTGTTGTCCGCGGCGCCTCCGTCGAGGTGCACCTCTCCGTCGAGCCGCGGCACGCGGGCGTACACGACAGGGATGAAGCAGGAGGCCACGAGCACGTCGTGCATGTCGCGCCGCGCGTGGTTCGAGTGCACCACGAGCGCGTCCTTCTTTCCCGCGAAGAAGCGCCGCGCGTGGGTCGTCGCCACGAGCAGCTCGGTCTCCGTCCCGTGCAGCTTTTCTTCCGGCAAAAACCGTTCGAGCGCGTCGCGCAGCACTGCGCTCATCCCGAACGGGCTCCGCTCGCTTCGCAGGTACCGCCGCGACACGACGGGCGTCTTCGCCATCGATCGCCAGAGGTCCGGCCCCACGGCCGCGAGGCCCGCGACGAGCGCCGCGCCGGAGATGGATCCCGACGAGGCCCCCGCCACGAGATCGAACCGCTCGCCTGCGGCGACGAGGCGCGAGAGCACGCCGAACTGGAACGCCGCCCGGCAGGCGCAGCCGGGCAAGGACAGCGCTCGCACGCCGAGGTCTTATCAGAGCCCGTGTTCGACGTCACCCTTCGCCGGGGCAGGGGCCTTTGGCGCGGAAGCGTCCGGCGCACTGCGCGCGTCCATGGCGTCGGCGCGCGCGCTGCGCTACGCACGTCCACGTGGCAGAGCCGCTGATCCCCTACATCTCGCTCCCCGAGATCCCGCTCGGTTTCCTGCTCGACGTCCCCGTCCTGGGCAAGCTCTTCGACGCGACGAGGCCGCCGTCGATCAAGCCGTTCGGCACGCTCGTCGCGCTCGGCGTCTACATCGGCTCGGTCATCACGATGCACCGCGCGAAAGAGCGCAACCTCGACACGAAGAAGATGAACGAGTTCATCTTCTGGGTCGTCGCCTCGGGGTTCGTCGGCGGGCACGTCCTCGACGCGATCTTCTACCACCCGCAGCGCGTCGCGAAGGATCCGCTCTACCTGCTGATGCTCTGGGACGGCCTGTCGAGCTACGGCGGGTTCATCGGCGCGATCCTCGGCTGCTTCGCCTACAAGTTCATCAAGCGCGAGAAGGTCCTCGCCTACGCGGACGTCGTCGTCGCGACCTTCCCGATCGCCTGGATCTTCGGCCGCGCGGGTTGCTCCGTCGTGCACGATCATCCGGGCCGCCTCTCCGACGCGTGGTTCGCGGTTCGTTACCCGATGGGCAGCGGCTGGGTCGGTCGCTACGACCTCGGCCTCTACGAGTTCGTCCTGACGATCCCGCTCGCACTCTTCGTCACGTTGCTCTGGCGTCGGGGCCCGCGGCCGCCGGGGTACTTCACCGGCATCATCTGCATGGCCTATGCGCCCGTGCGCTTCGTGCTCGATTTCTTCCGCGAGGAAGAGGGCGCAAGCATGCTCGGCGGCGATCCTCGGTACGGCGGTTTGACGCCGGCGCAGTGGGCGTGCTTCGGCCTCTTCGCCATCGGCGCGTACTTCACGTTCGTGCTCGCCAAGAACCAGGGGGCGCCGAGTGACGGCGCGCCGCCCGCGGCTGGCAAGAAGAAGCGCAAGAAGAAGGCTCGCCCCGTGGAGACCACGGCTGCGGAGGAGAGCGGCGAGAGCAGCGAGAGCAGCGGCGCGGCGGGGCAGGAGAGCTAGAGGGCCGCACGGTCGTCACGCGACGCGTTCCACGTTGCTCGTGGCTCGTGGCTCGCGTCGCGTGGACTTGTCGAACGTCACTCCGCGTCGAAGAGCGCGGGCTCGACTTCGATCTTCGACTGGCTCGTGGCGCGGAAGTTCCGCGGGAACCAGGCGTCGGGCGCTTGCCGGATGTCGTGGCGCTCGGCGAACTTCGTGAACATGTCGAACCACTCGAGCCCGGGCAGCTCGCGGATTTTCTGCTCGATGCGCGCGATCGACTTGCTGCCGACGCCGTCGAGCAGGAAGCGGATCGCGTGGACGACCTCATCCTTGGGGCACATCCCATCACCGACGGGCGTCCAGGCGAGCTTGATCGCCGTCGAGACGACCTTGCGGGTCATCGCGTCGCGCTGCAGACGGCGCTTCGCGTGCTCGCGGTAAAACGCATAGTGCCGCAGCTCCTGCTTCATGATCCGCTGGCAGATCTTGTTGAGGATCGGGTGATCGATCCGCTCGATGAGCGCCTGGTAGGCGCTGTACGTCGTGAACTCCTGGATCGTGCCCCAGGTCATGTGCACGGCGGGCCAGTGGTCCGGGAAGATCTTCCCGAGCATGTTCTGGCCGAACTCGTCGAGCCGCTCGCCGGGGCTACGCGACAGGAACATGTCGCGCCGGTACGTCGGGGAGAGGGGCTCGCCCAGCGCTTCCATGAAGCTGCGGAACGCACGTCCGTGGAACTCCTCCTCGTACATCCAGACGCAGAGGAAAGGCGCGATCTCCGGCTCCTCGTACACGGCGTCCGTGGACATGAGGGCCTTGACATAAAAAAACGTCGAGTTCTCCGTCAGCAGGAAATACCGCAGGCAACGGATCGCCTCGGGGGTCATCGGGTGCTTCGGGACCTCGGACCAGTCAATGTCCGAAAGGTCGACCCTGCCGGACATATCCATCAAGCGCTCGATGTTGAAGTGCTCCGCCATCGCGTTTTGAACCTCGGGAAACGGGTCGTAACACGATTTACGTCTGGCGACGCAAGCGGATCCTCCGTCCCGGTCGCCCGGGCGTCGAAGCGCACCTTCGCCTGTTTTTTTCGCTGCGTAGAGCGCTTCGCGACGCGGATTTCAGCGAGCGAACGACGAGGCGGGGAGGGGGTGATGCAGCGGGTCGGGCAGGGGCTCGAGGGGCCCGTCGCGGAGGGATCGACGTGCTCGGCGACGAACGGGTCTTCAGGGGCTCCCTTGACGCGGGAAGTGGGCCATATATCGTGGGCTGTAGCTCGTCCCAGAAGGTTCGGTCCTCGCCACCATGATGCGAGGCGCGCCTCCCGGGGAGAGCGTTCGAGGCGAGCAAGAAGGCGCGAGCCTCGGAGGCGAGGCGCTAGGATCGATGGTGCGCAGGTTTTTCGATGGCTGAAGATTCTCGTAAGTTGTTCGTAGCAGGGCTGCCCGACTCCATTACCGAAGATGTTCTCCGCGGGCTCTTCGAAGCGACAGGCGGCAACGTCGTCGAGGTGAGCCTGCCGAAGGATCGCGCGACGGGTCGGCCGCGCGGTTTCGGGTTCGTGACGCTCGCGACGAGCGAAGAGGCGAGCGCCGCTCGCGAGTCGCTGGACGGATCGTTCCAGGGTGGCAAGTCGATCTCCGTGCGGCCCTTCCAGGCCGAGCCTCCGCGCCGTGAAGGCGGCGTTGGTGGCCCGCGGCCGATGGGCGGCGGCATGGGTGGTGGAGGTGGTGGCATGGGCGGCGGTGGGCCTGCTGCGGCAGCGCCGGACCGCACTCTTTACGTCGGCAACCTCCCGTACGACGCAAGCATCGAGGAGGTCGAGTCGATGATCACCTCGGCTGGCGGAGGCCCCGTCGTTCGTGTGCACTTGCCGATGGACGCAGACGGACGCAAGCGCGGCTTCGGCTTTGTCACGATGGCGAGCGCCGAGGCGGCGAAGGGCGCGATCGAAGCGCTGCGCGGCGTGGACGTGCGTGGCCGTCGTCTCGTCGTCAACCTCGCGCACCCCAAGGGCGAACGTCCGGCTGGCGCGGAGCGTCCCGGCGGCGGCGGTTACGCCGGCGGCGGCGGCGGTTATGGCGGCGGCGGTGGCGGTTATGGCGGCGGCGGTGGCGGCGGCGGTTATGGCGGCGGTGGTGGTGGGTCGAGCGGCTATGCCCCCGCGCCTCCTCCGCCTCCGCAGCGCAAGACGTTCGACGATCGTCGCCGCCGTGGCGGCGGCGGTGGTGGCCACGACGGGGACGGCCCTGGGGGTGGCGGCGGTGGACGTCGCAACAACAAGAACTGGGGCCGCGACGACGACTGGAGGGACGGCGGAAAAGACGACGAGTGATCGGGTTTGGTGAACGCCCGAGCGTCAGCTCGGGCTCGCCCGTCACAACTCGTTATGCGATCTTTGCCCAAGGTCGTGCTCGCCGACGTTGACAGCGGCGGGAAATTCCGTAGGTTACCGCCCTCCTTCGGGCCCCCCCGTCGCGGCGGGGTTGTGGAGGGCGGGTTTTGTGGCGCCTCACGCGAGCGTGCCCGTGACCGTGCCGGCGCGAAACCGGTGAGTTTCAGGAGAGAGCCATGCGCGACATCATCAAGCTGACGTGCGGCAACTGCAGCCGGGCGAACTACCACACGACGAAGAACAAGCGGACGATGTCCGACAAGTTCGTCATCAAGAAGTTCTGTCCGGTGTGCCGCAAGCACTACGAGCACAAGGAAGGCAAGATCTCGAAGGGCTGATCGGCCTTCTCGGATCTGCCTGTACATGTGCGAACGTGATTGACGGGTGGATCCATGGCATGGCCATGGGTTCACCCGTGCTTGTTGCTGAACGGGTGTGCCCGACCTGAGCAGGTGCTCTCGTTGCGACCACCCACCATGGATGATAGGACCGCCGCCTGCCCGTGCGGCATGAATGCACGTCTCGGGCGGACCGGACCCCAAGCTTCAAGGGCGATGCGATGATCTTCGACTGGCTCTACGGCCTGTTCTCGAACGATCTCGCGATCGATCTCGGCACCGCCACGACGCTCATCTACGTGAAGGGCAAGGGCATCGTCTCTTGCGAGCCTTCCGTGGTGGCCGTGCAGCGCGACAACCGCGGCGGCAAGAAGGTGCTCGCGGTCGGCCGTGAGGCGAAGGAGATGCTCGGGCGCACACCCGGGAACATCCAAGCCGTGAGGCCGCTGCGCGACGGCGTCATCGCCGACTTCGAGATCACCGAGGCGATGTTGCGGTACTTCATCGCCCGCGCGCACAACCGCCGCACGCTCGTCAAGCCGCGCATCATCATCTGCGTGCCCTTCGGCATCACCGAGGTCGAGAAACGCGCGGTGAAAGAGAGCGCGGAGGGCGCAGGCGCGCGCGAGGTGTACCTCATCGAGGAGCCCATGGCGGCGGCCATCGGCGCGGGCCTCCCGATCACCGAGCCCTCGGGCAACATGGTGGTCGACATCGGCGGCGGCACGACGGAGGTCGCGGTCATCTCCCTCGCCGGCATCGTCTACTCGCAGAGCGTGCGCGTCGGCGGCGACAAGATGGACGAGTCCATCATGGCGTACATGAAGCGCAAGTACAACATGGCCATCGGCGAGCAGACCGCCGAGCGGATCAAGATCACGATCGGCAACGCGTACCCGCTCGAGCAGCAGCTCACGATGGAGGTCAAGGGGCGCGACATGGTCGCAGGTATCCCGAAGACCGTCGTCGTCAACTCCGACGAGATCCGCGAATCCCTTGCAGAACCAACGAACGCGATCGTCGACGCCGTGCTCGTCGCGCTGGAGCGCACGCCTCCCGAGCTCGCGGCGGACATCGTCGACAAGGGGATCGTCCTCACCGGCGGCGGGTCCCTCCTGAAAAATCTCGACGTGCTGCTCCGCGAAGAGACGGGTCTGCCGGTGATGGTTTGTGACGATCCGATCAGCGCCGTCGTGCTGGGCAGCGGAAAAGCGCTCGATCATCTCGAGCTGCTGAAAGAAGTCACGATCAGCTGACCGGAGCACGTGTGCAGGTAGCGTCCGCGCGTCTCTCGTGGCATCGAGGGAAGAGCGGGGACCTCCCTCGCGTGACCCGAGCCGCTTTCCCGGCGGCCGCGCCGCTCGACGCATGAACTTCAAGCGATACCGCGACCTGGCCATCGTCCTGCTCGCCCTGGCGGTGCCGTTCTGGTTCCTCCGGGCGAGCATGCGTGATCCCGGGAAGGTCACGGGCGCCGACAAGGTGATCGTCCGGATCGCCACGCCCCTCCAGTACGCCGCGGCGACGCTCGCGCGCGGGCTCTCGAACATCTGGGGCGACTACATCTACCTGGTCGACGTCAAGGAGGACAACGCGCGCATCGCCTCGCAGAACGCGCGCCTCCGCGAGCGCGTGCGCAAGCTCGAGTCGCTCGAAGAGGAGAACCGGAAGCTCCGGCGCCTGCTCGATCTGCGCACGAGCGTCCGCACCGACGTCGTGAGCGCGGTGGTCACGGGCAAGAACACGAACGAGTTCTTCCGCGTCGCGCGCGTCACGCTCGACAGCGAGTCGAACGACGTCCGGCCGAGCCAGCCCGTGATCTCGCCCGACGGCGTCGTGGGCACGACGCTCAAGGTCTCGGGCGACACGATCGACGTGCGGCTCATCGTCGACGCGGGCAGCGGCGTCGACGTCGTCGTGCAGCGGACGGGCGCGCGTGGGTTCGTCCGCGGGACGGGCGACGAGGCGAAGTACCTCTGCAGCGTGGAGTACGTGCAGCGCACCGACGAGGTGGAGGTCGGCGATCTGCTCGTCACGAGCGGCGTCGGGAAGCGGTATCCGAAGGGCATTCCCGTCGGCAAGGTGACGCAGGTCGTGAAGCGGGACTTCGGCATCTACCAGCAGGTGTACGCGACGCCGGCCGTGGATTTTTCGCGGCTCGAAGAGGTGCTCATCGTGACCTCCGCGCCTCCGGAGGAGGCCCAGCCCCAGGCGCCCGCGGCGGGCGCGGCTGGCTCTTCCACACCGCGGCGGTAAGGTCGGAGGGGAGGAGAGAGGACGATGCGAAACACCGCATTTCTCGCTGTCGGCATCGCCCTTCTCGTCATCCAGTCGAACCTCTACCGGCTGATCGGGCGGCTGCAGATCGCGGGGATCACGCCGAGCCTGCTCCTGCCGCTCGTGGTGTTCATGGGCGTGCACGAGTACTCGATCGCGCGTGGCGCGGCGCTCGCGTTTTTGCTCGGCTACCTGCTCGATCTGTTCTCGGCCGCGCCCATCGGCCTGTTCACCTTCATCACGGTCGCCACGTTCGTCGTCGCGCGCGCCGCGGGCGTGCGCCTCGCCGCGCAGACGTTGCTGACCAAGGTCGCGCTTGCCTTCGCGTTCGCGCTGCTCGAAGGCGTGCTCATCGTCGTGCTCACGGCGATCTTCGGGACCGACACGGCGAGGCCGCGCGCGCTGGCGACGCTCGTCGCGCCGCACGCGATCGGCACGGCGATCTTCGCGCCGTTCGTCTTCAGCCTCGCCGAGCGCGTGCACCAGGCGACCATCAACGTGCCGAGACCCGGGGAAGGAGGTCAGCGATGAGCCTCGTCGTTCAGCGCTCCGACGTCAGCGAGTTCAGGCGTCGCTTCCGCTGGATCGCGCTCACGATGGTGGTGCTCCAGCTCATCCTCATCGGGCGCCTGTTCCTGCTCCAGATCATCGAGGGGGACGAGAACAAGGCGATCGCCCGCGAGAACATCGTCCGTCGCGCCACGCTCGCGACGACGCGTGGTCTCATCCGCGATCGGAACGGCAAGATCCTCGCGCGGAGCCGACCCTCGTACAACCTCTACGTCGTCCCCGAGCGGATCGACATGCAAGTCGTCTGGCCGAAGCTCGTCGAGTACCTCGGCGTCGGCGTGGACGAGCGCGCGCGGCTCGAGGCGCTGCTCACCACGCTCCGCGCGAGCGACGGGCCCCGGAAGAGCCAGCAGATCCTGCTGAAGGAAGACATCTCGCGCGACGCCGTGGCCACGCTGCGCACGCACGACGCGGAGCTCCCCGCGGTCGACGTCGTGCCCGTACCGGTCCGCTATTACCCGTACGAAGAGGTCGGCGCGCACGCGCTCGGCTACATGGTCGAGGTCGACGCGGAGAAGCTGAACCAGCTCCGCAGCGCGGGCTACGTCGAGGGCGATCGTGTCGGCGCGACGGGTATCGAGCGCGCGTGGGAGAGCTACCTGCGCGGCACGCGTGGCTGGGAGAAGGTGCTCGTCGACGCGAGGGGGCGGCGACGGCCGGGCGGCGAGGGGATCATCGAGGAGCCGCGGCGCGTCGATCCGATCCCGGGCCGCGATCTGCGGCTCACGCTCGACGCCGACATCCAGCGCGCGATCGAGAAGGCGATGCGCCCCGAGCTCGCGGGCGGCGTCGCGCTCATCGACGTGCGCACGGGCCGCATCATCGGCCTCTACTCAAAACCGAGCTACGACCCGAACGCCCTCTCGGGCGGATCGGGCAAGCAGGTCATCCGCGACGCGTTCCGCAGGCTCTACTCGGATCCGCTCAAGCCCGCGCTCGACAAGACGATCTCGGGCGCGTATCCGCCGGGCTCGACCTTCAAGCCGTTCACGGCGCTCGCGGCGCTCGAGAAGGGGCTCATCGATCACCGCCAGGCGTCGAACTGCCGCGGCGAGCTCGCCTTCGGCAAGCGCACGTTCCGGTGCACGCACGTCCACGGGCCGGTGAACCTACACCAGGCGATCGCGGAGTCGTGCAACGTCTACTTCTACCGCCTCGCGGCCGAGCTCGGCGTCGGCATGGACGTCATCGCCGAGATGGGGCAGCGCTTCGGCCTCGGCGCGAGGACGGGCCTCGGCGTGAACGCGGAGGCGGCGGGGCGCATGCCGACGCGCGCCTGGATGACCCTACGCAACAAGGGCCAGTTCCGGCTCGGCTTTGGCCTCAACGCGGCGATCGGGCAGGGCGCGACGACGGTGACCGTCCTCCAGCTCGCGCTCGCCTACGCGGCGCTCGCCAACGGCGGCACGCTCTACCAGCCGCAGATCGTGCGCGCGGTCGAGACGAGCGCGGGCACGGTGGTGCAGGAGTTCGCGCCGCGTGTGCGGCGGCAAATCGACGTGAGCCCTGAGAACCTGTCGCTCGTGCAGAAGGCGCTCTACGCGGGCGTGAACTCCGAGGCGGGCACCGCCTTCAAGGCACGCGTGCTCGGCGTCGACATGGCGGGCAAGACGGGCACCGCGCAGGTCTCGCACAAGCTCGCGCGCGGCGCCGAGGCCGAGCGCGTGTGGTACTTCAACCGCGAGCACGCGTGGTTCGCGGGCTACTCGCCCTCCCGCGCGCCCGAGGTCGCGGTCGTGGTCCTCGTCGAGCACGGCGGCGCCGGCGGCAAGCACGCGGCCCCCGTCGCCTTCGATGTCGTCCGCGCCTACAACGAGCTCTCGCGCGAGCGCGCCCCGCGCGCCGGCGGGAACAACGGCGGTAGTACGCGCACACAACCGAAGCCCGATCGTGGAGGTTCGCCTTGATTCGCGGCGACGTCTCGCCGCGGGCGAGGGATCACTTCGACTGGCCGCTCTTCATCGCTGCAGCGCTCATCGCCGTGCTCGGCGTGGTCAACCTCTACAGCGCGACGAGCGTCTACCAGGGTGTGCGCGCCGAGCTCTACATCAGCCAGATCTACTGGCTCGTGCTCGGCGGGATCCTCGGCGGGATCCTCGTCGCCATCGACTATCGCCACCTCGAGCGCCTCGGCTACGCCATTTACACCTTCGGCGTCTTCTCGCTCATCCTGGTCTTCGTCTTCGCGAAGGACCTGCGCGGCTCCAAGCGCTGGATCGAGTTCGGGTCCTTCCGCTTCCAGCCGAGCGAGTTCATGAAGGTCTTCCTCGTCATCGCGCTGGCGAAGTTCCTTCACGACGATCCACGCAGCGAAGGGCGCACGTTGAAGGACCTCCTCGTCCCCGCGCTGCTCACGGGCGTGCCCGCGTTGCTCATCCTGAAGCAGCCGGATCTCGGCACCGCGTCGATCCACGTCCTCGTCTTCCTCATGATCGCCGCGCTCACGCGGGTCCGTTGGAAGAGCGTGCTCACCTTCATCGTGACGGTCGCAGCCGCGGCGCCCATCATCTGGAACTACGTCCTGCTCGACTACCAGAAGGCGCGCGTGACCGTCTTTCTGCGGCCCGAGGACGACATCCTCAAAACCGGCTGGCACGCGCATCACTCGCGCGTGGCCATCGGCAACGGCGGGCTCTTCGGCAACGGGTACATGAAGGGCACGCAGAACCAGTTCAACTTCCTGCCCGACCAGTTCTCGGACTTCCCGTTCCCGGTGTTCGCGGAAGAGTGGGGCTTCGCCGGCAGCGTGCTGCTCGTCTTGCTCTACGGGTTCCTCTGCTTGTGGTCGATCCGCATCGCCTCGCTCGCGAAGGATCGCTTCGGCGCCGTGCTCGGCGTCGGTTGCGGCGCGATCCTCTTCTGGCACGCGTTCATCAACGCAGGGATGGTCTGCGGCATCCTCCCCGTCGTCGGCGTGACCTTGCCGCTCTTCTCCTACGGCGGCTCCAGCGTGACCACGATGCTCATGTGCGTCGCGCTGCTCATGAACGTGTCCATGCGCCGCTACTCGGTCGTCCCCGCTCCGGACCGCCTGTAAGCAGCTCCCTCCGCGAATCTCAGCGAATCGAGCTTCGAGCGAGCCGCACGTCGACCGCGAACGCGTAGGCCGCGAGCGCGTCGCGCGCGGTCATCTTTCCGCCTCCGCGCGCGGCGCGCACGGTCGCGCGGAAGGACAGGTACCGGCGGCCATCGAGCCCGAGCAAGAGCGGCACTGCGCCGGGATCACGCGGCGCATCCGAGGCGCCGAACAAGCTCGCGGCGCTCGCGAGCTGGCGCGCCACGAGCCCATCACACTGCTCGATCGCCTCGGCGTAACGTCCGTTCGTGATGGCCGCTTCGACGTTGTGCACGAGCGCGTGATCGCCGTCGGGCCAGAGCTCCGCGAACGAAAGCCCAGCGCCCCTCGACGCTTCGACGTGCGCGGCCGCTTCGGCCTTCGCCGCGATGTTCACGGATGCTTGGTTCGTGGCCGGCGCCGAAGGCGGGGGCGGTGGCGCTTGCGGGACGAGCGGCGCAAACGGCTTCGGCGGAGGGAAGACGGAGCTACGTGTCCGGCTGCGAACCGACTCGGGCGCGCGCGGCCTGCCGGCCGTGGGCGGGGCCTGCACGGATGCGGGCGGCGCGGGCCGCACGGACTCTGTCTTCGGCAGGATCGGCGCCTCGGCGGGCGGCGCGATCGCGAGCTGCGCGCTCGACGGCGTGGACTCTTCCTGGGCCTCGGGGAAGCTCGTGACGGGCAGGGGAGGCGGGCGCATCGCGGGGCTCTTCAGCTCGTCGGGCTCCTCGATGCCCGTGTCGGGCGGCACGCTGCCCCAGGCGCGGCTCGGGGCCACGCGGTTGACCATCGCGGCGCTCACGGGCGGACGATCGCTGCGCGAGGCGTCGCGCAGCGCTGCGGCGAGCCCTTCTTCGGCCGGGTCGTAGGCCTCTGCGGCGGCGGCGCGCACCGACTCGGGGATCTGCGACTCGAACGCCGCGAGCACGACCTGCGTGATCCGCTCCAGCGTCTCGTACACGCCCATGCCCGTCTTCGCCGACGCGGGCTGGGACGGCGCGCGGAAGCGGTTCAGCATCCTGTCGAGCTCCTCCATGGGGAGCACGTCGGGCAGGTCGCGCTTGTTGTGCTGGAAGACGATGGGCATGTCCGCGACGTTCCGGCCTTGATCGGCGAGGTTGTCGCGCAGGTTGTCGAAGCTCTCGAGGTTCGCGTCGGCGCGCGCGATCTGCGAGTCGCTCACGAACACGATGCCGTCGGCGCCCGTGAGCACGAGCTTGCGGGTCGCGTTGAAGTAGACCTGCCCGGGGACGGTGAAGAGTTGCAGCCGCACGTTCATGCCGCGGATGGGCGGCAGGCGCATCGGCAGGAAGTCGAAGTAGAGCGTGCGGTCGACGGGCGTCGCGAGCGAGACGAGCTTGCCGCGGTGCTCGGGCTTGGCCGTCGCGTGGATGTACTCGAGCGTGGTCGTCTTCCCGCCGAGCCCCGGGCCGTAATAGACGATCTTGAAGACGAGCTCCCGCGAGAGCGGGTTCACCGACGCCATACGCGAGGCGACGATAGCATCATGGCCACCCGCCGCGTCGAATAAGCCGCAGGATCGAAGGCGCTTGCGAGGGGTCGGGCGAACGAAGGGCGGAGAGAGAGTCGGGATCGTGGCGAGATGCGTGCGCGCGCGAGCTAGCGAACGCCCACGAGGGGACGCGGCGCGGCGCTGCCTTCGCCCACCGAGAGCGAGAGGGCGACCGTACCCTTCTTGCCCTGCATGTAATCGAGGCGGAGCTGGTGGCGGCCGGCCTTGAGGGTCTTCGTGCCCGAGGCCTCCTGGGGCGCGTGCAGGCCGTCGTTGTCGGCGACCTTCTCGCCGTCGACGTAGAGGATGGCGCCGTCGTCGGAGAGGAGCTTGAACGTGTAGGGGGAGTCGCGCGGGACGTCGAAGGCGCCCTCGTAGCGGATCGCGAACCACTCTTCCTGGGCGAGGACGCCGGGGAAGCCGCCGGAGAACTCCTGGCGCTGGACGATGAAGCTGTCGGTGAGGAGCGTCGCGAAGGGGACCATCTTCGAGAGGTCCGGCAGCTTCGTCGTCGTGTCGGGGATCACGTACGCGTACCCCTTGAAGGCGCCGAGCGAGCCGTTGCCGAAGGCGATGCGGCCGTTGATGCGCGGCGGCTCGACGACGGGCTTGGTGGTCCCGGTTTGTGTGCCCGACGGCGTCGTGGTGGTGGGGGGCTTCTGGGCGTTCGTCGGGCGGCGGATGCCGCGGGACGGTTGCCGCGCCGGCTGCGCTTGCTGCTGCTGCTGGTTCGTCGGCGGGCGGTTGTTGACGTAGACGGTGCAGCCGCCAAGGGCGACCGCGGAGGCGAGAAGGGCGAGCCGAAGCGAGCTGTGCGACATGGCGTCTCCTGGGGAAGAAATCGATACGAGGCGGTAGACGGTCGGGGCCGAATTTGCAATCACCGCTTCGTCTGGAAATCGACAACCCCGGTTTGAACCGCGCGCCGCGACGAACGCTCCCTGTACTGCTCGAGCTCGCGCCACGTGGGCGAACGTTGGGCCAGGACGAGGGATGCCACACACGTGAGCAGGCCGATCACCGCGGCGACGTTGAGCCCAAGGTCCGACTTGCCGCTGCGGCTGGAATTGGGCGCTGGTTTGGCAAAATACAAACCGAAGAGAACGCCGACGATGAGGCCACCCAGGTGGGCGATGTTGTTGACCAGGATCCCGACGCGGGCCTGGTTGATGGCGAAGCCAAGCAGCAAGCTGTAGAGCACCGCCTGCACGGCGAATCGCTTCCACTGAGGGTTTCGCTGTCGGTACAGCATCCCCAGCACGAGCCCCATGATCCCGAAGACGGCGCCGCTCGCGCCCGCCGTCTGGCCTCCACCCGAGGCGTCGAAGAGGATCGTGTAGGCGATCGAAGCGACCCACCCGAAGACACCCGCGGTCAGGTACGTGAGGACGAAGCGCGCCGGGCCCACGGCAGGCTCGGCGACGCGGCCGAGCGACGTGAGCGCGAACATGTTCATGACCAGGTGGAGCGCGCCGTAGTGCACGAAGATCGCGGAGACGAGCCGCCACGGCTCCGCGAAGACGAGCGGCCCAGCGACCGATCCGAACCGAAGGGCGTCGATCGGATCCGCAGAGAGCAGCGCTGCGAGCACGTTCTCGGTTCCCCGGACGCGGAGCGCGACCCAGAGCTGCGCTGCAAAGACCAGCACGGTGAGCCCAATCACGAGCTTCGAGGCGAGGAGCGCGTCCGGATCGAGCCGCGCGCCGAGGCGATCGACGGAACGAGCGACGGTGGAGAGCGCCTGCCCGCAGCGGACGCAGCGATCGAAGCCGGCTCCGTTCAGCGCGCCGCAGCGCGCGCAGGGCACCGCCTTCGTCCGCGAGGAGTGAGCTTCTTCGGTCAAGTCGTCGCTCCCTTGGTGGAAACTCCAGCCTTTCCCGCGAGAAAATCCGTTCGTGGCCGGAGGATGGGGCGCGGGACCGCGCGCCGGGGCTCAATGTGGTGGCGATCGCCCGTAAGGTCGAGCGGCAAAGGCCGTTCTCCGGGCGTGCAAGCGTTAGCCCTCGCGTTCCGTCCGCTCGCGCCGCCCGCCCAGGATCCGGTGGCGGCGCTTCTGCTCGCGGTCGGGCTCGGTCGTCGTCCCGTGCCCTCGCCGCGCGCGGAGAAGCCGTCGCCGGTCCAGGCTGTGCGGCCGAGGCCGAGTCCAGGTATGGTGGCGTCCGTGGCCGTTGCGCGTACGGATCTCGAAGCAGAGCGCGAGCTCTGCGAGCGCGCGAGAGCCGGGGATCGCGCGGCGCTCGGGCAGCTCCTGCGTCGCTACGGGCCGATCCTCTACCGCTCGGTGCTGCTGCCGCGTCTCGGGCGCGAAGCGCTCGCGCAGGACGCGCTCGCCGAGACGTACGCGCGCGTCGTGGAGCGGTTCCATCAGTTCCAGTGGCAAGACGCGGGCGTCTACCCGTGGCTGCGCGTCGTGGGTCTGCGCATCGCGTACGACATCCTGCGATCCCGCAAGCGCGAGACGCTCTACGAGCCAGACGATCTGCAGCGCGAGATCGACGCAGCCGAGGCCGATCCACAGACGAACGGCGAGGCAGAGCTCTGCGAGAAGCGCGACCTCGCCGAGGCGCGCGCGCGGGTCGAGGCGGCCTTGCGATCGATCCATCCGCGGTACGCCGAGGCGATCCGGCTGCGCGTGCTCGAGGAGCGATCCCGCGAAGAGGTGGCGAGCGCGCTCGGCGTGACGGTCTCGACGTTCGACGTGGTGCTGCACCGCGCTCTCGCGGCGCTGAAGAAGGCGATCGACGTGCCTCGCGTGGCCGAGGGCAAGCTCGCGTCGAGGGAGGCTCCGCGATGAAAAGGGAGCACAAGCTCAGGCTGGTTCGTCCGGACGAGCGCGTGGCGTTCGAGGACGAGCCGCCGCCGTCGCCGGAGGAGCTCGCGGAGGCCGAGGCGCTCCGCGCGTCGCTGGAGAAGGGAGAGCCCCCGCTCGCTGTGGTGCTGCTGCGATCGGCGAGTGCGCCGGCGTCGCTCGACGACGCGCTGAACGACGCGCTGATCGAGCGCGCACTCGGCAAGAGCGAGGCGCGCGCCGAGGGCGAGGACGAGCCTCCCACGGCCTCCGAGCGCGCGGGGGCCACACGGCTGCGTGATGCGCTCGACGCGCCTCGCGGAGAGGAACGGAGGGCGCCGCTCGCGGAGCTGGCGGAGGCGCTCGTCGCGGCGCACAAGCCACGCGCGATCGAGCCGCTCCGGAACGAGGCGCTCATCGCGCGCGCGCTTGGACGTACGTCGGCGCAGCCGCGCAAGGGGCGTGTGCTTTCGGTCGTGACGGCGGCGGTCGTCATGGCGGCCGCGGCGGCTGCGGGCTTCGTGCTCACGCTCCGTTCTTCGACGGAGAGCACGGTCGCGGAGGCGCACGAGCTTCAGCGATCGCGATCGGCAGGCGAGCTCTTCGACACGCCGTTCCCGCGCGTCGGCGGCGCGTCGGCGCGCGTCGATCGCATCGCGAGCGCACGCGCCACGGAGCTCCGGCAGAACCGCTTTGCCTTGTGGGGTGTGCGATGACGCGCCGCTCGGCGAAGATCACGATCGTGGCGCTCGGCCTCGCCGTGATGAGCGCCGTCGGCGTGAGCTGCGCGCGATCGGAGCGCGCAGCGACGCTGCCTTCGGAGCCAGGCGCCGCGCCGGTCGTCGACTCGGTGCTGCTCGCGTTCCTGTCGAAGGCGCGCGCCGCGCACCACAAGGCCGATCTCGCGGAGGCCTCGGGCGACATGGCTGGCGCGATCGCCTCGCTCGAATCCCTCACGGGCGGCGCGCGCCCCGGCGGCGCAACGCCTCTGCCCGAGGCGAGTGAGGTCCTCTCGGACACGTACGCGCGCCTCGCCGATCTGCGCAGCACGCGCGGCGAGTTCGACACGGCGCTGCGCGACATCGACGCAGGGCTCGCGCTGGCGCAGGAGACGACGTACTTCCGTGGCCATCTCTTCGAGGTGCGTGGGCTCGTCGAGGAGCGGCGCGCGAAGTCGCTCCCCGAGGGAGCCGATCGCGAGCGCGCGCGCAAGGCCGCGATGGATGCGTTCGACGAGGCCGTGCGGATCCAGGATCAGGTGATCTCCTCGGCGCTCGGCGACGGCGGCGCGCGCTGAGCACGCGCGTGGCGAGCGAGGAGCCCGTCGCCGACGTCCGCGAGGGAGGGACGTGGACCCCGCGGCAACGCCTGAAGAACGACGTCGTGTACGTCCTCGTGCGGGCTCTCCTGGCCTTCGCGTTGCTCCTTCCGCGGCGTGCCCTCCGCGCCGTTTGTCGCGCGCTCGGGTTCGTCGCGTACGTCGTCCTCCCGCGCACGCGGCGGATCGTCGCGGCGAGGCTCGAAGCCGGGCTCGGTTCCTCGAATGTTCGTGCTCAAAGTGTCTTCACGACCGTCGCGGCGATGCTCGCCGACACGCTCGATCTCCTGCGACCGGGCGAGCGCGCGGGCGCGATGCTCTCGCTCGATCCGTCGTCGCGTCGGGTGTTCGCGGAGGCGCTCGCGGAGGGGCGCGGCGTGGTGTTCGTCGCGGCGCACCTCGGGCCCTGGGAGCGCATGGCCGCGCTCCTCGTCGAGGAGGGATTTCCGGTCGCCACGGTCGCGCGCGAGAGCTACGACCCGCGCTTCACCGAGCTCTACGAGCGGCTGCGTCGTCCGCGGGGGGTTCGTTCGCTCTACCGAGGCCGGCGCGGCGTCGCGCTGTCCATCGCGCGTGAGCTCGCAAGAGGCCGCGCCGTGGGATTTCTCGTCGACGTCCCCGCGCGTGTACCCTCGGTCACCCGACGCCTCTTCGGCTCCGATGTCCTCGTCCCGATCGGCCCTGCACGGATCGCGCTCGCGCGTCGAGCCGCGGTGGTCGTGGGCACGTGCGCGCCGGCGACGTCGGGGTCGAACGCTGCGGGTTCGTCCCTTCCGATCGTCCAGATCTCCCGCGTTCCCCTGGACGATCTTGGTCCGGATTCTTGCGCCGAGGACGTTCTCATGACGAGAATCACGGCAGAGCTCGAACGACGCATTGCAGCATGGCCGGAGGCGTGGCTCGGGAGCTTCGTGCCTCTCGGGCGTCCGGCTGCGTTGCGGGGCGCGCTCGATCCTCACTAGACTGAACGCTCGGTTTCGCGTCCGCTACGTCCGGTTCCCCCATGGTGCGTGTTCCTAGGCCGGTGCCCGGGTGCGACATCAAGTCGCTGCCGCTCAGGCCCGACGAGGCTTACCTGCTCTCGCGCATCGACGGCGTGGTGAGCGAGCGTGAGCTCTCGCTCATCACCGGCCTCTCGCAAGCCGAGGTGATGACGGCGCTGGATCGGCTCTTCGTGCTCGGCGCCGTCGACTTCAACGAGCCGAGGGCCCCGGTGTCCCGTCGCGCGCACCCGAGCGTGGCGCCGGCCTCGGGCACCGCGTCGAGCCGGGGAACCGAAGGCCCGTCGAGCCGCAGTTTCGAAGGGGGCTTCGGCGCGGGGCCGTCGTCGCGGAGGTTCGAGCCGACGGTCGATGCGCCGCCCGCGAGCCGCCGGAGCTTCGAGCCGCTCGCGGATCTGCCTCCGCCGACCCGGCGCAGCATCGAGCTCTCGGCCGAGCGCCGCAGCGGCACCGACACGGGTGTCGACGCGCCGCCCGCGACGCGACGCGCGATTGACCTCACGGTCGAGCAGCCGCGGATCGTCGATGCGGAGCTCGAAGAGCCCGTCGATCTCGATCACGCGAAGAAGAAGCGGGTCATCGAGCTCTACAACGCGCTCGACGAGCGCAACCACTACGAGCTGCTCGGCGTCGCCATCGACGCGGACAAGAAGCAGATCAAGAGCGCGTACTGGGTGCTCGCGCCGGAGTTCCATCCCGACAAGTACTTTCGGAAGAAGCTCGGCACGTTCAAGCAGCGGATCGAGGCGATTTTCGACAGGCTCACGCTCGCGCACGACGTGCTCACGTCGAAGCAACGCCGCGCGGAGTACGACGCGTACCTCGAGCAGACGCGGCGAAACCGGACGATGGCCGCGCTCCTGGAGCACGATCCGAGCGACATCCCCGCGGTCGTCGCGGCGGCCGAGGATGCGCCGGGGAGCGGGCCTCCGACGGTGCCCGGGCGCATCCTCGGCGAGGATGTGAGCGGGAGCCCGGAGAGCGTGCGGATGCGCCGGTCCTTCAGCGCGAAGCTCGCGAGCCATTCGCTCCGGCGCGCGATGCCCGAGATGGCCGGCGGTTCGGCCGCGACCGCGACGCCTTCCCAGCCGGCGACGGATCCTTTCCGCCGCTACGATGCGACGCGGAACGAGGCTCGGCGGCTGCAACTCGAGCGGTACGTGCTGGCGGCGAAGGTGGCGCTCGAGCGGAGGGATCTCGCGGCTGCGGCGAACGCCTACCGGCTTGCGGTGGCCCTCGCGCCCGAGGACGAGGGCCTCGCGCGCAAGGCGACCGAGGCCCAGCAGCAGGCGGCGGCGGAGCTCGCGGAGGGGTTTTTGAGGCAGGCTGAGTACGAGGCCAGCCAGGGGCGCTGGTCGGAGGCGGCCATGAGCTTCGCGAATGTCTGCAAAGCGAGGGGAGATGACCCCCGGCCTCACGAGCGCGTAGCGTTTTGCACGCTCAAGAGCGGCCAGAACAACCGCCGCGCCATCGATTTCGCCCGGCGCGCGGTGAAGCTCGCGCCTGGTGTCGGCGAGTACAGGCTCACCCTGGCGCGGGCCTACATGGCAGCCGGGCTGGAGACGACCGCGCGCGTCGAGATGGAGCGCGCCGCCGAGCTTTCGCCGAACGATGCTAGGATGCGAGAGGCGATCGCGCAGCTTCGCGCGCAGATGAAGAAAGCAGACGGCGGCGAACCGGAGAAATGATCCCCGGCAGCGGCGGTCTCGCCGTACTTTTGCACGACTCCCCCGGCACCCCCCTCCACGGAGCACCTGAATCGATGGAGCGCGTCATCGGAATCGATCTCGGCACCACGAACTCGTGCGTGGCCATCGTCGAGGACGGCGTACCGACCGTCATCCCCAACCGCGGCGGTTACAAGACGACCCCTTCGATGGTGGCGATCACCGAGGCCGGCAAGCGCCTCGTTGGTCACATCGCGAAGCGGCAGGCGATCACGAACGCGGAGAACACGGTCTACGCCGCCAAGCGCCTCATCGGGCGCAAGTACTCGTCCTCGCAGGTCAAGCACGCGATGCTCTCGGCGTCGTATCGCATCGTCGAGGGGCCGCACGGCGACGTGCGGATCCAGCTCCGCGACAAGACCTACTCGGTCCCCGAGATCAGCGCGATGGTGCTGCAGGAGATGAAGCTCTTCGCGGAGGACTACCTCTCGGAGCCCGTCACGAAGGCCGTCATCACCGTGCCCGCGTACTTCAACGACGGCCAGCGCCAGGCCACGAAGGACGCGGGGCAGATCGCGGGGCTCGACGTCATCCGCATCGTCAACGAGCCGACCGCCGCCGCGCTCGCGTACGGCTTCGAGCGCAACGTCGAGAAGACGATCGCTGTTTTTGATCTCGGCGGCGGCACGTTCGACATCTCCATCCTGGAGATCGGCGCGGGCGGCGTCTTCAAGGTCATCGCGACGGCGGGCGACACGTTCCTCGGCGGCGAGGACTTCGACGCACGGATCATCGACTGGCTCGTGCAGGGCTTCCGCGATCAGACGGGCGTCGATCTCCGGCAGGACCGCATGGCCCTGCAGCGGCTCAAGGACGCCGCCGAGAAGGCCAAGTGCGAGCTCTCGGGCGTGCGCGAGACCGAGATCAACCTGCCGTTCATCATCTCGAGCGGTCGCAACGAGGCCTTGCACCTCCAGCGCACGCTCACGCGTGATTCGATGGAGAAGCTCTGCGGCGATCTCGTCGATCGTTGCATCGAGATCTGCCGCCAGACGCTCGAGGACGCGCGCATCGAGCGCGAGGAGATCGAGGACGTGATCCTCGTCGGCGGCATGACGCGCATGCCGCGCGTGCAGGATGCCGTGCGCCAGTTCTTCGGCCGCGAGCCTTGCAAGGGCGTGCACCCCGACGAGGTCGTCGCGCTCGGCGCGGCCGTGCAGGGGGCTGCGCTCGTCGACGAGTCGAAGCAGATGGTGCTGCTCGACGTCACGCCGCACGCGCTCGGCATCATGACGCACGGGTCGAACTTCGATGAGCTCATCCCGATGAACACGACCGTGCCCACGAGCCGGTCGAAGATCTTCACGACGAGCCGCGACAACCAGACGGCCGTGAAGATCCTGGTCATGCAGGGCGAGAGCGCGCAGGCCGAGGGCAACGAGCTGCTCGGCGAGTTCGTCCTCACGGGGCTCCGGCGCGCGCCGAAGGGCCAGGTCGAGATCGAGGTGACGTTCGCCATCGACAGCGACGGCATCGTCTCCGTCGGCGCGAAGGACCTCGAGACCGGCCAGCAGCAGTCGATCCAGGTCACGGCTTCCAGCGGCCTCACGAAGGAGGAGGTCGGCGCGATGATGGAGGCCGCCAAGGAGTACCTCGTCGAGCGTCGCTCGAACGACGAATTCGAAGGGGTCAAGCAGGAAGCCGAGAAGGTCATCGCGGACATCGAGAAGATGTTCCCGAAGGTACAGGCCATCGTTCAGTCCAGCGATTTCGGGCGTGACGCCATCGAGAAGGCGCGCGCCATCCTCGAGCGTTGCCGCGAAGCGATCGCCCGTAAGGATTTGACCGCGCTTCGTGGTCAGATGGACTCGCTCGCCCGCACGCACCGGATGTTCAAGGGCGTCATCGCCAGGCCGCAAGGGTGAGCACGGCGCGACGCTTGGTCGGGGTGTGATGTCGCAAAAGCCTCCCGAACGATCGAACGAAGAGACCGGAGACCAGGGACAGGGCCCGGAAGGCAAGGGCGCCGCGGATCGCGGAGCGCGCAAGCCTGTCGTGCCGCGGGGCCTCGGCCTCGCCGGCGACACCGTGCGTCCGCCGCAGCCCGTCGTCTCTGTCTCGTTTGGCGACGCCGAGCCGCTGCCGGAGTTCATCCAGGAGCGCGAGACGTTGCCGCCGCCCGTTCCCATGGAGCAGCTCGTCGCGCAGATGATGCGGCCCGAGGCGAGCGACGAACCACGCGCGGGCTCCGCGGCCGCCGAGACGATCCCGCCGCCGGCGAGCGACGTGGACACGGTGCGGCCGCGCGGCGACGACGCGAAGACGATCCCGCCGCGCGGGGACGACACGATCCCGCCGCGTCCGCTCCACGAGGCGAAGACGATCCCGCCGCGCGGCGACGACACCGAGCCGCCGCAGCGGGACGACGCGAAAACGATGCCGCCGCGCGGCGACGACACGCTCGACATGCGGCAGGACGATCTCGCCACGATGCCGCCGCCGATGCTCGATCAGGACACGCTCCCGGGCGTGGCCCCCGGGCTGCTCGAAGAGCACGAGCCGCTCTATCGCGGCATCGCTGCGCGCGAGTCGTCGTCGTCGCTCACGGCGCGCGCGCTCGACACCGCGGACGCCGTGTTCGAAGAGCTCGGCGTGGAGTTCTTTCGCGCGCGCGACACGATCGAGACCGAGCCGCCGCCGCGGACGCGCGAAACCGAGCCGCCGCGCTCGCGCCCGACGGAAGAACCTCCGCGCTCGCACCCGACGGAACCCCCGCGCTCACGCCCGGCGGACGAACCCGTGCGCGCGCGTGTGCCTGCGCCGATGCCGACGCCGACGCCGACGCCGACGCCCGAGGAGACACCTCGCCCTCGCCCGATCGACGAGCGTCCACGCATCGCGTCACGCCTCACGCCGCCGCGGACCGTGAAGCCCACGATGGATGCGCCGCCGCCTGCGCCGCCGAGCAACGCAGGACGTCCGTCGCACCGCAGGCGTGGATCCGAGACGGGATCACGCAGCGCCGAATCGCTCATGTCGGGCGAGCGCTCCTCGCCCGTGCCGAGCGTGCCCGTGAGCGAGCGGCTCAACGAGGTGCGTGCGCGTTACGAGGCTGGGGATCATCGCGCCGCGCTCGCGCTCGCGGAGGCGATCCTCGCGGACGCGCCGGACAACATCGGCGCATTCAGCTACGCCGAGAGCTCTCGGCAGATGCTGAAGCAGAAGTACATGGCGCGCATCGGCGAGACGAGCCTCGTGCCGCGGCTCAAGGCCTCCGTCGAGGAGCTCGCGCGTGGCCTCGACGAGCGGGGGCGCATGATCGTCGCGTCGATCGACGGCGTGGCCTCGATCGAAGACATCATCGGCGCCACGGGCCTGCCGACGATCGAGGTGCTGCGGGTCGTCCACGATCTGCTCGTGGCGCACAGGCTCGACCTCGCGACGTTCCCGAGAGGAAGACGATGAACCAACGACAGGGGGGGCGGGGTGGGTGGGGCCGGACGGCCCTCGCCATCGCCGTGGGCCTCGGCGCGACCTACGGCGCGGCGCTCGCGGCGACCACGAGCGTCTCGGCAGAGCCTCCCGCGGCGGCGGGCGTCGAGCTCGCCGAGGCCGTGATCCCTCCGAGCAACGCTGGCTCCGGCGCGCTCCCTGCGTTCGCCGCCGAGCCCATGGCCGCGCACGCCGATCCCGTCGCGAGTTACACGCTGCGCGCCACGCTCGATCAGACGCTCCACCAGGTGCGTGGCGAAGGCACGATCGTCTGGCGCAACGCCTCGCGCATCCCGCAGCGCGAGATCTGGCTGCACCTCTACCTGAACGCCTTCAAGAACGAGAAGACGAACTACATGCGGCAGCGCGCGCGCGGCTTCCGCGGCGGCGGCGCGCTCGCCGACTACGGCTGGATCCGCGTCTCGAAGCTCTTCGCGCGCGAGCTCGACAGCGAGCTTTGGGACAAGGCCGATCGCCACACGCCCGGCGATCCCGACGACGAGACCGACATCCGCGTGCCCTTGCCGCGCGCGATCGAGCCTGGCGAGACGCTCACGCTCGACGTCGCGTTCGTCTCCGATCTGCCGAGCGTCACGCTGCGGACCGGGTTCGACGACAGCTTCCACATGGTCGCGCAGTGGTTCCCCAAGCTCGCGAAGATCGAGCCCGACGGGCGCTGGGCGCACTTCCCGTTCTATCGCTTCTCGGAGTTTTACGCGGATTACGGCAACTACGACGTCACGATCGACGCGCCCGAGGGCTACGTCATCGGCGCGACCGGCAGGCTCGACAAGGAGACCACGAACGGCGGCCGTATCGAGCGCCGCTTCCTGCAGGAGGACGTGCACGACTTCGCGTTCACCGCGTGGGATCATTTCCGCGAGGTCACGGCGACGACGGCGGACGGCGTCGCGCTTCGTTGCCTCTATCCGCCGGGCTTCGATCGCATCGCGACGCTCGAGCTCGACGCGGTCCGGTTCGGGCTCGAGCACTTCGGCGCGGCGTACGGAAAGTATCCGTACGGCACGGTCACGATCGTGCATCCGCCGCGCGGCGCCGGCGAGGCTGGCGGCATGGAGTACCCCACGCTGATCACCACGGGCGGCGCGTGGTGGACACCCGAGACGGGCGCGCGCGCCATCGAGGGCGTGACCCTCCACGAGCTCGGGCATCAGTGGTTCTACGGGCTCGTCGCGACGAACGAGCATGCCTTCCCGTTCCTCGACGAGGGCCTCAACACGTACGCGGAAGGCGAGTCCATGGAGGCGCGCTGGCCCGGCAACTCGGCGCTGCGCTTGCCGGGGGGCTTCGGCGTCGCGCTCCCCTCGGCCTACCGCGTCGCCGCCGCCGAGGTCGAGCACAACGAGGCCGTCGCGCAGTCCGCCGCGCGCTTCGCGAGCGGCAGCGACTACGGCTCGCTCGTTTACTCGCGCACGGGCACCATCTTGAACACGCTCGCGGGCGTCTACGGCCCCGACCGCGTCCGCGAGGCGATCGGCCGTTACACGCGCCGCTACCGCTTCCGCCACCCTGGGCCCGAAGAGCTCCTCGGCGTCCTCCGCGACACGCTCGGGCCCGACGCCGAGCTCACCGCGCGCCAGGCGATCTTCGAGCGCGGCTGGGTCGACTACTCCGTCGCCGAGATCAGCTCGAACCGGATGGCGCCGCTCGGCGGCCTCTTCGGCGATCCGGACAAGCCCTCCGCCGCGCCCGTGCTCGACACGTACGGCTACCGCGGCCGGGTCCTCGTCCGGCGCCGCGGCACGCTCGTCTTCCCCGTCGACATCGATCTCGTGATGGAGGACGGCTCGACGAAGCGCGTGCGCTGGGACGGCAAGGGCGTCACGCACGAGGTCGACTACGAGGGCGAGCTTCGGCTCGTCGGGGCCGTCATCGATCCCGAGCATCGCGTGCTGCTCGACGACGACCTCTTGAACAATGCGCAGAACGAGCGAGGCGGCGGGGTCGGCTCGCGTGTGCTCGAGCGTGGCATGTTCGGCGCCGAGCTCCTCCTCTGGCTCCTCGCTCCGTGAGCACCATGAACCACGCGCAAGGCACGATCGAAGAGAGACCTCTCGCGCGCAGGCGCCCCGGCGTCGTGTTGCTCGTCTACGCCTTCCGCCTCGTCGCGGCCTTCCTGCTCGCGTGGCCCTTCGCCGTCACGCTCGGCGGCGCCGTCGCCGGCTACCCGCGCGGCGACGCCGTCCTCTTCGATCAAGGCGGCCTGCTCCTCCTCGAAGCGTTGCGCCGTTCGAGCGGAGGCCTCCGCCCTGCGACCGCGAGCACGCTCCTGCTCCTCGTCCTCGTCAGCTTCCTCGGCCTCTTGCCGCTCGCTGCGCTCCTCGGCGCGCTCGGCGCGAAGGGCCGCGTCGTTGCCCGTGATCTCGGCGCGTGGGCGCTCCGCCCCCTCGGCACCTTCTCGCTCCTGCTCGGCGCTGCGGCGCTCGTCGAGGCGCTCCTCGGCGGCGTGCTGATCGCCATCGGCAACGCCGTCGCGCGCCGCGAGACGATCGACCTGCGCGCCGCGGATCAGGTGCGCATCGGCTTCGTCGCCGCCGCGATCGTCCTCGTCCTGCTCGTCTCCGTCTTCCACGACGTCGCGCGTGCCGCGGCCGTCCGTGGTGAGCTCGGCATGCGCGCCTCCATCAAGCGCGCCTTCGAAGCCGTTCGCAGCGCGCCGCTCGCGCTCCTCGCCGGCTGGTCCTGGCGCGCTGCGCTCGGCGCCGTGCTCCTCGGCGCCGCGGTCGTCCTCGGCTCCCGCATCGGCGTCGAGCGCAAGACGCAGGTCTTCGCCGCCTTCTTGGTGCACCAAGCATCCGTGCTGGCGGTCTTGTTCCTCCGCGCCTCCTGGCTCGCGTCGGCCCTCCGCCACGTCGATCGTGTCCTCCCTCGGACGACGAACGAGCCTGTCGTCCCGGCCTCGCTCCCCGCATCTCCTGCCGATGACGACGCCGAGCCCCCGGCGCCGATCGACGCCCTTGTGGAAACCCCCGCGGAAACCCCCGCGAAACACCCCGCGAAACACCCTTCGACGGAGGCCCCGAACCTGCTGCCCGTCCCCGCAGATGAAAAAGTTGTCGCGGAAGAACGATTGGACGCTTGACTTAGGTGACGTTCCGCGTAACGTACGCGGCCTGCGCAGCTCGTCAGAGCGAACGCGGACCTCGCCCAGGTAGCTCAGTTGGTAGAGCAGCGGATTGAAAATCCGCGTGTGGTTGGTTCGATTCCGACCCTGGGCACTACGATTCACTCCCCGGACGCTGCCTCCCCTTCGAGGCGGCGTCCTCCGAAGGTCGCATCTCCTGTCCGTCACGTGACGGCGATGCGGCGCTCTCCCGGCTGATGCAGAATGCGGACGGCCGGGTGAGCTGCGATCGCTGCCTCGCTCGGCCCTCGCTCGGGTTCTTTGCTTGGCGCCGCGGCGCCGGGAGAGAGGCAGCAACATGAGAGGCAAACACGCGGTTTGCGTGGGGATCGGCGCGACCTTGGCGATCCTCGTCGGGCTTTCGGCGGGCGCTTGTGGTGGGGGTGGCAGCTCCACACCCACTGGCTCGGGCGGATCGGCGGGCACGGCCCAGGGCGGCATGGGCGGCATGGGCCAGGGCGGCACCGGCGCCGACGGCGTCGGCGGCATCTTCACGGGCGGCGGGCCCCCCTGCTCGAACCTCGAATGCCAGCAGGTGAACTGCGCGGGCGGCGCCAAGACCACGGTGACCGGCAAGGTCTACGATCCGGCCGGCAAAACCCCGCTCTACAACGTCACCGTCTACATCCCGAACGAGCCGCTCAAGCCGCTCCCCGAAGGCGCGAGCTGCGATCAATGCGGCTCCGTGCTCTCCGGTGACCCGGTGGTCACCGCGCTGACGGACACCCAAGGCAGGTTCGTTCTGGAGGACGTCCCCGTCGGCAAGGACATCCCGCTCGTGATCCAGGTCGGCAAGTGGCGCCGGCAGATCGTCCTGCCCGACGTCGTCGAGTGCGTCGACAACCCGCTCACCGACGCCAACGTCACGCGCCTGCCGCGCAACCAGTCCGAGGGCGATCTCCCGCGGATCGCGCTCACCACGGGCGGCGCCGATCCGCTCGAGTGCCTCCTGCGCAAGATCGGCATCGACGACGCCGAGTTCACGCCTGCGGACGGCAATGGCCGCGTCCAGCTCTTCGCGGGGCCGGGCGGCTCGAACAAGTACGCCGCGTCGCTCAACGGCGGTGCCTCGTTCGCCGCCGCCACCACGCTCTGGGCCAACGTCGACAGCCTCAAGAAGTACGACGTCGTCCTCATGGCCTGCGAGGCCGCCCAGAACGGCTCACAAAAGCCCCAGGCCGCGCGGCAAGCCATGTTCGATTACGCCTCCCAGGGCGGGCGTATCTTCGCCTCGCACTGGCACAACTACTGGCTCGAAGAAGGCCCCGATCCCTTCCCGGACACGGCCGTCTTCAACCACCAGGCCGACCTCGCGAACCCCTTCACCGCGAAGATCGACGACACCTTCCCCAAGGGCGCCGCGCTCCGCGACTGGCTCGTCAACGTCAACGCCTCGACCACCCCCGGCGAGCTCGTCATCAAGGAAGGACAACACACGGTCGACGAGGTCAATCCGGCCGTCTCGCGCCGCTGGATCTACGGAGAAAACCCGGGCTCGGTCCAGTACCTCACGTTCAACACGCCCATCGGCGTGCCCGAGGAAAACCAGTGCGGCCGCGTCGTCTTCAGCGACATTCACGTCTCCTCGGGCGACGAGATCGGCGCTGCGTTCCCGAACGGGTGCAAGACGACGGATCTCTCGCCGCAGGAGGAGGCGCTGCTCTTCATGCTCTTCGACCTCTCGGCTTGCATCCAGCCCGACGACGAGCCGCCCGTCCCGCCGAAATGAGGCTGGCGCCCGATCCCCGCTCGACTATGGGAGGGCGGGTATGCGGATCGTCTCGTCCCTCCCTTCGATCGTCGCGGCCCTCGTCTTCGTCGCCGCGTGTTCCGCCGCTGCTCCCGAGCCCGTGATGGGCGGCTCTCCGCCGCCGCCCCCGCCTCCCGCGCCGCCCCCTGCGGCCGCCATCCCCACCGAAAAGCCCGCCGACGCGGCGCCCCCGGACGCGACGGGCAAGACGGCCGAGCCTGCGCCGGCGACGAGCGCCATGGCCACGCCTGCGCCCACGCCCGTGCCTTCGGCCGAGCCTTCGGCGTGCCCGCCCGACATGCAGCTCGTCGAGGGCGAGTACTGCACCGAGGTCGAGCACAAGTGCAAGAAGAGCTGGTTCGACAAATCGAACAAGAAGACCGTGTGCGAGGAGTTCGAGCCGACGAGCAAATGCGTCGGCAAGAAGGTGAAGAAGCGCTACTGCGTCGACACCTACGAATGGCCGAACCAGAAGGGCGTGCGGCCCGAGGTCATGAACCGCTTCCACCAGGCGCAGATCAAGTGCGCCTCCGTGGGCAAGCGCATGTGCACCGAGTCCGAGTGGAACTTCGCCTGCGAGGGCCCCGAGATGAAGCCGTTCCCGCACGGCTACGTGCGCGACGCGGCCAAGTGCAACGGTGACCACCTCTGGGACGATCCCAACATGAAGAAGGTCGCGGCGCGGGACGGAGACGAGCTCGCGCGCCTCTGGAAGGGCGTCCCGAGCGGCTCGCAGCCGAATTGCATCAGCGCTTTTGGCGTCGCCGACATGCCGGCGAACACCGACGAGGTCGTCGCGAGCGAGCAACCCAAAGGCTCGCGGCACGCGCTCTACGACAGCGTCCACACCGGCGGCCCCTGGTACAAGGGCGTCCGCAACCAGTGCCGCCCCAAGGTCTACACACACGACGAGGATTTTTATTATTATTTCCTGAGCTTCCGTTGCTGCGCCGAGGCCGACGGCAAACCCACCGACGCTCGTACGCCGTGGCAGATCCGGGACAAGTGGACCGTCCAGAAGGTCGAGAAGCGGGCCGGCTTCACCATCGCCGAGATGCAGAAGAAGCTCGACCAGAAGAAGCAGGGCCAGTGCACCTGCGCCGCGCACGACATCCTCTGCAAGACCATGTGCGGCACGTTGCTCGGCCCCGGCGCCGTCGACGCGAAGCACTGACCGCCGGGTCAGCCAGACCAACGAAAGACTGCCGATCTCGCAACGCCGGGTGTTTGTGGCGAGAGCGGCAAAGGTGTACCCTCGGGATCCCATGTCGGAGTCCCAGGACGTCCCCGAGCGCCTCGGTCGCTACGAGATCGTAGAGCGACTCGCGTCCGGCGGCATGGGTGAGGTCTTCATCGCGCGTTTCGTCGCGCCCGGCGGCTTCGTCAAGCCCGTGGCGGTCAAGCGCATCCACCCGTTCCTCGCCGAGGACGAGACCTTCATCCTGATGCTGCACGACGAGGCCAACGTCGCTGCGGCCATCCGGCACCCGAACATCATCTCGACGATCGACGTCGGCTCCGAGACGGGCAACCACTTCGTCGTCCTCGACTACGCGAACGGCGATCCGCTGCAGCGCATGCTGCGGGACATCCGGAAGAACCACGGCACGGCGTTCCCCGACTGGATGGTCGCGTGGATCGGCGCCGAGGTCGCCTCCGCGCTGCACGCCGCGCACGAGGCGAAGAACCTCGAAGGCGAGTCGCTGGAGATCATCCACCGCGACGTCTCGACCTCCAACGTGATCCTCTCGGACGCGGGCCATCCGATGCTCTTCGACTTCGGCGTCGCGAAGGCGAAGCAGCGCATGGTGCAGACCTCGCACGGCGAGCTGAAGGGAAAGCTCCCGTATATGGCCCCCGAGACGTTCCGCGGCGCGGCCGTCGATCGGACCGTCGACGTCTTCAGCCTCGGCGTGATGCTCTACGAGCTCTGCACGGGCAACTCGCCCTTCGCGCGGAACTCGGATCTCGAGACGATCATGGCGCTCCAGAGCGCGGTCGTGGAGCCGCCGAGCCAGGTGCGCGACGCGATCCACGCCTCGCTCGATCCCATCGTGATGCGCACGATGGCGCGGGATCGGGCCGAGCGATATCCGACGGCCCTCGCCGTGGAGAACGATCTCCGCGCCTGGGCGCGCGCCCGCGGCGCCCCGCACGACGCGGCCTCCGCCGCGGCGTGGATCGCCGAGACCTTCCCGGACCGCTGCGCATGGCGGAAGGCCCTGCTCGCGCGCGTGGCGAGCAACACGCCGCGCGCGCAGATGAGCTCGGCGCCGCGCATCCACACGCTGACCCCGGGCTCCTTCACGCCGCCGTCGCACCCCACCGGGCAGCTCGCGACGCCCGCCCCGCCGAGCGCGCGCCTCGGGACGCTCTCGCCGGGGCAGGTCCCGCAGATCCCCGGGCCGCAGGGGCACACCCCGGCGCCGAGCAGCTACGTGCCGTTCGCGATCGGCCCGGAGCAAAGCGGCACGACGAGCGCGTCGATCCCGGGCGTCGCGCAGAGCGACCCGCAGGCGCTTGGTCTGGAGTCCGCGCGTCCGCGGGGCGCGTTGTCGATGCTCCACGTCTTCCTCGCCGTGTTCATCACGCTCCTGCTCGGCGGCGGCGCGTTCGTCCTCCTCAGCACGCGCAGCGGCGGCGGCGACGACACGCAGACCGCGGCCGCAGCGCCCGCGTCGGTCATCGTCTTCGTGCCTGCGCCCTCGTCCTCGGTGATCCCGGCCGCGCTGCCCTCGTCCTCGGCCGCGCAGGACCCGCTCGCCGGGTCGGCCAAGCCTGCCGCAAAGGCGGGCGCGACGGCCCCGAAGGCGGGCTCGACGTCCTCGCCTCCGCCGACGAAGAAGGGCGGACCTCTCGTCCGGAGCTACGACTGATGCCCCGTTCGCCACTGCGATGGCTCGCCGTCGCCCCCGTCGTCGCGTGTCTGCTCGTCGCCCCCATCGCGCTCGGCGCAGGCCCCGCCAAACCCACGCCCGAGCAACGCCAGGCGCGCGCCCTCTTCGACCAGGGCCTCGCCCTCAGCGACGAGGGCAAATGGACCGAGGCCCTCGAGGCCTTCCGCAAGTCCGACGACATCAGCCCCTCGACGAGCGTCCGCTTCAACATCGCCGCCTCGCTCCGCGCCCTCGGCCGTTACGTCGAGGCGCGTGACACCCTCGACGCCGCCGTCACCGACGCCGAGATACGCAAGGTGCCCATCAAGCCCTCGCTCAAGACGGAGATCGACAAGCTGCGCGAAGAGGTCTCCGGCAAGATCGTCCGCATCGAGCTCCAGACGAGCCCCGCGAACGCAGACGTCACCGTCGACGGCATGCCCATCAAGCTCGCCACCGACGGCCGCGCCGAGATCGATCCCGGCAAACACGTCTTCGTGATCGGCGCCAAGGGCCACGACACGACCACGGTCACGAAGACCCTCTCGCAAGACGACAAGACGCTCACGCTCACCGCGCCGCGCGCCGCCGCCGCCGAAGCCCCCAAGCCCAAGGACCCGCCCGTCTACAAGCGCCCCTGGTTCTGGGGCACCGTCGGCGCCGTCGTGGTCGGCGCAGCCGCCGTGACGACGATCGTGCTGGTCACGAGCCCCGAGACGCCCGCCACGGCCGGGCCCCCGCCGAGCACCGTCGACCGCGTCTTCCCCGCCCTCGTGAGGTTCTGATGCCCGACGCCGTTCGCGAAACGCCCCGTCCTCGCCGGCGCGCGGCCCTCGCCCTCGCCACAGGCGCATCGCTCGTCACAGCCACCGGCGCCCTCATCGCAGCCTGCGGCTCCGACATGACGGGAGACCCGAGTTACCTCCTCGTCGAGCTCATCCCCGTAGAGACCCCCGCAAAGCCCGGCGCCGCGCGCATCGTCGTGACGAAAGGCAGCGCCGAGATCGCCGCGCTCTGCGTGAACCTCACAGGCGACGCCCCCGCGAGCTTCGTCCTCAAGCGCGACGCAGGCAACCCCGCCTCCGAGCGCATCAACATCGAGGTCCTCTCGTTCGCAACCCTGAAGGGCCAGGAGAACGCAGGGCCAGGCAAGGAGTTCGCCTGCCCCTCGCCCCTCCCGCCCATCCTCGGCGACGTGCAGACCATCGACACCGACTTCTGCGAAGCCGCCACGCGCAAGCTCGTCTTCCACGTCGGCTCCGTATGCGGATGCGACGACGCCGACGCGGGCCCCGGCGACGATGACGCAGGCGACGACGCGGGCGACGACGCAGGCGACAGCGACGGCGGGGACGTCGACGCGGGCCCCTCCTCATGCGGATGCGCACCCGGCTTCTCCTGCGGCGCGGGCCTCTCCACCACAGGCCAGGTGTGCGGAGCTTCGACGTGCTGCGGCACAAGGCTGTCCTCGGCTTGCGCGCTCGGGAGCTGAGCTGAGGCGTCGCGCCGGGGCGCTGCCCCGGTCCCCGCGGGGGGCTGTCCGCCCCCTCGACCCCGGACCAGGCACGGCCTGGACCGAGGGTGGAAGAACTGCGCTCCGCGCAGTTCTTCCAACGGGCCGGTGGCAAGACCATGGAGGGGGCTCTCAACCTGGCGACGTGTGCGTTGCCCGTTGAACCGGCAGCGCTGCGGCTTTGGTTGGCGGGCCCGTCGCCGGTCTTGCCCCTGGCTGTTCGATGAACTGCGCATCGCGCAGTTCATCGACCCTGGGTCCAGCGCCTCGCTGGTCCGGGTCCAGGGGCGGACAGCCCCTGGTGGGGTCTGGGGCGAAGCCCCAGCGCGCGACGCCTGCCTTCGCGGATTGCGCCTGCCCTGCGAATGGCGCGACGATGGGACATGTCCCGGGTGCCTGCTCCTCTTGCGCTTCGTGGCGCCGTCGTCGCTGCGCTTGCCACTTTCCTTGCCTTGTTCGGCTTGCAGTGCGGCAGTGATGTCGCGCCTTCGGCGACCACCGACGTCACGCTCGTGATGGGGGTCGGCACCGAATGTGCGGCGCGCCTTCGCTCCGTCACCGTGCAGGTCGAGACCGGGGATCGCGTCGACTTTACCGAGACCATCTCTGTTGCGAGTGCGGCTGAGCTTCCGATTGCGCGCCGTGTCTCGCTCTCGGATCCTGAGGGCACGAAGCATCGCGCGTCGGCCACGTTCGACCTTGCGCGGGAGGACGACACCGTTGGCGCGGAGATGATGTTCACCGAGTTTCCTGCGGGCACCACGGGCGTCGTCCCGCTCAGCTTGCCGTGTGTTTGCATCGAACACCCTTGCCCGACGGGGTACGCCTGCGAGGAGAGCCCTCCGGGCAGCGGCACGCCTGCTTGCATCCCGCAGGTCAACTGCGGCGACGGCGCGTGTGTCCCCGGCGAGTCGTGTGGCACCTGCCTCGAGGATTGCCCGTGCAACTGCGGCGACGACGTCTGCGAAGGCACCGAGACGTGCGCGAATTGCCCTGGCGACTGCGGCGTGTGCTGCGGCAACGGCACGTGTGACATGGGCTTCGGCGAGAACTGCGCGAACTGCTCGGCGGACTGCGGCGCTTGCTGCCCGAACGACAAGTGCGACACGACCCTCGGCGAGAACTGCTCGAACTGCGCGGCGGACTGCGGCGCTTGTTGCGGCGACGGTGCCTGCAACTTCGGCGAGAAGTGCTCCACCTGCTACGACGACTGCGATTGCTGCGGCAACGGCGTCTGCGAACCGCAGGAAGTCCTCTGCGGCGCGTGCGTCGAAGACTGCGGCGCTTGCCCCGCGTGCGGCGACGGCGTCTGCCAGAACTTCGAGAACAACGCCAAGTGCCCGATGGATTGCCCTGTCGCTTGCGGCAACGGCACCTGCTCGGCCGGCGAGACGAAGTCGAACTGCCCCAAGGACTGCGGCGAGGTTTGCGGCAACAAGTCCTGCGGCACCGGCGAGACCTGCCAGAGCTGCGCGGCGGACTGCGGCGCTTGTTGCGGCGACGGCGTCTGCAACTTCGGCGAGACCTGCCTGACCTGCGCGCAGGACTGCACCGGCGCTTGTTGCGGCAACGGCACGTGCGAGGCCGGCGAGACGTGCATGAGCTGCGTCGGCGACTGCGGCCCCAAGTGCGGCGACGGCATCTGCCACTGCAGCGAGACCCTCACCTGCGGGGCGGACTGCGTCGGCTTCTGCGGCGACGGCATCTGCCAGCCCTTCGAGACCTGCCAGGACTGCCTCCAGGATTGCGGCGCCTGCACCGGCACGTGCGGCGATGGCACCTGCACCGCGAAGAGCGAGAACCAGTGCACCTGCCCCGCGGATTGTGGCGGCAAGTGCCCGCCCTGAGCCGCCCTTGAAGCTCCTCCACGTCGCGGCCGAGCTTTCGCCCCTCGTCCGCTTCGGCGGCATCGCGGACGGCGTCGCCGGCCTCGCCCGTGCCCTCGCGCGCCTCGGGCATGACGTCACCGTCGTCCTCCCTGCGCCGCCGGGCGTTCGGCTCGAACCCGAGATCTCCCTCGCGCCCGGCGTCTGCGCCCGCGTCGTCGTCCTCCCCGACGTCCCTGCGCACCTCGGCACCTACGGCCGCGAGGGCGACGGCGAGCATGCGACTGCGCGCCGCTTTGCCCACTTCGCGCGCGCGGCCGCCGCGATGGCCTCGGGCTTCGACGTCGTCCACGTGCACGACTGGCCCGGCGCGGCCGTCCCGTACCTCCTCCGCGAGGCCGGAGGCCCGCGCCCGCGCACCGTGCTCACGATCCACAACCTCGCCTTCCAGGGCGTCTTCCCGCCCGAGACCCTCACGTTCCTCGGCCTCGGCCCCTCGCACTTTCACCCCGACGCCCTCGAGTTCCACGGCCGCGTGAACCTCCTCAAGGCCGGCCTCCTCGCCGCCGACGCCGTCACCACGGTCTCGCCCACGTACGCGCGCGAGATCCTCGATCCTGCGCACGGCGAGCTGCTCGACGGCGTGCTCCGCGCGCGCGCCTCCCGCGACGGCCGCGGCCTCCTCGGCATCACGAACGGCATCGACCTCGACGCCTGGGATCCCGCGCGCGACCCGGCCCTCGCTGCGCCTTTTGGCCCCGACGACCTCGCGGGCAAGGCGCTCTGCAAGCGCGCCTTCCTCGCCGAGACCGGGCTCGACATGGACCCGGCGCGCCCGCTCGTCGCCTCGCTCGGCCGCGTCGTCCCGCAGAAAGGCGCGGACCTCGTGGCGGCGGCGATCCCCGACCTCTGCCGCGTCGGCGCGACCGTCGTCGTCGCCGGCGCCGGCGACGCCCCGCTCGAACGATCCCTCGCCGCCGCGGCTGCCGCGCACCCCGCGCATGCGCGTTTCCTCGGCGCCGTCCCCGACCTGCTCGCGCGCCGCCTCCTCGCTGCGGCGGACCTCTTGATCATGCCCTCCCGCTTCGAGCCCTGCGGCGTCGTGCAGTTCGAGGCCCAGCGCTACGGCGTCGTGCCCATCGCGCGCCGCACGGGCGGCCTCGCGGACACGATCCTCGACGAAGACGCGCACCCCGGCCGCGGCACGGGCTTCCTCTTCGACGTGCTGAGCGCCGACGCCCTCGTCCTCGCGGTCCGCCGCGCCCTCCCACACCTCGGCGGCCCCGGGGCCATGTCCCTACGCGGCCGCGTCCTTCGCGCGGCGCCGGGCTGGGATCGCCCGGCGAGCCTCTACGCGCACCTCTACGGCCGGCTCAGTGCGTCGGGAACCGCGCCGTGTACCGCATGAAGCGCCGCAGGTAAGGCGTGTCGAACTGCACCTTCGTGATCCGCTCGCCGGGGATCATCGTCGGCGACTCGTCCCAGCGCCCGAGCGCGTCCACGTAGTGCAAAAGGACGTTCTCCTCCCCGACCTCGAGCAGCCGACCCAGGTAAAAGTCGCCGTCGTCGTCGCCCTCGTCCTCGCACTCGATGATGACGTCCGCGTGGTGCGCCTGGATGGATCGAAGCGCCGCGGAGAACCCACGCAGGTCGACCTCGAACGGCAAGCGCAGCCCGCCGAGCAGCCCTTCGCCGACCAGCATCCGGTCCCAGTGCTCCTCGTGGGCGCCGCGCTCGTGGGCGAGCACGTCTTCCAGGCGGAAGAGCGTGTAGCCGTCTGGCTCGAAGTCATCGAAGCAGTGGATGAGCCCGAGCTCCGGCCCGAGCCCAAGGAGGTACCCGTGCAGCGACGGCTCGCCCGACAAACGGCGATCGAGCCGAATCATCTTCCCCGTCCCAACGTGCTCGATCAGCGACGCGTACATGGCTCTCCGCGCAAAACCCACCCGAACAGCGCCAGCATAGAAGCAGGGGTGGAAGGCCGGCAAGATTCCACGCGCGCGTTTCACGACGCGGCCGCGATCAACCCTCGCTGCGCGAGCTCCTCGCGGAGCTGTTCGGCGCTGTTGAACACGATCGCCTGCATGCCGACGGCGCGCGCGCCCTCGCAGTTTTTCGCGCGATCGTCGATGAAGAGCGCCTCCGCGGGGGGCTCGCCGAGCCTCTGGCAGGGCACGAGGTAGGCCGCGGGATCGGGCTTGCGCGCGCCGGTCTCGTACGAGACGAACGCGCCGTCGAGGAGCTTGTCGAGCTCGCAGCGCTCGGCGATCCAGCGGTACCAGGGCGGATAGTTCGAGAGCGCGTAGAGGCGCACGCCGGGGGTGGTTTGGCGGAGGTCCCGGAGCAGATCGCGGATGCCGGGCAGCAGGTGGTAGCTCTCGCGGACGACGTGGCAGAAGCCCGCGGCGTCGTAGGAGCGGCCGGGCAGGAAGGTGGCGAGGAAGGTGGGCTCGTCGATGTGCCCGAGCTCGAAGTCGACCCAGGCGGTGGGGTGCTTGCAGCGGAGCAGCTCGGGCAGGGTCATCCCGAGGAAGGAGGGCATGACGTCGTGGAAGGGGTCGCGGACGAGCGTGTCCATGACGTCGAAGAAGACGAGTCGCGGCCTCGGAGACACGGCGGGAGGATGGCAGCGGGCCGCGGGGTGGGGAAGGGGAGGCGCCGAAGAGAGGTCCGGGCGTCGGGGGACGGGCTTGGCGCGGGCGCAAAGAGGGGTCCGGGCGTCCGAGGAGCGCTTGGCGCGGGAGCAAGGAGGGGTCCGGGCATCCGGAGGTGGGTTTGGCGCGGGTGCAAGGAGGGGTCCGGGTGTCCGGAGGTAGGCTTGGCGCGGGAGCGAAGCCGGGTCCGGGGGTCCGGAGGAGCGCTTGGCGCGGGTGCAAGGAGGGGTCCGGGGGTCCGGAGGAGCGCTTGGCGCGGGCGCGAAGCCGGGTCCGGGGGTCCGGAGGAGCGCTTGGCGCGGGCGCGAAGCCGGGTCCGGGTGTCCGAGGGGGGCTTGGCGCGGGTGCAAGGGCGACGCGGGGCGCTCGGAACGGTCTTTGGCGCTTCGGGACCCCGCGTTTACGCTCGATCCACGGGGATCTCGTCGTTCGCCACGACCAGCACCGCGGCTCCGGAGAACCGGCCGGCCCGCAGATCTTCGAGCGCGGCGGCGCCCTCCTCCAGCGGATAGACGTTCACCTCGGTTCGGAGGGGCACGCGGGGCGCGAGCGCCAAAAAGGCCTCGCCGTCTTGCCGCGTCAGGTTCGCCACGCTCCGCAGCACGCGCTCGCCCCACAGGATCGAATACGGGAACGAGGGAATGTCGCTCATGTGAATCCCCCCGCAGACCACGGTCCCTCCTTTGCGCACCGCCCGCAGCGCGGCCGGCACGAGCTCCCCGGCGGGCGCGAAGATCAAGGCCGCGTCGAGCTCCACCGGCGGCGGCTCGTTCGACGCGCCCGCCCATTCCGCGCCCATCTCCATCGCGAAGGCCTTGCCCTTCTCATCCCCGGCCCGCACGAAGCCAAAGACCCGCCGCCCCTGGTAGCGCGCCACCTGCACCACGAGGTGCGCCGCCGCGCCGAAACCATAAATGCCAATCCGCTCGGCGTCCCCCGCCATGCGCAGCGTCCGATACCCGATGAGCCCGGCGCACAACAAGGGCGCCGCCTGGAGATCGGGAACCCCCTCCGGAAGGGGGAAACAATACCGCGCGTCGGCGACCACGCGCGAAGCGAACCCGCCGTCGATTTGATACCCCGTGAAGCGCGCCGCGTCGCAGAGGTTCTCGCGCCCCGCGCGGCAATACACGCACGTCCCGCAGGTGAACCCGAGCCAGGGCACGCCCACGCGCGCCCCGCGCGCAAAACGAGGCGCATGCCCCGGCCGCGGCACCTCCGCGCGCACCTCGCCCACGATCTGGTGGCCCGGCACGAGGGGGAGCTTCGGATCGGGCAATTCGCCGTCGACGATGTGGAGGTCGGTCCGGCAGACCGCGCAGGCGCGCACGTCGAGCAGCACCTGGCCCGGCCCAGGCGTGGGATCCGGTCGTTCGAGGAGCACGAGCGGGCGGCAGGGCTCGGTCAGGACGAGGGCGCGCATGCCGTGAACATGCGCGTTTGAAGGCCCACGTAATCCCCCCCGCGCATCGCGACGGTTGCAGGAGGGCTCGTCCGGCTCTACGCTGTTTGGGAAAGCATGGGCTCCCATGGATCGGAACCGGCCTCCGCCGGGAACCCCGAGGTGACTGCGGCGCTTGATGCGCTCCGCCATGTGGTGCGGGCGCTTCGGCTCTCGTCGACGGCTGTGGAAAAGGCGCACGGCGTGAGCGGGGCGCAGCTCTTCGTCCTCGGCGAGCTTGCGGGTGGCAAGCGCTTCTCCATCGCGGAGCTTGCGGCGCGTACCTCCACCGACCCGAGCTCCGTTTCCGTCGTGGTCGCGCGCCTTGTCCAGCGTGGCCTTGTGGAGCGCCATGTCTCTCCGGACGACGCGCGCCGTGCGGAGGTCGTCATCACGCCCGCTGGCGGGGCCTTGCTCCGTGAGGCCCCGCCGCCTGTCCAGCTCAAGCTCATCGCTGCGCTTACCGACATGCCTGCGGACGAGCTTGCGACCCTCACGCGGGGCCTTGCGCGCGTGGCTGCTGCCATGGGCGCGTCCGAGGAGCCTCCGCCTATGTTCTTCGAACCGGAGCTGACCCGCCCACGCCGGCGGAAGGAATGATCTCCGGCGTTGATCCTTCGGCGCTGCCGGACCTCACGCGCGCCTCTGTTCCTTCCACGCTCGCGGAGGCTGTGTTTTGCTTCGGGCGCGAGACGGTGGCGTTTCAGTCCCTCGCGCCGGGGATGCGCGCGTGGAGCGACGGCGCCGGGGCCTGGGTCGCGTTCGCGGACACGGGCCAGGCGTGGATCGCGGTCGGCTCGCCGCTCTGCGCGCCCGAGCAGACGGGGCGCGTCGCGCGCGCGTTCGTGCAGGCCGCGCGCGTGGCGGGGCGGCGCGCCGGGTTTTGCGCGGTCGAGGAGGTCCCGCGCGACCCTTTCTTCGAGCGATTGCCCCTCGGCCGGCAGCCGGTCTGGGATCCGCTGCAATGGGAGCGGGTGCTCGCGGGGCGCAAGAGCCTGCGCGAGCAGATCCGCCGCGCGCGCGCCAAAGGCGTGCGGGCGCGCGTCGCGCGTGTGGAGGAGCTCGGGGGCGCGCTCGGCGCGGCCATGGCGGCGCTCTCGGCGCGCTGGCTCGCGGGGCGGAGGGGCGGCCCCTTGGGGTTTTTGCTCTCGGTGGACCTCTTCTCCAGGCCCTCCGAGCGGCTGTACGTCGTCGCCGAGCGGGACGAGCGCCTGGTCGCCGTGCTCGTGGCGGTGCCGGTGCCCGGCCGGGGCGGCTGGTTTTTCGAGGACATCCTCCGCGCGGACGACGCGCCGAACGGGACGGTCGAGCTCGTCGTGGACGCGGCGATGCGGGCGCTCGCGGGCGCTTCGTGCCGGCGGGTCACGATGGGCCTCGTCCCGTTCGCGGGGCCTTTGCCGCGAGGGTTGCGGATCCTGCGGCGCCTCGGGCATGACATCTACGATTTCGAGGGCCTGCGCGTTTTCCGCGCCCGCTTCGCCCCCGACGCGTGGGAGCCGGTCTGGTTCGTCCGTCCGCGGGGCACGCGTGAAATCGTCGCGTTGTGGGACGTGGCGTCGGCGCTCACGGGCGGCCATCCCCTTCGTTTTGCGCTCCGCGCCTGGGCCGAGGGGAGGCGACGGCGGCTTCGCCGCGGGGGCGGCGGAGCGTCGGCCGGCTGACGCGTCGTTTTACCGGGACGAACCTGCGGGGAGGAGACGCGGGGTGGTTCCATTCTTGACGCGTCGGGCCTGCCGCCGTAGGACGGTTTGTCCGACAGAGGGAGGTTTTGTTGAAAAAGGTCGCCATTCGCGTGGGGCTGGGGCTCGCGGCGTTGATCGTCGTCTTTTTGATCGTGGTCGCGACGCGCCCGTCCGCGTATCAGGTCGAGCGCCACGCCACCTTCGCGGCGCCGGTGGACCTCGTGTACAACCACGTCAAGGACTTTCGGACGTGGGAGGCCTGGTCGCCCTGGGCCAAGCTCGATCCCAAGATGAAGACGACGTTCAGCGGCACGCAGGGCGAGGTGGGCGCCGTCTACGAATGGGAAGGAAACGACGACGTCGGCGCGGGCAAGATGACCATCGCCGCCCTCAAGCCGAACGAGCGCGTGGACATCAACCTCGAGTTCTTGAAGCCTTTCGCGTCCAAGACCGACAATGGATTCAAGGTCGAGGCGGCCGGCAAAGACACGAAGATCACCTGGTTCATGCGCGGCGAGAACGACTTCATCGGGAAGATGTTTTGCCTGTTCATGGACATGGACGCGATGATCGGGAAGGACTTCGAGAATGGCCTCGCCAACCTCAAAAAGGTGACCGAAGAGGCCGCCAAGGCGCAGAAGCCCGCCGACGCCGAAGTCGTGAACGCCGCCGCGCCGAAGTGACCCGCACTCCGAAGGCGGAAAACCGCGGCGCAGGCACGCTTCTGGCGCCCCCGTCACGTTGACGATCCAGGAAATCGGCTGCTAGCGTCGAGGGCTTATGTGCCCACGACGAAATCATCCCGGGGCACGAGGATAGATGTCATGTCGCACCCTGGGTTGGAAGAGGAATGCGCAGCGCTCCGCGCGCAGGTCGCCGAGCTTTCGGCCCGCCTCGCCACGACAGCACCAGCCGGGGACGGCCCGCCGCGGGAGGAGCGCACCCCCGACCCAGGAGGGGAGCTCGCGCTTCTCCGCGCGGCGCTTCGAGATCTCGCCGACGGCGTGGTCATCTCCGACCACGAGGGCACGCTCGTCCACTGCAATGAAGCAGCGATGAAGATGATGGGGCGAGGCCTGGCCCACATCCAGCCCGCAGACTGGGCAGAGACCTATTGCGTCTTTCGCCCCGACGGCGTGACCCCGTTCCCGTCGAGCGAGTTTCCCCTGCAACGAGCCCTCCGAGGCGAGACCACGGAAGGCGTGGGGATGCTCGCGCGGACCCACGCAGTGCCAGAGGGCGTGGCCCTGTCGGTGTCCGGCCGGCCCATCCGCGGCAAGGACGGCGAGCTGCTGGGCGCCGTGGTCGTGTTCGGAGACGTCGGCGAGCGGAAACGATACGAAGCCGAGCGAGAGCGGCGGCGGCAAGCCGACGCGCAGCGCATCGTCGCCGAAAAAGAGAAGCACCGGATGGCACGGATCCTCCAGGAGCTGCTCGACAACCTGGACGTGGTCGTCTGGGCCATCGACGACAAAGGGACCTGCACCTTCCACGACGGCCGCGGCGCAGAATCAGCGGGCCTTCAGCGCGGGCAGCTCGTCGGGCAGAATTTCTTCGAAATCTATTCCCCTCATGACCTGAAGCGCGCGCTCGCGGGCACCCCCGTGCACGTGATCGACGAGGGAGAAGGGGTCATCTGGGAGCACTGGATGATCCCGGTCGAAGAAGACAAGCGCATCACGGGCCTCCTCGGGATGAGCGTGAACGTCAGCGAGCCACACAAGGCAAAGCTGGAGCTGGAGGGGAAGCTCGCCCTGATCCAGCGGCAGCAGGAGGTGATCCTCAATCTGGAGACGCCGATCATCCAGGTATGGGATCACGTCCTGACACTCCCGATGGTAGGCGTCGTCGACAGCCGTCGCGCCGCACGGGTGACAGACGACCTGCTCGCCGCCGTCGCCCGGACGCAATCACGCTTCGCGATCCTCGACCTGACCGGCGTCGAAGTCGTCGATACGGCGACCGCCGCGCACATGCTGAACATCCTCAGCGCCGTGCGGCTGCTCGGGGCGGAGGGAATCATCACCGGAATCCGGCCGACCGTGGCGCAAACGATGATTTCCCTCGGCCTCGATCTGTCGCGCGTGCGGACGCTGGCCACGTTGCGTGATGGCCTCGGCTTCGCAATCCGGCAGCTCGGGTCGAAAGGGCACGCGCAGGCTGAGGCAGCGGCGTCGCGCCGGGGCGCTGCCCCGGACCCCGCGGGGGGCTGTCCGCCCCCTCGACCCCGGACCAGGCACGGCCTGGACCGGTGATTGAAAAACTGCGCGATGCGCAGTTTTTCAAACGGGCCGATGAAGAAGCCGGGGTGCCAGCCGAACCTGCAGCGCGGCTGTCTTGGTGGGCAACGCCGTTGCTGGTCTTCACCGGGCCTGTTCGATGAACTGCGCGGAGCGCAGTTCATCGAGCTTGGGTCCAGCCCCTGGCTGGTCCGGGTGCAGGGGCGGACAGCCCCTGCTGGGGCCTGGGGCAAAGCCCCAGCTCTGCGGCCTTCAGCGTGGCGCTTCGATCAGCGTACCGCTTCGCGAGATGCGAGCCTTGTGCGGACGTTGTGGATCGGAGAAGTGGAGCACGGGATCACCTGATTCCACCGTGATGGCGTGCACGGGACGGGTCACGGGGGCCTTTGCGATGAGCTCCTGGGTGCCCTCGGGCGTGTCGAGCGTGAGGGTGAGCTCGTTGCCAGCGTCATTCGACGTGGCGATGAGGACGGCGCCTTTGGGCAGGACGATGTACGTGACGCCCCCCGGCCTCGTCACGTTCCTCCATGCGCCCTCCGCGCCTGGGGCCACGGGACGCCGCACGGCCGCGGTGACCGTGGCGCTGGCGTCGAAGTGCAGGGCGAGCATCGTCCCATCCTCGGCGGGTTCGTAGAGCCATAGGTCCTTCGTGGGGGCGTGGACCTTTCCCTCGCGGAAAAACACCCCGGATGCATCGGCCACGAAGCGAGCGTTGCGACAATCCAGAAGGACGAGGCCACGCACGCTCGTGAGCGAGAGGGGGTCGCACCCCTCCGGCGTCGGGCGAACGAGGAACGCTCCCGTGTTCCGGTCCGCGAGGCCAATCGTCGGCCCGCGGAGAAGGGTGCCTTGTTCGCATCGTCCGTCGGCGAGGCGTTTGCAAAGCGCGTCGTCGAAAAACCTGCCGACGAGGCTGGAGGGAGGGGCGATCGGGGTGATCCGGCGGAACTCCTTGATGCATTGGAGCCCCTCGCAGGCGCGCTTCGGAGGCCGGCTCAGATTCCCGACATAGGTGATCCCAGACGCTTCGGATGGGTCCTCGGGGGGCACGTCGATCCCTTGGAGCCCTGACGGGCCCAGGACACCAAACTTCGCCGGGCCCGGCTTGTCGGGCGCGGCGGCGAGCACGTCGCCCTCCCAAGGGAGCACCGTATTCATCAGCGCGTCCTGGAACATCGGGTCAAACGAGATGAACTCGGCCCCGTGGATCTGTTCCGGCAGGTGGAGGGACGCGAACGTGCGTCCATTCTTCGTGAGGACAGACGCCGTATCGGGTTGTCCCTGGTCGTTCCGCTTGAGCGCATGCAGGATGAACCCGCCCCAGCGCAATGGAGCCTCGAGCGCACGGCGGACCGGTTGGACGTTGCCCTTTGCGTCGATCGTGGACCACGTCTGCTCGGGCTTTCGTCCAGCAACCGCCGCGAGGATGACCCCGTCCGCGCGGACGAACGCGCGGTCCACCGCCCCCTTCATCGGCACATCGACGAAGGTTTTTCCCCCGTCCTTGGATTGCACGAGCACGCCGCCCCGCGCCGCGACGACAAACACGCCCGCCGCATCAAAGACCCGGTCCATCCCGGCGACAGGCGTCAGCTTTCCCGCAACGAGGTCGTCGACGCTCGCAGCACGGAAGGGCGCAAAGCCCTCTTTCTCGGCGAAGACCTCGCCACTCGAGACCACGCCGACGAAGCGCACCCCTTTCGGGACAAGCCCGCGGACGCCATCCTTCGTCATGACGAGCTGGCCCACGCGCGATTGAAGCACGATGGCGCCAGGCTCGATGGCTTGGACACGCGTATCGCCGAGAATCGGGTTGATCGGATGCGAGACGCCATCCACACGAGGTGAGGCCTCCCAGAGTTCCTGCCGCTTGCTATCGCGCTCCAGCCAAGGCGCCGCCTCCCCCACGCGCTCGATATGAATGGGCGCATCGGGATCCGGCGGCGTCTCCGGGAAAGCCGAAGCCGCGGCAGGCACCACCTGCACACCGGCAGGCGCAGCGATCGGAGGAACGGTCGCCGCCGGAGGCGACGAGCCACAAGCGACAAGCAACCCAGCGAGGAGTGAGGCTACGTGCAAGGGACGGTGACGCACGGCCCGGACCTTCGCACAGGACGCACCGGGTTGACACGGCTTTTCTGGAGGGACGGGGGCCGCCTGCGCCGGGGCGCTGCCCCGGGCCCCGCGGGGGGCTGTCCGCCCCCTCGACCCCGGACCAGCGAGGCGCTGGACCCAGGGTTGAAAAACTGCGCGGTGCGCAGTTTTTCAAACAGGCCGACGAAGAACCCAGGGTGCCAGCCGAACCCGCAGCGCGGCTGTTTTGGCTGGCAGGGTCGCTGCTGGTCTTGACCGGGCCTGTTCGAGGAACTGCGCATCGCGCAGTTCCTCGAGCTTGGGTCCAGCCCCTGGCTGGTCCGGGTGCAGGGGCGGACAGCCCCTGCTGGGGCCTGGGGCAAAGCCCCAGCTCCGCGGCGGCTTCCGCCTCAATCCGACGTATCGTCGGCGAGGTATTTGGCGAGCGTCTTGACGTCGATGCCCAGACGATCGGCGGTGCGTGATTTGTTGCCGCTGAGCTCGGCGAGGGCCCAGCGGGCGTAACGTTGTTGCAATTCGCGCAGGGGTTGCACGGGGCCGGCGAAATGGGGGCCTTGGGCGTCGCCTGCGGGGGCGTGCGGCAGCGCTGCGTCGGCGAATTGGGCCTCGGCCTCGCGGCCGAGCAAGACGAGGCGCTCGACGGCGTGCGCCAGCTCGCGCACGTTGCCGGGCCAGGGATACTCCAGCATCGAAAGTAGACACTCGCGGGAGAGACGCTCGACGCGGGAGGTGGGGTGGCGCGCGCGTGCTTTGGCGAGCAGCTCGGCGGCGAGCTCGGGGAGGTCCTCGCGACGCTCGCGCAGGGGCGGTACGTGGACCGGGACGACATCGAGCCGGTAGAGCAGATCTTCGCGAAAGAGACCTTCGGCGACGCGGCGGCGCAGGTCGCGGTGCGTGGCTGCGACGATTCGCACGTCGATGGGCGTCTCTTTTGTCGCGCCGACGGGGCGGACGACGCGCCGTTCGAGTACGTCGAGCAATTTGGCTTGGAGGGAGGGCGCCATTTCGCCGATCTCGTCGAGGAACATGGTCCCGCCTTCGGCCTCGGCGAAGAGGCCGAGGCGGCGTGTGGTTGCGCCGGTGAATGCGCCTTTGGCGTGGCCGAAGAGCTCGCTTTCGAGGAGCGGATCGGGCAGCGCGGCGCAGTTGACCGTCACGAAGGGGCCCCGTGTGCGGCCGCTCTCGGCGTGCAGGTACCGGGCGAGCAGGCCTTTCCCTGCGCCTGTGGGCCCCATGAGCAGCACGGGGGCGTCGCTCGGCGCCACCCGGGCGAGCACGTCGAGCGCGGCGCGCATGGCTGGGCTCCGCGCGATGATGCCTGCCTTCGTGGCCTCGTCGCGCAGCGATTTTCGGAGCGTCCGGGCCTCGCGCCGCACGCGTGACTCGTCGAGGGCGCGGCCCAGGTACACGACGAGCTCGTCGAGCTTGAAGGGTTTCGTCAGGTAATGGTATGCGCCGCGCCGGATCGATTCGATCGCGGTCTCCAGGGCGCCGTACGCGGTCATCACGAGCACCGGCAGATCTGGTACGGCGCGGCGCGCGGCGGTCAGGAGCTCGATGCCGTCCATCCCGGGCATGCGCAGGTCCGTCACGAGCGCGTCGACCGGCTCTGCCTCGATGCGCGCGAGGGCCTGCTTGCCTGTGGCCACGGCGAATGCGGAGATTCCGTGATCGGCGAGGCCGTCGGCGAGCATCTCGGCCATTTCGAGCTTGTCGTCCACGATGACGACGTGCGGGGCGTGGGATTGATCAGGCATCGGAGCACTCCTCGCCTTGGGCGGGTACGTGAATGCGCGCGCGGGTGCCGCCGCCCTCGTGGGGCTCGAGCACGAGCGAGCCGCGGTGGATGTTCACGATCTCGTGGACGATCGCGAGGCCGAGGCCCGAGCCTGCGGCCTTCGTCGTGAAAAAGGGCTCGGTCGCGCGGGCGATGTCCTCGGGCCGGATGCCGGCGCCGCGGTCCTCGACGACGAAATCGACGCCCGCGTCCGCGCTGCGCACCGAGAGCGCGACCTGCATTCCGGGGCCGCTCGCCTCGCAGGCATTGAGCAGGAGGTTCACGACGGCGTGCTCGAGCAGGCGCAGATCTCCCGCGAGCGTGGGCAAATCGTCTTCCACCGCCGTCACGAGCACGACCCGCGCGGCGACGAACCGGTGTTCGACGAGGCGCAACGCCCCGTGCGCGACGTCGCCTGGGTCGACGGGGCGCAAGGAGGGGGAGCCGCCGCGGGCGAGGTCGAGGAAGCCCCGCACGACCTGGGTGATGCGATCGGCCTGCTCGCCGATGGTGCGCACCGCGCGCGCCGCTTTCGGATCCTCGCCGACGCGGCCCGCGAGTTGCTCGGCGCGGCCGACGATGACCCCGAGCGGCGTGGAGATCTCGTGGGCGATCCCCATGGCCAGCGTGCCCGTCGTGGCGGCGCGGCTCGCCCGCGCGAGCCGCTCGTCGCTCGCGCGGACCAGCGCGGCGAGGGCGAGCTGCTTTTCGAGCTCGAGCTCGCGCCGCTGCCGCCGCAGGGCCGTCGCGCCGAACGCGACGATGAGCGCGCACGGCACGAGCACGCCGAGGAGCAGGCGGCCGCGGGCCCGCTCCCAGCGGTCTCGCTCCTGCGACGCGCTCGCCACGACGGCCGTCGTCCATCGGCCGAGCGTCCCTGTGTCCGTGGCGTCCACCGCGGCCACGGCCCTTCGGTCCGGCAGCCCGAGCGCGACGGCCTCGTCCCGCTCGAGCCGCGTCGTGTCGTGGCCCGCGTCCGCCGCGCGCGTGAGCGGATCACTCTGGATCTGCCGCCCGTCGGCCGCTTGCCACATCGCCTCGTCGGGCGGGCGGACGAGGACCACGAGCTCGTCCGGGCGCTCGATCCGCGCCGAGGGGCCCATGACCCACGCGACGGGCACCGTCAGCTCGACGGTGCGCCCTTCGGTCGAGGGCACGAGCACCGACATCGTCCGCGGCGGGTGGGGGCTCGGCGCGCTCTCCGACGAACGCACCTCGATGCTCGGGTAGGCCTTTCGCATGCCCTCCGAGGGCCCGTGGCCGGCCGAGACGTCGTCCGCCACGAGCAGGGCATCACGCCGCACCGCCGCGAGCCGCGCCGCGAGCTCGTCCGAGAGCAGGAGCGCGAGCATCTGCTGCTGCCGCGTGAGGGCCACGAGCGCGCCTTCGTACTCGCGTTGCTCGTCGAGCAGCGCGAGCGTCGTGATCGCCAGGACCGCGAGCGCCGCCGTCCAGACGAGCCAGCCGCGCCGGATCGACCGCGCGAGCCGCGCGGGGAGCGTCCGAAGGGGGAGGAGAGGCGAGGGGGAGCGCATGGCGAGGGCGTGTTCCCGCGGCGGATCTGCCGATTGCAGCGCGCATGCCACCGCGGAGTGAGGCTCTATCCTGCGCGGGACCAGGAGCGCATGCAGGGAGAATTTCCCACCCCGGCAGGGAAATTTTCCCGTCCCGGGGGCCCGGGTCGAACGCCGGATCTCCAGCGATTCGGCGCGTCAGACCCGTTGGCATCGTTGGTGCTCCTACGGCCGCCATGCTTCACGGGGATCGCGCCGTACGGCGGCGGTGGATGGCTCTGCTTTCGCTCGGCCTGCTGCTCGCGCCGCGGGGGTCGTCTGCGCAGGAGACCGCGGCCGTCGAGGCGCCCGACGTGCGGGCCTTTTCGCTGCACGAGGCGATCACATATGCCGAGAAGCGGAATCCGGATCTCCTCGTGACGCGGGCGCGGGTGCAGGCGGCGCGCGCCGCGGCGCTCGTGCCTCGGGCGCAATGGCTTCCCTCCGTCGGCGCGACCGCGCAGATCATCGGCTCGACGGTCAACAACTCCACGGCGACCGTCCTTTCGAACCCTCGCGTCGATCTTCCGCGGATCGGCGCGACCCGCATCTCGGCCGAGCCGGACTTCACGCCCTACGCCTCGACGCTCGTCGCCGTGGGCGTGCGGCAGGAGATCTTCGATTTCGGCCGGATCGCCGCGCAAACGGCGGCCCTCGACGCGCAGGCCGAGCTCGAACGGCAGCGGGCCGAAGGCGCCAAGCTCGACGTGGCCTTGCGGGTCACCGAGGCCTACTGGGCCGTGCGCGCGGCGAAATCGGTCGCGCGCGCCGCCGATGAGGCCGCGGGCCGGGCCGCGGCGCATCGGGACGCGGCGCGCGCGGGCGTCGGCGCGGGCCTCCGAACGCCGGTGGATCTCGCCCGCGCCGAGGCCGAGGTCGCGCGGTTCGAGGTCGCGAAGGTGCGGGCCCAGGGCTCGCTCGCCGCCGCGCAGGCGGTGTTCGCGGCCGTCGTGGGCGTACCCGACGCGGCGCTCGACGCGGGCGGCGAGGCGAGCGAGGAGGAGGCGCTCGGAGCCCTCGACGAGCTGCTCGAACGCGCGCGGGAAGGCAGCGCCGAGATCCACGAGGCCAAGGCGCGGGTCGACCTCGCGAAGGCCGAGACGCGCGCGGCCGCGGCGCTGATGCGCCCCGACCTCTTCCTGACCGCCGCGATCTCGGGGCGCGCGGGCGGCGCGACGCCCGCGAACGGCTCGACCGTGGGCGGGCACGGCTTCGCGCCGCTCGTGCCGAACTGGGACGTGGGCGTGGTGCTGAGCGTCCCGATCTACGATCCGGCGCTCGCGGCTCGGCGCGACGCGCTGCGCGAGGTCGAGGACGTGCGCGAGGCGGAGCTCCAGGCGACGCGCGTGACGCAGGAGGCGGCCGTGCGGCAGGCCCACCTCGGCCTCGTCGCCGCGCGCCAGGCGCTCGCGGCCCTTTCGCGCGCGGCGGCCGCCGCCCAAGCGAACCACGAGCAGGCCGAGGCGCGGTTCAAGGCCGGCCTCGGCACGATGCTGGAGCTCGTCGACGCCGAGGCCTTGCGGGTCGAGGCCGAGGTCGAGCGGGCGGTCGGCGGGTTTGCCGTGGCGCGGGCGCGGGCCGCGCTCCAGCGAGCCGTGGCGGAGGTGCGCTGATGAAGCGGATGGATCGGCGGGTGATCGGGGCGCTCGGCGCGACGCTGCTCGTGGCGCTCGGCGGAGGCGCGGCCTTGCTCGTCCGGGCGACTTCGTCCGACGTGACGCCCCTCTCGGCGCAGCCGAAGGGCGCGACCGTGGTGCCGGCGCGCGAGGCGACGTACCGGCCGACGCGGCGCTTCGTGGGCACGCTCGCGCCGTGGCAGGAGGCGAACGTCGGCCCGCAGCTCGTCGCGGCCTATGTCGAGACGGTGCTCGTGCGGCCGGGCGATAGCGTCAAGCGCGGGCAGGTGCTCGCGACGCTCGATTGCCGGAGCGCGTCCACAGGGAGCCAAAGCGTCGCGATGCAAGCCCGCGCGCTCGATCAGCGGCAGCGGGCCATCGCGAGCGAGGCGGCGCGGGTGCAGGGCCTCGTCGACGACGGATTCGTCTCGAAGAACGAGGCCGAGCAAAAGGCCGCGCAGAGCGCCGCGGCCGAGGCGCAGCTCCGGGCGCTCCGGGCCGAGCTCGCGGGCAAGGCGCTCGAGGTGAACGATTGCGTATTGAAGGCGCCGTTCGACGGGGAGATCACCCGGCGCAACCTCGATCCCGGCACGTTCGTCCGCCCCGGCACGGCGCTCGTCTCGATGGTCGATCGCGCCATCGTCCGCGTCACGGCCGACGTCCCCGAGGTCGATTTCCAGGCGGTCACGCCGGGCGCCGAGGTCAAGCTCCGCCTGCTCGCGACGGGGAAAGAAATGGCGGCGCGTGTCGCGCGGCGCTCGCCGGCGGCGGATCCGGTGACCCGCACGCTGCACGTCGAAATCGACGTGCCCGACCCGGAGCGCACGCTGCCCGTGGGGACCACGGCCGAGGTCTTCACCGAGGTCGGCGCGCCCGCGCCCGCCATCGAGTTGCCCCTGCGCGCGGCGACGGTGCGCGGCTCGAAGGCGACCGTCGTCATCGTCGAGGGCGAGATCGCGCGAAAGGCCACGGTGCGTGTCCTCGGCGAGACCGGAAAGAGCCTCTTCGTCGAGCCCTCGATCTTGCCCGGCTCGCTCCTCGTGCTCGAAGGCCGCGCGCAGATCCGCGATGGCGACGTGGTGCGCGCGAAGGTCGAAGGCTCGGCCGCGCCCGTGCCCTCCCTCCTGCCCGTCTCCACGCCGGCGCCTTCGGGAGGCGCGGTCCGATGACGCGCCTCGCGCTCCGAAATCCGCTGGCGGTCCTCGTCCTCAGCATTGCATTGATGGTCTTCTCCGCGGTCGTCACGCCGCGGATGGCCGTCGACACCTTCCCCGAGCTCACGCCGCCCGTGCTCATCGTCGGCACGCTCGCCTCGGGGCTCGGGCCCAAGGACGTCGAAAAGACGATCACCTGGCGCCTCGAAAAATTCATCGCGGCCACGCCCGGCGTCGACCACATCAAGAGCGAGTCCCGAAACAGCCTCAGCATCATTTACGTGTGGCTCAAATGGGGGACCGACCTCAACGCCGCGCAATCGCTGGTGCAGCAGCAGGTCGCGTTCGCGATGTCGTCGGTGCCAAAGACGCTCGGCGTCTTGCCGCCGTTCGTCCTGCAATACGATCCCTCGAACGCCCCCCTCATCCAGATCGCCGTCCACGGGGGCGGGCTCACCGGGCCGCAGCTTTATGATTTCGCGGTCAACACCGTCGAGCCCATCATCGAGGGCATCCCGGGCGTGGCCAGCGCCTCGCCGAACGGCGGCCGCGAGCGTCAGATCAACGTCGTCGTCGACCCCGTGCGCGCCGAGGCGCGTGGCGTGACCGCGGGCGAGATCGCCGCCGCGGTGGACAAGGCCAACGCGCTCTTGCCCTCGGGCCGCTTCATGGGCGCGGGCTTCGAGGCGAACGTCTACACGAACGCCGTCGCGCCGCGCGTGTCCGACATCGGCGAGGCCGTCGTGAGGATCGTGGGCGGCCACCCGGTGCTCGTGCGCGACGTGGCCACGGTCGAGGACGGCGGCACGCTCCCCACGCAGTTCGTCTCCGTCGAGGGAAAACCGGCCGTCTACCTCAACGTGCTGCGGATCCCCGGCGGGAACACGGTGCAGATCGTCGAATCGATCCGCGAGGCGCTCGCGCACCTGCCGGAGCTGCCGCCCGGGATGGTCGTGCAGCCGATCTTCGATCAATCGACGTTCGTCGAGGGCGCGATGAAGGGGCTCAAGCGCGAGATCGTGCAGGCGCTTTTCCTCATCGCGGGCGTCATCCTGATCTTCCTCCAGAGCGGGCGCTCGGTGCTCATCGCTGCCATCTCCGTGCCGCTCAGCTTCGCGGTCATCCTGCTCGTCCTCTACGCGACCGGCCAATCCCTCAATGCCTTCACGCTGGGCGGGCTGACGCTCGCCATGGGGCCGCTCGTCGACATCTCGGTCGTCGTGCTCGAATCGATCCACCGCAGGCGGCTCGCCGGCGAGGACGACGCGACGGCCGCGCTCCGAGGCGCAAACCTCGTCGCCGGGCCCGCGCTCGCCGCGTCGCTCTGCACGATCGCGGTGCTCCTGCCGGTCGTCCTCTTGACCGGACTCGCGAAAAAGCTCTTTTCCCCGCTCGCGCTCACCGTCGCCTCGGCAATGGTCGCCGGATACTTCGTGAGCATGCTGGTGACGCCCGTCGCCTGCCGTTATCTGCTCGGCCACGGCGAGCCGGGAAAACTCGCGCGCGCGTTCGAACGGGTCGTCGACAGGCTCGCGGGGGCGTATGCAGCGGCGCTCCGGGCGGCGCTCGAACACCGGGGCGCCGTCGTCCTCGCGACCCTCGTGCTCGTCGTGGCCAGCGCCTACGGCGCCTCCCGCCTCCCGAGCACGTTTTTCCCGGAGATCGACGAATCGATGGAGCGCGTCTACGTGCGCCTCGCGCCCGGGACCTCGCTCGAAGAATCGACGCGCATCTTCCAGGAAATCGGGCAGGCCTTGCGGGACGAATTGCCCAAGGACGAGGTCGAGCTCGTGCTCATGAACGTCGGGGCCCCGAGCAAGGCCCGCGCGAAGATGAACAGCCCGAACGCCGGCCCGCACATGGGGTTTCTCCGCGTCGCGCTCGTGCCACCCGAGAAACGCAAGCACTCGCAGCGCGAGATCGCCGACAAGATGCGCGCCATCCTCACGCGCCGTTTCCCCGGCGTGGAGTTCTTGCAGGCGCCCGGCGGGCTCGTGTCGAGCGTCTTCTCGAATGGATACATGGCCCCGCTCGTCGTCGAGGTGCGCGGCGACAACCTCGAAGAGCTCGACGAGCAGGCCCGCGCCGTCGCCGAGGTCGCGCGGACCGTGCCGGGCGTGCGCGACCCCTTCACCACGCTCGACCTCGCGTACCCAGAGCTACGCCTCGCCACCGACCGGCAGGAAGCCGGCCTCGTCGGCGTGACCGCACGCGCCGCAGCGCAGACGACACTCGAAGCAACGCTCGGCAACATCAATGCGCCCTCGGTCTGGGTCGACGGATCAAATGGCCAGTCCTATTACGTGGTCACCGCGTACGACCGCGGGATCGTGAAGGAGGCCGACCGGCTCCGCGAGATCCCGATCCGCGCGACAGCCTCAGGCGCCGTCACCCTCGGCAGTTATGGCACGATCGAGCGCTCCGCGGGCCCGATCTCCATCGAGCGCAACCACCTCCAGCGCGTCGCGCACGTCCTCATGCAGACCGAGGGGCGGGATCTCGGCAGCACCGGCGCCGACCTCGAAGCGCGCCTGCGGCAGGATCCCCGCACCCGCGACGTGCATTTCGCCATGGCCGGCCAGGTCGAGCTGATGCGCACGACGTTCGGCGGCCTCGGTGTCGCGCTCGGCCTCGCCGTCATGGTCGTCTTCATGATCATGACCATTCAATTCAAATCGCTTCGCCTGCCGCTCGTCATGTTGTTCACCATCCCCGTATGCCTCGTCGGCATCACGCTGGCGCTCCTCGGCGCGCGCGACGGGTTTTCCATTCCCGCGCTCATGGGGATCCTGATGGTCATCGGCATTGCCGTCTCGAACGGCATCCTGCTCGTCGACCACGCAAACCGCGCGTTCCAGGAAGGGAAAGACGTCCTCGAAGCAGCCGTCGAAGCCGGGCGCGCGCGCTTCAGCCCAATCGCGATGACAAGCCTCGCCACCATCATCAGCTTGCTGCCAACGGCGCTCGGCCTCGAACACGGAACGGAGTCAAACCGCCCCCTGGCCCTCGCCGTCACCGGCGGCCTTGCCTCGTCCACCCTCCTGTCGCTCTTCCTCGTGCCCTCAATGTTCGTGTTCCTCGCCAAACGAAGGACCGAGGACGTGCTGCCCGCCGAATGAACGGAGGCTAGCGGTAGCTCAGAACCTCACCCCCCCCCGCCGGGGCGCTGCCCCGGACCCCGCGGGGGGCTGTCCGCCCCCTCGACCCCGGACCAGCGAGGCGCTGGACCCAGGGTTGAAAAACTGCGCGGTGCG